>CAXTNV010000130.1:0-9335 GCA_964245755.1 uncultured Acetobacteraceae bacterium | reverse complement strand
ACCACCGACACTGCGATTTTCAGTCGCATGCTCTACCAACTGAGCTACCTGGGCGCCGCACCGGCTGGCGGTGGCGCAGGCTTTAGCCCACGCTCCTCGCCCGATCAAGCACCCGGCTGATCACCCGACCGGGGGATCGCGCCTCGACCCGATCAGGCATCGGGCGGCCGATCCTCGTCATCCTCCTCCGCGTCGATGCGCAGCGACGGCGTGCGGTACTGGCCGGAAAACCAGCGGCCGAGATCGACGTCGGCGCAGCGCTTCGAGCAGAACGGCCGCACCGACGGCATGGTGTCGCGGCCGCAGATCGGGCACAGGGTGGGCGAGGCCGCTTCAGTCATGCTCGATCCTCCAGCTCAGGTCGCGGATGTCGGGATCGGTCCTCAGCGTAGCCGACACGGCGGCCCTTGCGGCGAAGGCCTGCAGCGCTGCGGCATCGTCGCGCAGGGCGGTGATAACCGCGATCCCGGCACGGATCACGGGCCGCCCGCGCGCCGCGCCATGCGCCGCGAGTGCCTCGCGCAAGGCCGCGAGTGCCGCACCGTGCGGGCTGTGCAGCAGCTCGTGCAGCGGTGGATGCACGCGTGGGCGCAGGATCTCGGCCAGGCCCAGCGCGGTGAAGCCGAGCAGCCTGGGGCGCAGCGGATCGCGCGCCAGCGCCGCCTCGATGTCCGGTGCCAGCGCGCCTCGCTTGCGCGTGGCGAGCCCGGCCGGATCGAGCAGTATCGCGCCGGACAGGTTGCGAAGCCGGAGCTGGTGCAGCACCGCCGGGATCGCCGCACGGTTCGCCGCGAACTGCACCACCGGCTTCGGACGCCGCTCGGCGCTGCTCGCACCTCCGTCGATGTCGACCGCGACCAGCGCCGGGGTGGGATGAAAGCTCGCCCGCAGTCCGCCGGGCAGATCCAGTTGCGGCTGCGCGAGGCGGTCGATCTCGGCCTCCACGGCGTCGTCGAAGGCGCGCGCCACGATCCGCACCCGCGCGCCGAAGCGGGGATGCAGGCGGGCCGCGAGCTGCGGGTCGTCGCAGCGGATCTCGGCTTCCGGGGCGGCGGCGGCGAGACGATGCAGCGCGTCCGGGCCGCGCGCGACGAGGCCGGGTTCCGCGCCGCGCGCGTCGGCACGCTGCTGCTCCGCCGCGCTGAGCCGCGCGGTCAGTCGCGGTCCCTTGGCGCCCTGGGCGCTGCGCGTCACCCGCACCGCGAGCAGCGTGCCTTCGCCCTGTCCGGAAGCGCCTTCGCTGTCGGGGAGGAAGCCGCTGAGCGAGCCGTTCGGGTCGCCGAGTGCAAGGAAGGCGCCGCCGAGCGCCGGCAGCACGGCGCTGATGCGGCCGAGATACAGGTCGCCGACCCCGTCCGGGGCGCCCGGCCGGACCAGCGCGAAGTCCAGCAGCGTCCGGTCGTCGAGCAGCGCCACCCGGACCTCTCCCGGAGCGCAGGAGGCGAGCAGGGACCGGTGCGGGGACCTCACGGCAGCAGCCCCTGGCCGCGAAGCAGCTGCGCGGTCTCGAACAGCGGCAGGCCGACGACGTTGGAGTAGCTCCCCGACAGGAAGCGCACGCAGGCCGCGGCGTGTCCCTGCACCGCGTAGCCGCCCGCCTTGCCGTGCCAGTCGCCGGCGTCGATCAGCGCGTCGACCTGCCGCTGGGTGAGTCGCGAGAACGCCACCACGCTTTCCACCACGCGCACCGAGCGGCCGCGCGGATGCAGCAGCACCACGGCGGTGATGACGCGATGCCGCCGCCCCGAGATCAGGTTCAGGCAGCGGCGCGCGGTGGCCTCGTCCTCCGCCTTGGGCAGCATGCGCCGGCCGAGTGCGACGACGGTATCCGCGGTGAGGATCACGCTGCCGGTGGCGCCCTGCGACGCGGCCATCTCCGCCGCAGCCGCCGACTTGGCCAGTGCCAGGCGCTCCACGCAGGGACGTGGCAGCTCGTCGACGTGCGGGGTCTCGTCGATCCCCGGGGCCAGCACCAGCTCGGGCACCAGCCCGATCTGGGCCAGAAGCTCGCGGCGCCGCGGCGAGGCGGAGGCGAGAATGAAGCGGCGCGGCGGCGGGAGCGCCTCGATGACCAGGGAGGCGCCTACTTGAAGCGGAAGGTGATACGACCCTTGGACAGGTCGTAGGGGGTCATCTCGACGTTGACCCGGTCCCCGGCCAGCACCCGGATCCGGTTCTTGCGCATCTTGCCGCTGGTGTGGGCGAGGATCGTATGCTCGTTGTCGAGCTTCACCTTGAACATCGCGTTCGGCAGCAGCTCCATCACGGTGCCGCTGAATTCGATCATGTCTTCCTTAGACATTCGGTTGTTCTATCGGTCGATGCTGCATCTGGGTTCCTGTTCAGGTCGAGCGGCGCCTCCGCAGGAAGCGCAAGGACGTCGGAGATGTCCGGTTTGCGAGCGCCGGAACATGAGGATTGCCGCCGGCACGGTCAAGCGCGCGGTGGCAGGGGTGATGACGGGGCCGATCACGGGGCCGATCACGGGGCGAAGCGCCGGGTCGCTCAAAGGTTCGGCGGCGGGAGCCGGATGGCCACGCTGCGGGCGTGCGCGTGCAGCCCCTCCGCCTCGGCCAGCGCCACCGCCGCCGGCCCCACCGCGCGCAGGGCGGCGGCATCGCCCTCGATCCAGGTGGAGCGCTTGAGGAAGTCGAACAGCGACAGGCCGGAAGCGAAGCGGGCGGCGCCGCTGGTCGGGAGCACGTGGTTGGGGCCGCCCACATAGTCGCCCACCGCCTCGGGGCAGTCGCGCCCGATGAAGATCGCCCCGGCATGGCGGACCGAGGCGAAGATCGGTGCCGGATCCGCCAGCATCAGCTGCAGGTGCTCGGGTGCGAGGCGGTTGACCAGCCGCGCGGCCTCGTCGAGGTGCGAGACCAGCACGATGGCGCCGTGATCGCGCCAGCTGGCACCGGCGATCGCGGCCCGCGGCAGGTTCGGCAACGCCGCCTCGACGGCCAGTGCCACCGCGTCGGCCAGCTTCGGGCTGTCGGTGATCAGGATGGCCTGGGCCAGTGCGTCGTGTTCCGCCTGCGCCAGCAGATCGATGGCGACGTGCACCGGATCGGTGTCCGCATCGGCGACGATCACCACCTCGGACGGCCCGGCGACGCTGTCGATGCCGACCGTGCCGAACACCTGCCGCTTGGCCTCGGCCACGTATGCATTGCCAGGGCCGACGATGCGGTCCACCGGCCGGATGCTGTCGGTGCCGTAGGCCAGTGCCGCCACCGCCTGGGCGCCGCCGACGCGGTAGATCTCCTCGATCCCGGCGCGCCGCGCCGCGGCCAGCACCAGCGGGTTGAGCAGGCCGTCAGGGGTCGGCACGCACATCACCACGCGACCGACCCCGGCGACGCGCGCCGGCAGCGCGTTCATCAGCACCGAGGACGGGTATGAGGCGGTGCCTCCCGGCACGTACACGCCGACGGAGTCGAGCGCGGTCCAGCGCAGGCCGAGGCTGTAGCCGGCGCCGTCGCGATGCTCGATGTCCGCCGGACGCTGCAGCCGGTGGAACGCCTCGATGCGGCCTGCGGCGAGGTCCAGCGCCTGGTGCAGCGCCGGCGCCACCGCCTCGCAGGCGCGGTCGATCTCCTCGCCGGAGATGCGCAGTCGCCCGGGTGTCAGGATCAGGCGGTCGAAGCGGGCGGTGTAGTCGCACAGGGCCGCGTCGCCGCGCCGGCGCACGTCCTCGAGGATCGCCGCGACCGGCGCATCGACCCGGGCGGCGCTGCCGCGCCGCGCCGCCAGCAGCGCGGCAAGAGCCGGCTCGAAGCCGGCATCGGCGGTGTGCAGGCGCTTCACGGCGCGGTGCCCAGCGCGCCGCGGAAGCGCGCGATCCAGCCTGCGATCGCCTCCGGGCGGGTCTTCAGCGCGGTGCGGTTGACGATCAGCCGGCTGGTCACGGCGGCGATGACCTCGGTCTCGCGCAGGCCGTTGGCGCGCAGCGTCGAGCCGGTCTGCACCAGGTCGACGATCAGGCGCGACAGGCCGAGGCCGGGTGCCAGCTCCATGGCACCGTTGAGGTGGACGATGTCGGCCTGCACGCCGCGGCCGGCGAAGTGCCGCTGCGCGATGTTGGGGTACTTGGTGGCGATGCGCACCTGCGACCAGCGCGCCGGATCGTCGGTCCCGGCACTCTGGGCAGGCTCGGCCACGCTGACCCGGCAGCCGCCGATGCCGAGATCGAGTGGGGCGTAGATCTCCGGGTAGTCAAACTCCATCAGCACGTCGGCGCCGCAGATGCCGAGCTGTGCCGCGCCGAAGGCGACGAAGGTCGCGACGTCGAACGGCCGCACCCGCACCACGTCGAGCATCGGGTCGCTGGTCGGGAAGCGCAGCCGCCGGCTGTGCTCGTCGAGGCAGTCGACGGCCGGCTCGACACCGGTGGCGCGGAGCAGCGCCACGGCCTCGCCCAGGATGCGGCCCTTGGGCAGCGCCAGCACCAGCGGTGCGGCGTCCTCGTCCGGCAGCAGGGCGGTGGCTCTGGTCAGCGCGGTCATGGCTCGCGGTCCCGGTCTGGCGATGCGGCGGCCTAGCACCGCTGCCGCCGCCACGCAAAGCGGGCCTCGCGGTGCTCCGCGCGGCCACGCCCCGGAAGCGCGCTCAGCCTGCCAGCCGCTCGATCCGGGCGCCGCAGCCGGAAAGCTTGCGCTCCACCGCCTCGTAGCCGCGGTCGAGATGGTAGACGCGGCTGAGCACGGTCTCGCCGGCGGCGGCGAGACCGGCCAGGATCAGCGAGAAGGAGGCGCGCAGGTCGGTGGCCATCACCGGCGCGCCCGAGAGCTGCGGCACGCCGCGTATGATCGCCGAGGAGCCGTGCACGTTGATCCTTGCACCCATACGGTTGAGCTCCGGGACGTGCATGAAGCGGTTCTCGAAGATGGTCTCGGTCATCATCGACGCACCCTCGGCGACCGACAGCAGGGCCATGAACTGCGCCTGCATGTCGGTGGGAAAGCCGGGATACGGCTCGGTCATCACGTCGACACCGCGCAGGCTGCCGTGGCGGCGCACGCGCAGGCCACCGGCTTCCTGCGCCACCTCGACGCCGGCCTCCTCAAGGGCGCGTGCCACTGCGCCGAGATGCTCGAGCTGGCCGCCCTCGAGGCGCACCTCGCCGCCGGCGACGCCGACCGCGCAGGCGTAGGTGCCGCATTCGATGCGGTCCGGCAGGATGCGGTGCGCGGCGCCGTGCAGGCGCTGCACCCCCTCGATGGCGAGGCGGTCGCTGCCGACGCCTTCGATGCGGGCACCCATGGCGCTCAGGCAGGCGACCAGGTCGCCGATCTCGGGCTCGCGCGCGACGTTGAGGATCTCGGTGCGGCCGCGCGCCAGGCACGCCGCCATCACCAGGTTCTCGGTGGCGCCGACGGAGGCGAACGGCAGCACGATGCGCGCGCCGACCAGGCCGGAGGGTGCGCGCGCGTCGACGTAGCCGCCCTCGAGCCGGATCTCCGCCCCCAGCGCCTCCAGGCCGCGCAGGTGCAGGTCGACCGGCCGGGTGCCGATGGCGCAGCCGCCGGGAAGCGAAACCCGGGCCTCGCCGCAGCGCGCGAGCACCGGGCCGAGCACCAGGATGGAGGCACGCATCTTCGAGACGATCTCGTACGGCGCCTCGGTGCAGGTAATGTCGCCGCCGATCGAGAGCGTGTTCGCGTCGTCGCCGGCGGCGTCGACGGTGAGGCCGTGCCTGGCCAGCAGCTCGGTCATCGTCGCGATGTCGTCGATGCGCGGCACGTTGCTCAGCACCAGCCGGTCCGCGGTGAGCAGTGCTGCCGCCAGCAGCGGCAGTGCCGCGTTCTTGGCGCCGCCGATGCGGATCTCGCCGTGCAGCGGGCTGCCGCCGCGGATCAGGAAACGTGCCATCTCAGTGCGCCCTCTCTTCGGTATCTGGGCCGCCGGCGCCGTCATCCGAGGCGTCGCCACGCCTCACATCCGGGGCGTCGCCACCTCTTACATCCGGGGCGTCGCCACCTCTTACATCCGGGGCGTCGCCACGCCACGCTGGCCCATGTACTTGCCCGCCTTGTCGGCGTAGCTGATCTCGCACGGCCCCGCCCCCTGGAGGAACAGGAACTGGCAGATGCCCTCGTCGGCGTAGATGCGGGCGGGCAGGGGAGTGGTGTTGCTGATCTCGATCGTCACCTGGCCCTCCCACTCCGGCTCCAGCGGCGTCACGTTGACGATGATGCCGCAGCGCGCGTACGTCGACTTGCCCAGGCAGATCACCAGCACGTCGCGCGGGATGCGGAAATACTCGATGGTATGGGCCAGCGCGAAGCTGTTCGGCGGGATGATGCAGACCGGGGCAATGCGGCTGACGAAGCTGTCGGCGCTGAAGTCCTTCGGGTCCACCACGGCGCTGTCGACGTTGGTGAAGATCTTGAATTCGCGGGCGACGCGCGCGTCATAGCCGTACGACGACAGCCCGTAGCTGATCACGCCCTCGCGGCGCTGCGTCTCCACGAACGGCTCGATCATGGCGCGCTCGACCGCCATGCGTCGGATCCAGCTATCGGGCATCACCGGCATCGTCGACTTCCTCCGCATCGACCGGCACGCGAGGCGCGCTCCGGTCGGCGATGTCCTGGCGGACCGTCTGCGGCTCGCCTGCTCGGCAGGGCGTTGCTGGCTCCTCGACCGGCGCGGCACGAGCCCGTGCCTGCTGCTTGCGCCGGCGCAGGTTCTCGCGCAGCGCCGCCGCCTCGCGCGCCTCGGAACGACCGGGCCGGAGCGGATCGAGCGGCTGCGGCATGGCGCTCCCCGGGCTGGTGCTGCTGGTGAGGATTGAACTCACGACCTCTCCCTTACCAAGGGAGTGCTCTACCACTGAGCTACAGCAGCGTCGGTCCTGGGCCGCCGCTACCTAGCTTCTGGATCAGGCCCGCGCAAGAGTATCGACGCCGTAACCTCTGAGGAACAGGCGGACGGCGCCCTGCACCACCTGCTCGACGTCCGCCTCGCTGATTTCGTGGACGATCTGCAGACGTCGCTGCGGCGCCAGCCGGGCCTGGCACAGCGCCAGGAACTGGTCGGCGGCCATGGCCGGATCCGGCACGTCCAGCCGCCCGGCGCGCACCTGGCCCTCGATCCAGCCGCGCATGTGGGCCGTGGCCTGGCATGGGCCCGCGCGCCAGAACACGGTCGCCAGGTGCGGGAACTTGGTGGCTTCGGAAATGACGATCCGGTACAGCACCAGGCTCGGCGGCGAGATGAACATCTGGATCATGCGGACCGCGATCGCGTGCAGGCCGGCCGCAGGATCGTCCGCGTCCTGCGCCTGGGCAAAGATGTTGGCGAGCGTGGTGCTCGCCATCTGCTCGACGAACACGGCGAACAGCACCGACTTGCTGTCGAAATAATTGTACAGCGTTCCCTTGGAGACCCCGGCTTCCACCGCGATGCGCGACATGCTGGCGCCCTCGTAGCCGCGATCGGTGAACACCAGCTCCGCACCGCGGATGATCTGCTGCCGTTTCGCGGCCGAGTGGTCATCCTGCTCGGTCACCGTGGGTCCGTCTCCTCCTGGTCGCATCGGAAGCTGCCGAAGCAGGCGGCGTGCGGCCGCGATCCGGGCGGGCGTTGACGATCAAAGCAAAGCGGATAGGTTGTCAACGCTGACCGAACGGGTCGGTCAGCATATATGGGGACGCGGCGTGCGCAGGAGAACCATCATGCCGGCGCCGCGGGCTCCATTTCTCCTCACTTCGCTGCTGGCCTCGGCCCTCCTGGTCCCGGGTTGCGCGGTCGGGCCTGACTACAGGCAGCCGCGCCCGTGGTCGCCCTCGAGCTGGATCGGCGTCGGCCACCACGAGGCACGCGCGACGCTGCCGCGCGGCGCCCGGCGGGTCAGCGTGCCGGTCGACGCCACGCCGGCCGCGCAATGGTGGAGCCAGTTCCACGATCCCGAGCTGACCGCCCTGGAGAGCCGGGTGGCACACGAGAACCTCGATGTCCGGCTCGCCACCATCCGACTGGTCGAGAGCCGGGCGGAGCTGCGCGAGGCGGCGGCGAGCCGGTATCCGTCGCTCACCGGCACCGCGGCGTATACCCGGGAGCAGTTCAGCTCCAAGGAGATCGAGCGTGGGCTGCAAGAGTCTGTGGGGTCTGGAGGGATCGGCTCGAACTCGGGCTCGTTGCTCGGCTCGAACTCGGGTTCCCTGCTCGGCTCGAACTCGGATGCGCTGCGCGGCGAGGCGGGCTCGCTGAAGATCCCGCCGCTCGATCTGTGGCAGGACGGGGTCGATGCGACCTGGGAACTCGACCTGTGGGGCCGGGTGCGCCGGTCGGTCGAGGCGGCCCGCGCAACGCTCCAGGCCTCCGTGGAGGATCGCCGTTCCACCTTGATCGCCCAGTTCGCCGAGGTGGCGCGGGACTACATGACGCTGCGCGGGCAGCAGACCCAGCTCGCTGTCGACCGCGACAACCTCAAGGCGGCCCGCGAGTCGCTCGATCTCACCCAGGCGCGCTTCCGCGGCGGCCTGACCTCCGAGCTGGACGTCGAGAACGCGCGGTCGCAGCTCGAGAGCGTCTCGGCGCAGATCCCCGACGCCGAGCGGCAGATCGCGACGCAGATCAACGCGATCGGACTGCTGCTCGGGGCGCCGCCGCAGGCGCTGAAGCGCGAGCTGCAGAGTGCCGAGCCGATCCCGCCGGTGCCGCCGCTGGTGCCGGTCGGCGTGCCCTCGGAGCTGGCACGGCGCCGTCCCGACATACGCGAGGCGGAGGCACAGCTGCACGCCGCCACCGCCAACGTCGGCGTGGCGGTGGCGGCCTTCTACCCGCGCGTGACGCTCAGCGGCGCGCTCAACTTCGACTCGCTGTCGTTCCGCGACCTCGGCTTCTGGAGCGCGCGCGCCTACACCTTCGGCCCCTCGATCAGCCTGCCGATCTTCCAGGGCGGCCAGCTGCGCGGGGCGCTGCAGCTGAACCAGGCGCGTCAGCAGGAGGCGGCGGTGACCTACCAGAGGACGGTGCTGCAGGCCTGGCGCGACGTGGATAACGCGCTTACCGCCTATGCCGCCGACCAGCGGATGCGCGATGCGCTGGAGCGCTCGGTGCGCTCCTACGGACGGGCGCTGGAGCTGGCGCGCGCGCAGTACGCGAGCGGGCTGCAGACCTTCCTGAACGTGCTGGACGCCGAGCGCGGGCTGTTCAACGCGCGCGGCCAGCTCGCCAGCAGCAACACCGCGATCTCGAGCGACCTGGTGCAGCTCTACAACGCGCTCGGCGGTGGCTGGGAGACGGCGTTCCCGCAGAGGCGGCCGATCGTCGAGGCCTCCTCGCGTTGAGTGGAAAGCCTACATGTGTGAGGATTAGCGATTGACGCTGTG
>CAXTNV010000129.1:0-9523 GCA_964245755.1 uncultured Acetobacteraceae bacterium | reverse complement strand
TCGCCCTTCGACGGCGACGTCGTGTTCGCGCTCTCCACCGCGCGCAGGCAGCAGGGTGGCCCGAGCCGCCCCTTCACGGTGGCGCGGATCGGCGCCGCGGCGGCCGACGTGCTGGCGCGCGCGGTGGCGCGCGGCGTCTACGAGGCAACCCTGCCGCCTGGCATGCAGGGCAGGACCTGGCGCAGCCTGTGAAAGCGCGGGAGGAGGCGTGACACCGTCCCGGCGCCTGCTGATCGGCCTCGGCGTGCCCTTCGCGGCGGTGCTGTCGACGATCCCGCTGCTGGCATCGGCGCGGATTGCCGCCTTGGGGGTGCCGGTCGCCGTGCTCTGGCTGTTCGGCTGCATCCCGCTGACCTCGGCCTGCCTGGCACTGTGCTGGCGGCACGATCGGCACGAGGCGGGAGCCGAGGATGACGGCGCGGCCGATCCGTGACCGGCGCTTCATGACGGCGACCTTCCTGGCGGTGATCGGGCTGTCGCTGCTGGCGGCACTGTTGTCGCGGCGCGGCCACCGCCAGCAGCGGGCGGCCGACTTCTTCGTCGCCTCAGGGCAGTTCGGCACGATCCTGTTCTTCTTCCTGGCGGTTGGCGAGACCTACAGCGTCGCCACCATCCTGGGCTTCCCGGGCGGCGTATATGCGCGCGGCACCGGCTTCGTGAGCTGGTTCCTCGGCTACATCCTGCTCTCCTTCCCGATCGGCTACTTCCTGTTCCCGTGGATCTGGCGCGCCGGGCGGCTCTACGGCGCCGTCACGCTGCCCGACCTGTTCCGCGCGCATTTCGACAGCCGCGCGCTGGAGCTGGTGGTGACGATCGCTTCCATCCTGTTCCTGGTGCCGCTGGGCGTGATGCAGTTCATCGGGCTGGACACGGTGTTCGGCAGCCTCGGCTGGGCGGTGCCGACGCTCTGGCTGACCATCCTGGCCGGCCTGCTCGCCTTCACCTACATCGCGATCTCGGGCATCCGGGCGCCCGCCTACGTCGCCGTGCTGAAGGACGTCCTGGTGCTGGTGGCGATCCTGTCGACCGGCATCGCGGCACTCGCGGCAGGCGGAGCTGCCGACCCGGCCGGCGCGCATTCCAAGTCGGCGGCGGAGGCGGTCACCCCGGCAGCCGAGATGTTCTCGATCTCCACGATCCTGCTGCAGAGCGTCGGCTTCTGCCTGGTGCCGCAGACCTGCGCCACCGTGTTCACCGCGCGCTCGATCGGCACCATCAGGCGGGCGCAGGTGGCGATGCCGCTCTACATGCTGATGTTCCCGTTCCTGGTCCTGGTGGCGTACTTCGCGCGCAGCCACGCGCTGCGGATCGCCTCGCCGAACGACGTGTTCCTCGCGGCAGCGCGCGCGCTGCTGCCGGGCTGGGCGGCGGGGCTGGTGATGGCCGGTGCCGCGCTATCGGCGCTGGTGGTGCTGTCGGGGATCTGCCTCGCCCTGGGGCCGCTGGTCTCGCGCAACCTGGTGCCGGGCCTCGACGACGACCAGCAGCGTCGCTGGTCGAAGCTGGTGATGGCGCTCTACCTGGCGGCGTCGATCGCGGGCGCCGCCGGCTCGCACCAGCTCATGGTCAGCATCAACAACCTGTTCTATTTCGGCGTCACCCAGTCGCTGCCGGGCATGTTGGCGATCCTGTTCCTGCGCCGCACGCGGCCGGCCTCGATCATCGCCGGACTGCTGGCGGGGGACGCGACGGCGGTGCTGCTGCACGGCGCGGGGCTGCCGCTCGCGGGGATCAACCCCGGGCTCGTCGGCCTGCTGCTCAACCTCGCGATCGTGCTCGGTGCGCGATACTGCTGGCCGGGTTGCGAGCGGCTGCCGGTGGCGCGTCGCTGGCCGGCCGCGGGATGAGGCGCGACGCCGCACGTCGGCGGGCGCTATGATGCTCGTCGTGCGCAGCGGCGTGGAGATCACCGGTCATGGACAGCACATCCCCTAACGATCTCGACGCGCTGTGGATGCCGTTCACGGCGAACCGCGCCTTCAAGCAGGCGCCGCGCATGCTCGCGCGCGCCGAGGGCATGATGTACTACACCCCCGAGGGCCGGGAGGTGCTGGATGCGACCGCCGGCCTGTGGTGCGTCAATGCCGGTCATGGCCGTCGCCAGGTGATCGAGGCGATCCAGCGCACCGCCGCGGTGCTGGATTTCGCGCCCTCGTTCCAGATGGGCCATCCGCTGATGTTCCAGGCGGCCTCTCGACTGGCGCAGATCACCCCCCCGGGACTAGATCGCATCTTCTTCACCAACTCGGGTTCGGAGAGTGCCGACACCGCGCTCAAGATCGCGCTCGCCTACCACCGTTCGCGCGGCGAGGCGCAGCGGATCAAGCTGATCGGCCGCGAGCGCGGCTACCACGGCATCAATTTCGGCGGCCTCTCGGTCGGCGGCATCGGCGCCAACAAGAAGCAGTTCGGCCCCCTGCTCGGCCACGTCGACCACCTGCCGCACACCCATCTGCCCGAGCAGAACCGGTTCAGCAGGGGCAGCCCGAGGCACGGCGCCGAGCGGGCCGAGGCACTCGAGGATCTGGTGGCCCTGCACGGTGCGGACAGCATCGCCGCGGTGATGGTCGAGCCGGTCGCCGGCTCCACCGGGGTGCTGGTGCCGCCGCTGGGCTACCTGGAGCGGCTGCGCGCGATCTGCGACCGGCACGGCATCCTGCTGATCTTCGACGAGGTGATCACCGGCTTCGGCCGCCTGGGCGCCGATTTCGCCGCGCAGGCCTACGGCGTGATCCCGGACATCCTCACCATGGCCAAGGGTCTGACCAACGCTGCGGTGCCGATGGGCGCGGTCGCGGTGTCGCGGGCGATCTACGGCAGCGTCGTCGATGCCGCAGCACCGGGCATCGAGCTGTTCCACGGCTACACCTACTCCGGCCATCCGCTGGCCTGCGCCGCCGCCATCGCCTCGATGGACATCCATCGCGACGAGGCGCTGCCGGCGCGGGCGCAGGCGATCGAGCCGGATTGGGCGGAGGCGGTGCACACGCTGCGCGACCGCCCCAACGTCACCGACATACGCAATGCCGGGCTGATCGCCGGCATCGAGCTGCAGCCGCGGCACGGCAAGCCGGCCGATCGCGCCGGCCGCATCATGCAGCGCTGCTTCGACGCCGGCCTGCTGATCCGCACCACCGGCGACATCATCGCGCTGTCGCCGCCGCTGATCCTGGAGAGCGGGCACATCGACCGCATCGTCAGCACGCTCGGCGAGGCCATCACGGCCGAGGCCGCCTGATGAGCATCCCTTCCCGCCTGGAGCCAAACCGATGAGCCATACCGAGCAGCGGCAGACGGTCGCGTCGCGCAATCCGACCACCGGAACCGTGATCGCGCACTACCCGCTCGACGACGCGGCAGCGGTCGAGACGCTGCTGGCCCGGTCGCAGTCCGGCTTCGAGAGCTGGCGCCGCACCCCGATCGCCGAGCGCGCACAGATGCTGGCGCGGCTCTCGGAACGGTTGATCGCGGATATCGAGCGCTTCGCCGCCCTTATCACTGCGGAGATGGGCAAGACGATCCGCGAGGCGCGCGCCGAGGTGCGCAAGTGCGCCAACCTCGCCGCCTGGTTCGCTGCGCACGGTCCGGCGCTGATCGCCGACGAGCGCGCGCCGGTCGAGGAGGCGGAAGTCTACATCTCCTATCTCCCGCTCGGCAGCGTGCTCGCCATCATGCCGTGGAACTTCCCGCTCTGGCAGGTGATGCGCGCCGCGGTCCCGATCACGCTCGCCGGCAACGCGTTCCTGCTCAAGCATGCGCCGAACGTCATGGGCTGCGCCTACGCGCTGGCCGACGCGTTCGAGAGCAGCGGCGCCCCGAAGGGCGTGCTCGGCGTGGTCAACATCGACCCGGAAGCGGTCGAGGCGGTGCTCGCCGACGCCCGCATCGCCGGCGTGACCCTGACCGGCAGCGTGCGCGCGGGTGCTGCGGTGGCGGCGCAGGCGGGCCGGCTGATCAAGAAGTCGCTGCTGGAGCTCGGCGGATCGGACCCCTACATCGTGCTCGCCGACGCCGATCTCGACCGCGCGGTCGCCACCGCCGTCACCGCCCGCTTCCAGAACGCCGGCCAAGTGTGCCTCGCGGCCAAGCGCTTCATCCTGGAGGCGCCGATCGCCGAACGCTTCACCGAGGCGTTCGTGCAGGCCGCGCGCGGCGCGGTCGTCGGCGACCCGATGCGCGAGGAAACCACGATCGGCCCGATCGCGCGCGACGATCTGCGCAAGGGGCTGGACCGCCAGGTGCGTGCGTCGATCGAGCAGGGCGCGCGGCTGTTGCTGGGTGGACACGCGGTCGAGGGACCTGGCTTCTTCTATCAGCCGACCGTGCTCGCCGGGGTGCGTCCCGGCATGACCGCGTTCGACGAAGAGACGTTCGGGCCGGTGGCGGCGATGATCGTCGCCGAGGACGCGGAGGACGCCGTGCGCCTCGCGAACCAGAGCGCGTTCGGGTTGAGCGGCAACCTCTGGACGCGCGACATCGGGCGCGGGCGGGAGATCGCTCGGGAGCTCGAGACTGGCGGCGTGTTCATCAACGGCTACACCGCCTCGGACCCGCGTACGCCGGTCGGCGGCGTCAAGAAGAGCGGGTACGGCCGCGAGCTGTCGCATTTCGGCATCCGCGAGTTCGTCAATGCACAGACGGTCTGGATCAAGCCCTAGCAGGCTGCTCAGCCGGCGGCTCAAGCCGAAGGTGGCCGCGCTGTCCGCCGCGATCGGTCCGTCAAGATACGATCCCGGCGCAACCCGCTAGCATTTTGGTATTGTTTCGGTATCAGTATTAAGTTAGCTATCGGGCCGATAAGGATGAAGCCTGTGGCACACGCCCGTTGTCGTAATAAGTTCCGTGATACTAAACCACGTGGCAGCCGGCGACTTGCCGTCAGCGTTGCCACGTTCGGTTCTGGAGCTTGGTGTCGCTTTGCAGACATCCTCCACATCCTGCACCGGGTTAGAACGACCGATGAAGCTCTTGCCGGTCGTTAATCAGGTCCGCTTCAACCTGACGGCGATCGCCTGTAAGCGATAGTCGGGTCACGGCCTTTCATGCGTCCGGCTGTTCTCATCGTCAGCGTTGAGCGCGACACGTGTTCATCTTGGAGCCGAGTAGCCATCGGGGCGCCGATGAGCTCGCAATCGAGGTCGTGCTCGGCATGGCAATGAACAAGCCTGATATGCACGGGTCGCTCCGCCGCTTCGGTCCACTGGTCTTAGCGTTGAGCGGCCTCGTCATTCTGCTGATAAGCATCGGAGCATTGGATTTCCGCCAAGCGATCCTGCTCCGGCACGAACGCCGCTGGGTCAGGCATAACATCAGCATGATTCAGACTCTGCAGGAGTTCGGCAGTACAGTTCGCGACGCGGAAACCGGGCAACGGGGCTACCTGCTGACCGGCAAGTCAGAGTATCTCGCTCCTCACGACGTAGCGGTAACGCGCCTGCCATCGCTACGGGCGACGCTCGGCCGCCTCATTGCCGACGAGCCCCAGCAACGTCAGCTGGACAGCCAGCTGGACTCGCTCGTCGATGCGAAGTTTGCCGAACTGGCAGTGACGATCCGCCTCCGCCGAAGTTTCGGTGAGGAGGCAGCACGAGCAGTCGTCTTGAACAACCTCGGCCAACACCTGATGGTGAAGATCGTCGCGACGCTGAGCCAGATGCTTGCCGAGGAGACGTCGCTGGTCAAGCGGAGACGTTCCGACACCGATCGTATTCAGCTGGTCAGTGAACTGCTCAGCTTTGGCGGGATCCTCACGGGCATTGTCACCTTTTGCTTCGCGTGCCTGATCTTGCGCCGTTTTGTCACTCGCCTTCGCGAGAGCGAAGAGACCTTCCGTCTGCTCGCCGAGCATGCCGACGACATAGTCTCTCGAGCCGATTCGCGTGGTGAGCTTCGGTATGTTTCTCCTTCGCTGGAGCGCATCTTTGGGTTGAGCTCGACGGACATGATCGGCACCACGATGCTGCCGCTCGTCCATCCTGACGACCGGGAGAAGGAAAAGGGATCGATCGCGCGCATGCTCGACGGCTCGATCAACCAGGATGCGGTGACCGTTCGAGTTTGCCGAGAAGATGGACGGGTGATCTGGCTCGAGACCAACAGAAGGCTGCTGCGCGATCCGACGACTGGAAGCGTCGATGGCTTCGTCTCCGTGTCGCGCGACATCACCGAGCGCCGCACCCACGAGGCTGAGCTTGAAGTCAGGGCGCGTGACCTGGAAGCCTCCAACACTCAATTGGAGCGCCTAAGTCGACATCTTGCCAAGGCAAGAGATCTAGCTGATCAAGCAACGCAGGCTAAGTCGCAGTTCCTCGCCAGCATGAGCCATGAACTGCGTACGCCCCTCAACGCAATTATTGGTTATGCGCAGCTGCTTCGTCTGGAAGGTAAGTTCGAGCCCCTCCAGTCGTCTCGGGTCGATGCCATGCTTGGTGCAGGACAGCATCTACTGGAAATGATCAATCGAGTGCTCGACCTCAGTGAGATCGAGGCAGCGGGCGTTGAGCTGCAGGTAGCAGAGGTCGACCCGCGCGAAGTCGCGAAGGCCTGTGTCGAGGTCGTTCGAGGCGCTGCCGTGCTCAAGGGGCTCACGCTGCAGACAGAGAGCGATGCCAATTTGCCGGCCTGCATCGCTCTCGACCCCATGCGGCTTCGACAGATCCTGCTGAACCTGCTCGGAAATGCGGTGAAGTTCACCCAGCGGGGCGGGGTGGCGCTGCATCTTCAGGTTGCAGCAAACTCGGTGCTGCGGTTCGAGGTCATCGATACCGGTCCGGGTGTCCCGGCGGATGCCAGGCATTTGCTCTTCCAAGATTTCAAGCGCGTTGGTGCCTCCGCTACCGCAGTCGAAGGCACCGGGCTCGGCCTTGCAATCTCGGTCCGGCTCGCTGCTCTGATGGGAGGTAGTATCGACTATGAGGACCGGCTCGGCGGCGGCAGCATTTTCTCGTTGGAATTGCCAATGACGCCTCTGCCTGTCATGCCGCTATCGGTGCTTCCGAAGGACATCCGCCCGGCACATGCCCTGCGGATCATGGTAGTCGACGACGTGGCGATGAACCGTGACATTGCCAGTTCTTTCCTGGTCGCGGCAGGCCACGCGGTGACATGCGTGGAAGGGGGGGCGGAAGCGATCGAGGCGGCAGCCGCCGCTGATTACGACGTAATTCTGATGGACGTTCGCATGCCCGGAACAGACGGCCTCGAAGCCGCCCGGCGGATCCGGGAGCTGCCGGCCCCGCGAGGTATGGTCCGCATCATCGCGCTGACGGCCCAGACCTTCACCAAGCAGATCGAGGAGTGTCATCGAGCTGGCATGGATGAGCACTTAGCGAAGCCGTTCGCGCAGGACGCTCTGCTGGAGGCTGTCGCGCGCATCGGCGAGGACGCGGCGCGCGGTTTCGGGGAAAAGTCGGGTGTCCCGCTCTGCAATCGCGAAGCCTTCGAGCAGGTGACGTCGCTTCTGCCTGCAAGCACGGTCGTCTATTACATCGACATCTTGATCGAGCGCTGCGAGGAGTTGAGACGCGCGCTACGAGGGCCTGCCGCAGCCCGCGAGATCGATATAGCCGAGGCGGCGCACATGCTGGTGGGCAGCGCCGGCATGCTTGGCTTCCAGCGTCTGGCCTACTCCGCGAGGTATTTCGAACAGGTAACCACTGGCATGCTTCCGGGGCGGGTTTCACACACCGAGGATCTGGTCGACGTCCTCGAACAATCCGTCTTGGAGTTGCAGAGGCTCAAATCTGTCACGGGCAGCGCCGCCTTGACCTCGGCGGATCAAGGCTAGCTGCCGGCCAACGCATTGGAGCACTTCGACTTCCAGGACGCCGGCGTCACGATCCGAGCAACTAACGATCCGTAGGTCCGGCAGGCATCGAGGGGCGCCGGGCCTCATCGTTCAAATCGTGGTGGATGCGACAGCCGACGTAAGACACTCATGAAATTGAGCGTATAACTATGGGAGCCGGATGCTCAGGAAAGGCCTGATTAGCTTGTTGGATTGCTCGAGGGAACGGTCCAGTAGACCTGAGCCGTATTGGCCTGCCGGACCGTAGGCTAGCATTCAGGTCGTGAGGCTCAGGTCAACCGCTACGAGCAACAAACGCTACTGCTAGTGGCGGAACAATCAGCAGGAACATGCACAGGACGATAAGCATGACGATCCCCTCCGCACTGTCAATGACGACGAATAGATACGCGTCTAACCTCATTAAAGTCTGCCTGAAAGATCTGGTTGCAACCGGAGGAAAGTTTTTTGGCAGCGAACTGCTTGCGAGCCAGAAGCCGGAAGAGCGTACACCCGAGTAACGAGAAACCGGCGAACCCCTCGAGAGGACGGGCCTCCGACCCGCGCTCGGGAGGTGTCGTCTCTTGCTCTGCCTCACCTCGTCAAGGTCTGCAGGTAGCGCCGCCTCTCCTGCGACATAGGAACCGGCCGGCTGGTGACGCGATCGACGACGACCTGATTGAAGTAGCCTTGCGCCGAGGCTTGGTCTTCATCGTTGCTGAACAGGCCGATATCGTAACGGATGCTGGAGCGGCCGAGATGGGCGACGCGCAGGCCCGACCAAACGTCGTCGGGGAAGCTCACCGGGCGGAAGAAGTGGCAGCGTGTTTCGACCACGAGGCCGATCACCGCGCTGCTCTCGATATCGAGCAGCCCGGCGGCGATCAGCATCCGGTTCACCGCGGTGTCGAAGAACGAATAGTAGACGACGTTGTTGACGTGGCGGAAGGCGTCGTTGTCGCTCCAGCGCGTGGTGATGCGCTCCAGCAGCGCGTAGTTGGCGCGTCGTTCGGGAACGGGCCGGGTCTCGGCGTTCGTCATGCGGTCGGTATCCAGGGTCGGGCGACAGTCTTGCGACCCGGTCGAAGCGGCGCAAGCGCTGCCGCTGCTTGACCGACGGATGCTAAAGGTCTGGTCTTTCGCCGGGTCCAGGGCGACGCCGCTGCTTTGCCCTCAAGCCGGAGGGGTCGATCATGAGCGAGACGATGCGCATCAGGGCTGCGGTGCTGCGCGAGGTCGGTGCGGCGGTCCCGTATTCGCAGAGTCGTCCGCTCGGTATCGAGACGCTGGAACTGGCACCGCCCGGCGCCGGCGAGGTGCTGGTCCGGATCACCGCCGCCGGCCTGTGCCATTCCGACCTGTCGGCGATCAACGGCGACAGGCTGCGTCCGATGCCGATCGCGCTGGGTCACGAGGCGGCCGGCATCGTCGCCTCGCTCGGCGAGGGCGTCACCGACCTCGCGGTGGGCGATCAGGTGGTGATGGTGTTCATGCCGAGTTGCGGCCACTGCCTGCCCTGTGCCGAGGGACGTCCGGCGCTGTGCGAGCCGGGTGCCGCGGCGAACACCACCGGCGTGCTGCTCGGCGGCACGCGCCGCCTCACGTGCCAGGGGATCGCGGTGCACCACTATCTCGGCTGCTCCGCGTTCGCGGACCACGCCGGCGTCGCGCGCCGCGCGCGGGTGCGCGGGGCGCGAGACCTCAAGCCGGAGCACGCGGCGCTGTTCGGCTGTGCGG
>CAXTNV010000128.1:0-9543 GCA_964245755.1 uncultured Acetobacteraceae bacterium | reverse complement strand
GGCCGGCGCCGCGACGAGTTCAGAGGCGGGAGCGGAAGCGGGCGCGGAACGGGCGCCGTCCGGTGCAAAAGCCGCCGGAGCTGCCCGCATGCCGGCTAGCGCCGCGTGGTGCGGCCGCCGAGTTCAGCTTCGATCGCCGACTCGAGGTCCTCCGGCGAAAGCTCGGTGCCCATGCCGGCGGCTTCCTCCTCGGCCGAGACGTCCTGCAGGCCGAAGATGTTCTGGTCGGTCGGGATCAGGTCCAGCACCTCCTCGTCGGCGGGCTCTGGCTCCGGGGCACGTGCCAGCGACTTGACCAGATCCTGATGCAGGCGTGACACCTCGATGGTCTCGCCGGCGATCTCGCGCAGCGCCACCACCGGGTTCTTGTCGTTGTCGCGATCCAGGGTAAGCTCCTCGCCTCGGCTGAGATTGCGCGCACGCTGGGCGGCGAGCAGGACCAGCTCGAAGCGGTTGGGGATCTTCTCGACACAATCTTCGACGGTGACTCGCGCCATGCGGCCGACCTCTGCTCTATTTGTATGGAACGGGCCAGTCTACCGGCGCGTCTGCCTCCCCGCAACCACTTCTCAGGCCGGCCAGCAGCGTCTCCAGGTTTCGTTGCGAATACGGCTCGACCCATTCCGGCGCGACGTCGCGCAGCGGCAGCAGGACGAATGCCCGGGCGTGGGCGCGCGGATGCGGCAGCACCGGATCGGGGGCGTCGCGCAGCATGCCGTCGATGTCGATCACGTCGAGGTCGAGCGTGCGTGCGGCGTTCGGCGCTCCGCGCACCCTGCCTGCCCGCCGTTCGATCGCCTGCAGCGCCGCGAGCAGGGCGGCGGGCTCGACCGCGCCGGCAAGCCGCACCATCCCGTTCGTGTAGTCCGGCTGCGCGGCGCGCGGCACCGGGGCGCTGCGATACCAGTGCGAGACCGCCGACACCCTCAGCCCGGGCAGCCGGTCGATCTCGCCCACGGCGCGGCGGCAGCTCCGCAGCGGCTCGCTGCCCCAGGGGCCCGGCAGGTTGGCGCCGATCGCCACCAGGATCATCGCACTCGTCCTTCCACCGGCTCCACGACGTGCCTGGATGCAACCGCTCGCTGAAACAATTCTTAACCCTGTTCGACAGTTTTTAATCGGGATTGAAAGCTATGGATTTCCGCATTGAGGATCGCGTCTGCCTGTTCATTGATGGCGCCAATCTTTACTCGGCCTCGCGCAACCTCGGCTTCGACGTGGACTACCGCAGCCTGCTCGCCTTCTTCCGCGCGCGATGCAAGCTGGTCCGGGCGTATTACTATTCCGCCGTGCTCGACACGGAGGAATATTCCCCGCTCAAGCCGCTGACCGACTGGCTGGTCTATAACGGCTACACCCTGGTGACCAAGACCGCGCGCGAGTTCACCGACCAGACCGGCCGGCGGCGGATCAAGGGCAACATGGACATCGAGCTCGCCGTCGACATGCTGGAGATGAGCCCGAAGATGGACCATGCGATCCTGTTCAGCGGCGACTCCGATTTCCGTCGGCTGGTCGAGGCGGTGCAGCGGCAGGGGGTGCGCGTCTCGGTGGTCTCCTCGATCCGCACCAGTCCGCCGGCGGCGGCGGACGAGCTGCGTCGGCAGGCCGACGAGTTCATCGAGCTGGCCGACATCGCGACCGAGTTCACCCGCCGACAGACCGAGCCGCGCAGCCGCGCGGCGTCGCGGCCGGCGCCGGCGGAACCCTACGCCGCCGAAACGACGCCGAACCTCTGACCGGTCGGGATGCTCGCGCCACCGGGTGCTGCCCAAGCCGGGTCGGTCGACGTCGTGCCCGGCAGTGCCGAGCCCGGCGACGTCTCCCCGGCGCTGCAGCAGCCGACCCGGGACTGCCCGCTCTGCCCGCGGCTGGTCGCCTACCGGGAAGCCAACCGGTCGGCGCAACCGCTCTGGTGGAACGCCCCGGTACCGTCATGGGGCACGCTGGAGGCGGAACTGCTGATCGTCGGGCTGGCTCCGGGCGTGAAGGGCGCCAATCGCACCGGACGCCCCTTCACCGGCGACTTCGCCGGCATCCTGCTCTACGAGACGCTGCTGAAGTTCGGCTACGCTGTCGGGCAATACGGTGCAGATGCCGCGGACGGGCTGGCGCTGCGCGGGTGCCGGATCGTGAACGCGGTGCGCTGCGTGCCGCCGGCCAACCTGCCGCAGCCGGTCGAGGTGCGCACCTGCAACCGCTTCCTGCGCTCCGAGCTGCAGAGCATCCGCCCGCTGCGCGCGGTGCTGGCGCTGGGCGTGCTGGCGCACAGCGCGGTGCTGTCCGCGTGCGGCATGCCGCTGTCGCGCCTGCGCTTCCGCCACGGCCAGATCGCGACGCTGCCCGATGGGCTGCTGCTGGCGGACAGCTACCACGTGTCGCGCTACAACACGAACACCGGCCGGCTGACCACGGAGATGTTCGAGAGCGTCGTCGCGGCGCTGCGCCGGCGGCTCGAGGCCGCCGATCAGCTGCCGCTGAACCAGTTGTAGCCCTGGTCTTCCCAGTAGCCGCCGGGATAGCTGTTGGTGACGAAGATCGCGCCGATATGCTTGGGGTTCTTGAAGCCGAGCTTGGTTGGCACGCGCAGGCGCAGCGGATAGCCGTATTGCGGCGGCAGCGCCTCCCCGCCGGTATCGAGCGCCAGGATGGTCTGCGGATGCAGCGCCGTCGCCATGTCGATGCTGGAGGAGTAGCGGTCCGCGCACTTGAAGCCGACGTAGCGGGCGGTCGTGTCGGCGCCGACCCGCTCCAGGAAGCTGCGCAACGGCACGCCGCTCCACTGCCCGATGGCGCTCCACCCCTCGATGCAGATCAGGCGGGTGATCTGCGCCCGCTGCGGCAGCTGGCGCAGCCGCGACAGCGTCCACTTGCTCCGGTCGGAGACCAGGCCGGACACCTCGAGCGACCAGTGATCGAGATCGATCTCGGGCACGTTGTCGATCGGGTAGTAGGCGTTGAACGGAAACGGCCTGGTCAGGCTAGAAGCCGGATAGACCGGCGCCAGCCGCGTCGGGCTGAACAGCAGCGCCTGCAGGCGGTCGTTGAGGCGCGACATCGCCCACAGCACCCGGTCGGCGGCGTCGCCGTCGGCCAGGTTGCAGCCGCTGAGCAGGGAGAGCGCGCCCAGCGAGAGTCCGGAGCGCAGCAGCGTGCGCCGGCCGCCTGGATCGGCGGCCTGCCGCCACCTCATCGTGCAGCCCTGTGCAGGCGGGCGCGGCCGGTGATCATCGCCAGGAGGGTGCGCGGCACCAGGATCACCAGCAGGATGTGGATGACGAAGAAGCCGACGATGCCGGCCATCGCCAGGAAGTGGATCCAGCGCATCACCGGGTAGCCGCCCACCAGCTGGTCCAGCAGCTGCAGCTGCACCGGCTTCCACAGCCCGAACCCCGACAGCACTGCCGCGATCCCGAGCAGCAGCACGCCCAGATACAGCAGCCGCTGCACCGCGTTGTAGACGCCGAGCTCGTGCTGCAGCCTGAAGGTCAGGGCTCGGCCGAGGTCGCGCGCGATGTCGGCCGGCCGGATCGGCAGGAGGGTGCGCCGGAAGTGCCGGCCGACGAACCCGTAGGCGAAGTAGATCAGCGCATTGCCCAGCAGAAGCCACATCGCCGCCAAGTGCCAGGCGATCCCCCCTGCGAGCCAGCCGCCCAGGGTCATCCAGCCCGGGAAGCTGAACGGCAGCAGCGGCGAGGCGTCATAGATCTGCCAGCCGCTGGCCACCATGCAGCCAATCGCCAGCGCGCTGACCCAGTGCGTGATCCGCACCACCAGCGGATGCACGATCACTTTGTCGGGCGCGGGTTGCCGCAGCCCGGATCGATCGCGCACGCCGCTCCCTCCCGCGCCGGCCGCTACATCGGCGGCACGACATCCTTCTCGCCGATGATGATGCGCTTGACCTCGACGCTGCCGTCGGCGGACTTCGGCCCGATCGCCACGACGTGCGCGCCGGGCTGCAGCAGCGAGCGGTCGGCGGGCTGCAGATCGACCACCGGCACGTCGTCAGGGACCAGCAGCGTCTTTTGCCCGCCCTTGTAGCTGACGGTCATGCTCAGCTTGGTGGATGCGGTCACGGTGCCGATGGTGCCGTTGGTCATCGAGCTCGACTTGCCGAGGTCCCAGCCGTAGTGCCCCTCACCGGAGCCGCGCATGCTGTCGGGGAAGATGGTGACCTCGATCGCGCGCAGCGTGCCGTTCGGCCCGGGGGTGGCCGCGGTGCCGATGAAGCGGCCCGGCTTGACTTCCGCCAGCGTCGCCTTGGCGGCGCCGACGAACCCGGTGTCGGTGCCGATCTTCAGCGTCGCCGGACCGCCGAAGCGGGTCTTGAGCGTCACTGTGTCGCCGCTCACGGCGGTGATCACGCCGCGGGTGCGCGGCGGCGCGGTGTCCGCGTGCGCGCGCGGCGGAGCGGCAAGCTGCAGGCTTGCGGCGATCGCCCAGGCGTAGGCCAGGGCATAGGTAGACTGCTTCATATTGTGGATGATCTCAGAGATTCGGAGTTTGAACGGGCGCCTCGGCAGGCGGTTGCAGGGCCGTCGGCGCCGCATACGTCAATAACATGGAGCGTACGCGCTGCATCAGCAACTCCATGGTGAACGGCTTCTCGAGCACCTGGGTCCAGAGGTCGCCCGGACCCTCTCCCGCCACCAGGCTATCGCCGAACACCGCGGCGTTGCGGCGGTCGCTCTCCTCGCCGCCGGTGATGAACAGCACCTTCAGGTCGGGCCGCAGCGTGCGTGCCGCTTCCGCGAGCTGCCTGCCGTTGATGCCGCCCGGCAGGCCGATATCGGTGATCAGCAGGTCGACGGGCTTGTCGTCCTGCAACACCCGCAGGCCGCCGACGCCGTCCGAAGCCTCGATCGTGTCGCAGCCGATCTCGCCCAGCGCCTCGCCGAGCAGCATGCGCACCATCGGCTCGTCCTCGACCAGCAGCACGGTGCGGCCGGGGTAGCGCGGCGCGGCAACGGCGCTGCCGGGCTTCGGCTCGCTGCGCGGGTCGCGGTGGCGCGGCAGGTAGATCGTCACCCGGGCGCCGTGCCCGGGCACGGTCACGATGCGTGCGTCGCCGCCGGACTGCCGCGTGAAGCCGTAGATCATCGACAGGCCGAGCCCGGTGCCGTGGCCGATCGGCTTGGTGGTGAAGAACGGGTCGAAGGCGCGCGCCGCCACCTCCGCCGACATGCCAGCACCGGTGTCGGCCACCGAGATCGCGACGTAGTCGCCGGGCGGGGTGTCCCCTTCGGTGTCCGCATCATCGAGCACCGCGTTGCTGGTCTCGATCACCAGGCGGCCGCCATCCGGCATCGCCTCGCGGGAGTTGTTGGCGAGGTTGACCAGCGCCGCCTCGAGCTGCCCGGGGTCGCAGAAGATGCTCCAGAGCCCGGGATGGCGCACGATCTGCAGGGTCACGGCGGGGCCCGCGGTGCGGCGGATCAGGTCTTCCATCCCGTCGACCAGCAGTTCGGCGGCGACCGGCTTGGGGTCGAGCGTCTGCCGGCGCGAGAACGCCAGCAGCCGGTGCGTCAGCGACGCTGCCCTGTCCGCGGCGCCGGCGGCGGCGTCGAGGTAGCGGTCGAGCTCGGCGCTGCGCCCCTGGCGCAGCCGGTGGCGCATCATCTCGATGCTGCCGATCACGCCGGTCAGCAGGTTGTTGAAGTCGTGCGCGATGCCGCCGGTGAGCTGGCCGACCGCCTCCATCTTCTGCGACTGGCGCAGCTGCTCCTCGGTGCGGGCGAGACGCAGCGCCGCGTCCTTCTCGGCGGTGACGTCGCGGCCGGCGGCGTAGAGCAGCCCGTCGGCCAGCACCGCGTTCCACGACAGCCAGCGATAGCTGCCGTCGCGACAGCGCCAGCGGTTCTCGAAGCCGCCGAGGCCGCCGCTGCCGGCGATCAGCCCCAGCGCCCGTGCGGTGCGCTCGACGTCGTCGGGATGCAGGAAGTCGGAGTAGCGGCGGCCGCGCAGCTGCTCGGGCTCCCAGCCGAGCACGGTGGACCAGGCCGGGTTGAAGCTGCGCAGCGCTCCCTCGGCGTCGAACACGCTCAGCAGGTCGCGGGCCAGGCGCCAGACCTGCTCGCTCTCGTGCTGCACCATCGCCAGGCTGTGCTCCAGCGTCAGGTTGGAGCGGTTGAGCGCGCGCGCTTCCTCCTGGCGCCGGGTGATGTCGACGCCGATCACGTAGCAGCCGTCGATCTCGCCGTCGCCGCGGCGGCGCGGCTGGTAGCCGATATCGAGGTCGCGCAGGGTGCCGTCACGGTGCCGCACCTGGCCGTCGTAGCGTATCGCCTCGCCGGCCAGAGCGCGCCGCAGCGGCGCGCTCGGCCGGTCGTCGACCGGGGCGCCGAGCAACCACTTCGTCGGGCGGCCAGGGGCGCCGTGCAGCGGCCTGCCGAACCAGCCGACATAGGCCCGATTGGTGAAGCGGCAGGTCAGGTCGGGGCCGATATAGGCGATCAGGACGGGGACGGTATCCGCGATCTGGCGCAGCGTCTGCTCGTTGAGCTCCAGCTCCAGCTCGACGCGCTTGCGGGCGTCGATGTCGATCAGCACCCCGGTGAAACGCGGGACCTCGCCGTCTTGTGCGCTGACCACCAAGCCGCGCGCTTCCACCCAGTGCCAGGCTTCGGCCTGAGCTGCCGGATCGTTTGACGCCGAGGCGGTGTCCCGGCCGGAGCGGAGCCGGAAGGCGGCGCGGAAGCGCCCGCCGCCCTGCGCCGCCTGCGCCGGGAGCGAGCGAATCGCCGCCTGATCGCCCGGATGCACCCGATCGAGCAGGGCGGCCGGCGCGATGTCGCGCCAGCCGGCAGCGGCGGCGAGGCCGAGCGTGCTCGCCATCCGGCTGTCGATCGACAGCACGCCCAGCTCCCACATGCCGATGCCGAGCACCGATCCCGCATCCAGCGCCAGCTCGACCCGCTCGCTGGCCTCGTGCAGTTCGGTGATGTCGCGCGACATCGACAGCAGGCGCTGCGGCTCGCCGTTTGCATCCGGAATCGGCGTCACCACCACGTCCCACCAGCGCCGCGGGGCCGCCGACGCCAGCCCGGGAGCACGCAGTCGCCCGGAGCGGCCGGCCCGCGCTTCCCGAAGTGCCGCGGCCGCCTCGGAACGCCGCTCCGCCGGCCAGCCTTGCAGCCACTCGGTGCCGATGATCCCGGCATCGGTGCCCCCGAGCAGGGTCAGGCCGGCCTGGTTGATCGAGACGACTCTCCCGGCCAGATCCAGCAGCTCGATCCGGTCCCCCGAGCTCTGCAGGATCCTGCGGTTGACCGCCTCGCTGGAGGCCAGCGCTTCCCTGGCCTGCGTCTCGTCGGCAGCACTCAAGCCCGCCGCCAGGATCCCGACCAGCAGCTGGCCGAGCAGCACGTCCTGCTCGGCGAAGGCGCCGGTTCGCGAGCAGGCCAGCTTCAGCACGCCGGCGCTGACGCCTTGGCGCGGGATCGGCACCAGCACCATCGAGCCGATGCCGAGCGCGCGGCAGGCGGCAGCGTTGACACGCGCGTCGGTCCCGGTGTCGTCGACCAGGATGGCACGACCCAGGCTGAGGCAGAGGCCGGAGGCGGATCTCGCGAGCGGCAGGCGGACGCCGACGCTGCGCGGCATGCTCGAGGCGCGATACACCAGCTCCTCGCCCTCCACGACCTCGATCGCGGCGAGCTCGCAGCAGCGCACCACCGCCGCCGCCCCTTCCACGACGCAGCGGAACGCCGCCTCGAGGTCGCGGCCGCAGCGACTCACCGCGAGCTGCGTCGCGATCAGCGCTGCGTGACTGGCGGCCGCACTGGACGCCGATTCGCTCAACCCCTGCGGTCCGAGCCCGACGCGGCAGTCCCGCCGTCGAGTGCGACGTAACGATTCCGGGGCACGCCCGGCCGATCTTGCCCCGGCGGAACGCGCCCGTCGCGTCTGCTTGCACCGCACGTCAATGACCGAACCCCAGCCGCCCCAACTAACGTTATGTTGGCTACAGCGACAGCGTCAACAACTCGGCGGCGGCGTCCGGCTAACCCCGTGCGCGCAGCAGCCGCGCCTTGTCGCGCTGCCAGTCGCGCTCGGCGATGGCGTGCCGCTTGTCGGCCTTCTTGCGCCCCTCACCCACCGCGAGCGTCACCTTGGCGACGCCGCGCTCGTTGAAGTGGATGTCGAGCGGCACCAGCGTCTGGCCGCCGCGCGCCACCGCGCCGAGCATCTGGTCGATCTGCTTGTGGTGCAGCAGCAGCTTGCGCGGCGCCCGCGGCTCGAAGCGCGACAGCACCCCCGCCTGGTATTCCGGGATATAGCAGTTGAACAGCCAGACCTCGCCGTCGCGTTCCCCGGCATAGGCCTCGGTCAGGGTCGCGCGTCCGAGCCGCAGGCTCTTCACCTCCGGGCCCTTGAGCACGATGCCGGCTTCCACCGTCTCCTTGATGGTGTAGTCGTAGCGCGCCTTGCGGTTCTGCGCCGCAACGCCGTGCGTGATCATTCCGCTCTTGCGCTTGTCAGCCATGCCCGCTCCCGCCATCGGCCGCCGCCGACCGCTCCACCGCCAACTCCAGTTCGTGCACCGCCCGGCGCACGATCTCGCGCGACTCCTCCGTGAGCGGCGCCAGCGGCAGCCGGCAGGTCTCGCCGGCGAGCCCGATCAGGTGTGCGGCATACTTGGCAGGGGCGGGACTGCTTTCCACGAACAGCGCCTCGTGCAGCGGCAGCAGGCGGTCCTGGATCGCCATCGCCCGGTGCAGCGCGCCGGCACGCCACGCCGCATGCATCTCGGCGCACAGCCGGGGTGCGACGTTGGCGGTGACGCTGATGCAGCCGACACCGCCGGCGGCGAGAAAGGCGAGTGCGGTGCCGTCCTCGCCGGAAAGCTGCACAAAGCCGGCGCCGGCGGCGGCGCGTATCTGCAGCGGACGAAGCAGGTTGGCGGTGGAGTCCTTCACCCCGATGATGTTGGGGTGTCGTGCCAGCCGCTGCATGGTCGCCACCGTCATGTCGACGACGCTGCGCGCGGGGATGTTGTAGATCACGATCGGCAGCTCGACCGCGTCCGCGATCGCCATGTAGTGACGGTAGAGCCCCTCCTGGGTCGGCTTGTTGTAGTATGGGGTGACCACCAGCGCGGCGTCGACGCCGGCGCGCTTGGCGTGACGCGTGGTGTCGATCGCCTCGGTGGTGGAGTTCGACCCGGTTCCGGCCAGGATCTTCACCCGCCCGGCCGCCTCGGCCACCACCAGGTCGATCACGCGGCGGTGCTCGGCATGGGTCAGGGTCGGGCTCTCGCCGGTGGTGCCGGTCGGAACCAGCGCACTGGTGCCCTGCTCGATCTGCCATCCGACCAGTCGCCGCATCGCGGCCTCGTCGAGGCCGCCATCGGTCCGCATGGGCGTGATCAGCGCGGTGATGGAGCCTTGGAACATGATCAACTCCGCAAGCCGCCTCTTCCGACAGGCGGTCTGACGCCTCCTGCCCCGGCCGGTCAAGGGCAAAGCCCAGGCGGCGCGCGGTCCGGCACCAGCCGGGCGCGCATTATCCTTGTCAGGCGACGTGCGTCGTCCTTTCCTA
>CAXTNV010000127.1:0-9583 GCA_964245755.1 uncultured Acetobacteraceae bacterium | reverse complement strand
AACCATAGGTATGCGACCTTCCCGAGCTCTATGTGGTTGTTCGCGTACAGCGCTTTGCGGTGTAGACTGTTCCTGATCGTGGCGATCCCGGCCGTCAGGCCGCCGCTGACGGTGGCGTTGCCGCTGACGTTGATCCCGCTCTGGGCGGTGATCGGGTTGCTCGCCACCAGCGATCCGCCGGCGGTCTGGGTGCCGATGACGGTATCGCCCTGTGCGTCGCTGTTGATCGTGCCGCCGATGCCGCCGCTTGGAGTGCGCAGGATGAGCGTGCTGCTGTTTCCCAGCGAGACGTTGTTGTCGCCCTGCACGTAGAGATTGCAGTGCGTGTTGTAGCCGCAGAACCCGATGCCGCCCGAGTAGCCGGGTGGGCTGAAGGCGATCTGACCTTCCAGCGTTCCGTCGAAGTTGCCTTGGGTGCCGTCGACCATCAGCCCGACACGCATCGAGCCGTAATTGACGCCGGTGCCGACGGCATCGCGCTGCAGCCAGGTAGTCAGGCGCATGTTGTTGTAGTCGATCAGCTTCGAAGTCTCCATCAACTCGCTTTTACTGTTGAGGGAGCTGGACACGCTGCTGTTGCCCTTGAACAGCACGGACGTGGCCTGGATCACGTTCGCGGTCGGCATCTCGTTGAACTTGAGCAAGGTCGGCATCTCGCCCGCGAGGAGAAGGTCATAGCTGTCCGAGGTCGGCAGCACCGGGTGGGCGCTGGCGCTACCGTAGCCGACCACCCCGAGCGGGCTGTAGCCGATCGTCATGCCGTGGAAGCTCGCGGCGTAGTCGACCGTGCCGTAGTTGATCTGGTCGAGTTCCAAACCCTCGAATTGGTGGATCTGGCTGTCGTGATTCTGCGCGAAAGAGTAGGGCGCACCGTTGTTGACGCTTGCGGCGCTGCTGGGATCAGGACTGTAGATCTGCACCCAGTTGTTCAGGAAAGCCTTGGTCGGCGCGCCGATGAACACGGCCGGCGCACTGTACGAGGAGCGGACCGTGTCCAGATTGCCGTTCGCCACGGGCGGCACCTGGCCGCTGGCTCCATTGCCCTGGCCGGGCACCGTCCAGCCTGCCACCGTGATCGAGCTGCCGTCTGACGCCCAGCTCTTTATGGTGCTAGCGTAATAGTTCACATAGGGCAGCGTAGTGGTGGGCGCGACGAACAGTTTGAACGTGGCGGTCAGCGACTTGCCGGTGCTGGTGTCGCTGACAGTGAAGGATCCGGAGCCCGGTGCAGTCAGCGACACGGGTACGCCGGCCGCAGCGTTCGAGGCGGATGCGGCGAGGTAGAGGTTCCCGTACTCGACCATCGCGTAGTAGGTCTGCCCCGCCGTGACGCCGGCAGGCAGCGCGCCCGTCGACGACACGGTCAACCCGTCACCGTTGGAGATCGTCGCGAGATCCGCGGCCGCGAGGGTGAAAGACGACGCGGTGACGCGCAGGTCGACGCTGTTCGTGATCACCCACATCGAGCGACGCAGCAGGCCGAGCTGAGCGGCCGAGAGCGCGGGACTGAAGTTGATCGTGGTTGCGGTGTAGCTGACGCTACGGGCGACGTTGTCGGAGTTGGTGATCGCGGCGGATGCGGTGACGCGCGGCAGCACGTTGTTGGTCTGATTGTAGAGGCTGACCATGTCGAAGTCGGCGCTGTTGGCCATGACCGACGGCCCGGCGTAGTAGCCCGCCTCGATGCCGGCACGCATGTTCACCAGCGGCGCGTCAGTGGTGACCATCGAGAGCAGCGCGCCGGTATCGAAGTATCCATACGGCGCACCCCGGATCGTCAACTGGCCGCTGGCCCACTCCGCACTTCCCCCGAGCTGCAGCGAGTCAGGCGAGGTGTAGGGATCACCAGTGGTCGGAGTAACCGGGAAGATGGTCACACGCGGTGCACCGCCATCGTTCGAGAAGGTATCAGGTCCCTGACCGTTGACCGCGACCGACGAACCGCTGAGCGTCTGTGCGCGGGCCGCTGCCCCTGCGGCCAGGAACAGGAAGATCGAGAGCCTTAAGAGTCGCATCGTGCGCCCCACGTCCTGAGGTCTCACGCCAGATCCGTGAGAACGAGGTGGAGTCTATTCAGTCCCAGAACGAGTTGGGAGGATTCCCTGGGCGAGAACGGGGGCGGCAAGGCGATGGCGCCGGCAGCCCCGCCTGGCGATTATGCTTGCCATTCAGCTTGGTTCGAGCCCGCCAACGACCTGCTGCGCCGAATGCTCGCGGCTGAGTCTCCCGGTCGTGCCCGTCGGGCCGGCGTCGCGGCTGTCAAACGGGCTGCGACCTGAGATAGCCCATGGTCTTTCCGACCTCGGAATAGTGATGGAGTTCATCGTGATACAGGTTGTGGGCCACATCTAGTGCCGCGCGTGGATAGGTGCGCGTATACCAGGAGACGTCGAGCTTGCAGGGCAGCATCCCGCGAGCGAAGCCGTCGTTGACATAATCATTGACCAGGCCACAGATGCCGAAGCGCTCGCGTAGGCTAGCCTTCTCGGGATACATCGCCACGTATTCACGCTCGTCGAAGATCCGGAGGTAGGCGTCGAGGCTCTTCTCCGTGATCGGCCTCGTGGCGCAGACCTGCTGCAGCATCGGGGCAGATAGCCCAGTCCACAGACCCGCGATGGGATCCAGATACTCGCGGTAGCGGTGCACGTTCAACGCGTAGTTGTTCGGGAACAGGTAGAACTCGTATCGCTTGTCATCTCGCGGCACGAGAAAGGACCCACGATGCTGGTTCGGATTGTTGAGCCCCGTCAGAGGAAGATGGATCCGCTTCGCGTTCGAGAGCCAGGCGGCGAGCCATGAGAAGGTGCTCACGCTCGGAACGAGATGGACGGAGCGACGCAAGAAATTGAAGTCGAACCTCGCGCTGGTTCCGGGAACGAAGCGTGCCTCGGGAAAGTGGCGCCGCAAGTCGTTGCAATAGGTATTGTTGCCGAGCTGACCGAAGAAGACCGGCCGAAGACCGGTCTTCCTCACCAGGAACTCGTAGAAGTCGATCGGGACCATCGTGTAGTCTCTGTGGATCGCCTCGAGGATCTCTCCGCCGCGTATGCTGATGACGAGCTCGTCTTCCTGACCGTGCTCTGGCTGATCATCCATCTTGAAGATCTCGGCATAGTCGATCTCGGTGCGTGCGGCGAAGTTGTCCACGTGCTGATAGAAGCCTTCCATGCTCAGGAAGGCCGCGTTCGAGCCGTCGACGATCTGCTTATAGGCCTGGAACGGGAGCAGGCCTCTGTTGGCAAGGTTCGCACGCATCGTGTCGTGCAGGCCGATCAAGCCGCTCAGCTGGCGGTCCGGCAGTTCGACGCCGAAGATCGGGATCGAGACGTGGATCACCTCGCCATACCCCAGGATACGGCGGAGCTTCAAGGCGGCCATGTACATCATGGCAATGTTTCCGGGGTTTCCCTTGAACCACAGCCGTATCGGGAACTCTCGCATATCGTTGTGTCCTCGCCGGCCGGAACAGAATGATCAGCCTCCCCACGGTCGTCAATGGTGCCGCCGCAGCCGGTCGTTGCCATGGTCATGGCCGCCTGACCCGCAACCGCGCCTTCGGGTCCGCCGGCCGTCAGGCCGGTGGGACGGCCCGATGTGGCGATCCCGGGCATGGCGTGCGATGGTCAGGTTTCGCCGGGAGACGAAACGAATGAACATCAGCGGGAGCTTTCTGCCGAGGACGGCGACCTTTCTCCGGCTTTCGTGGATGTGTTCGGCGCTTCTGGCGGGATCAGCTGCAGCGCGAGCAGCTCAAGCGGCGGCGGGGGAGCCGTCCACACTCGGGCGGAGCGGTGTCGAGCCGTTGCGGCTGCGTGCCTCGGCAACGGATGACGTGCACATCCTGCTGTTCCCAGTGGGCCATGATGACCGCCAGTGGGGTATCGATCCGAACTCCATGCAACTTGGAGGTGCAGTAGCGGCAGACTACCTGGGTCAAGGAGCACCGTCTCACCAGCGTGGAGCTCCGTCATCCCTGACCATCCACGCGATGCCGTACGGCAACTACGACAGTGCCGCCGCGGTCTCGATCATTGTTGACGCGAAACGGCGAGAGTCTTCGCGGGACGGCATCGGTGCAGGGCTGGAATCCGGCAACACCGCTGGTCCGGTCGGGCCGCTTTCCGCCTATCCGGATTTCGAAGCGGTCAACCTGTACTCGCTGAGCCATTCCGCGGACGCCGCGCTGATCCTGCACGACGTCACCTATGACGCGCACCACATCTACCCGCATCCGGCCCTTACACCGGCGCAACGGGCGCAGCTCCGCTTCGGGATGAACGTCACCAGCAACAGCGTCGACCCCGGTCTGCCCGCGCCGGCCCCGGGAAGAACTCCGCTGATTCCGCTGATGAATACCTATGGCGGTTTCATCGATGGCTGGTCGGCGGATGGCTCGGCGATCCATGTGATCGGATGGACGGTGCTCGGAGGCGACAACCCGCGCGCCGACCAGGTGCCGGGAGATCGCCTCGATACGCAATGGACCCGCTACCGAACCAAGACCTGCTTCCTCGGCGCTCCCACGAAGGATTTCCTGAACGTCTGGGTGATGGGTTTTGATCCTACTAGGGACCTCAATGGAATTCCGACGACGAGCTTGGTCCATCGTTTTGAAGGTCTCGAACTGGATATGTTCAACGAGGCGCGCTCCGACTACGAAGCATCCTTTCACGGGATGACGATCAACTACTCCCCACACACCTATCTCGACCGAGGCACGAGCAGGCAGCGTGCTGTCCGACCGGCTGCGGACAGTTACGACATGCTGCTGGGGGGCGACGGGATACAGAACATCCTTCGCCTTACCGGCGGGCCGAGTTCGACGGAGATCGATGGAACCACCCTGCACGTCAACGGGAACACAGGCATCCCGCCTCAGGCGAGCGGCCGCGACACCCGGACCGAGACCCTCGAGGCGATGACGGAGGCGGAAGGGAACCGACTTCGGCTGGTGATTTGGGGTCAACGGACCGACACTGAGCAAGGCTGGAGAGGCGTCACGATGAACGTGGGCCTGATCGTGGACGGCACGGCGGGTAATCCTGCGACGGGATCCATGATGGGAAAGGTCAGCTTCAACCCGCCCGGTCACCCCGGAGGAGTGTCGCTGCTGAGCGCCGATGGATCAGGCCTGACCGTCGAGAACGGAGGCGGCGTCTCCTTCAGCGCGCGCGCCTTTCGGATGCTGCCGAAGAACGCCGCGCCGGGAGTCAATTTCTTCTGCAGCGACTGCCTCGCGGTGCACGAGCAGGCTGGCCGCGGTTCCGGCATCAACGTCGTCATGAACGCGAGAGGGCGCTGGATGACGGGTGCTGGAGTGCAGGCCGGGAATTAGCCTCGGCCGGCCGAGGCGCTGTTCCGGGCGTATGGCAAGTGCAGCAGGAGGTTCATAGCCACGCCGGGAGTACCGCATCCGTCATGCGGCTGAGCAGGGCCCTCTGCTCATCGGGCAGAAGCTGGATTGCGGACGCGCAGATCATCGGCGGCGCGCCCGCTCGGGTCATGATGCGGATGCCGGCTGCACTGTTCATGATTCCTCCTAGCCCAGCACTGATCGGCCGCATCTCGTCCGGAAGACCGACCGGCGCCAGGGAGAACGCTTCCCAAGCGCTTGGCTTCCACCGGTCCGACGATGTGCCGCCGATGCCGCTTGCGTCAGGTGGAAGCGCGGTCAGGTAACGCGGCGCTCCTGTGCGGCACAGGTAGACTGCATCACGATCCGGAACGGCCTGCAGCCGGTACGTCAGGACATCGGACACGCGTGGATCGTGCGTCGCTTGCACCGGACCGGCAAGCTGCGGTGGCGCCACGAGGTGCAGAACCTGCGGAGACCTACTCGCACAAAGGCCGTAGATCGGCAGCCAGCCTTTCGCCTCCAAAGCGTCGCGCTCGACATGCACCAGCTGTTTGCCCGCATCGACCGCAAGCACCGTACCGAAGCATGTCGTTAGCAAGTGCGGCACGATCTCCGGGTGGGGGCCGAGCGGGTTCTTCGACTCGAGCTCGTCCGTGGCTGCACTCTCGGATAGGCTCAGACAGAAGGCGCGCATGATCTCGAAGGTTATCAGGAACAGATCGTGCTTGGCGCGTGGAAGCCTCCTCAAAGGCTCCCGGTCCTCGACCTCGTTCTTGTTGAAAACGTTCCAGTACTCGTTGGTCAGTCCGCGCAGATCGGAGCGTCTGCGGATCCGCTCGATGAAGTGCTCCATGCTGCGAGGAATGAAGTGCATGAGTTTCGCCGTGGACCAATCCGGATCGTGCGCGATTGCGCCCGGCCCGCCCCACCGCACTCCAACTCCCTGAGCGTCGACATAAGGTCTGTCGCCGACCTCGAAGGTGTGCGGATCGCGCCACCGGCTGGTGACGAGGCTTGGCCTAACGAACGACTTCACGCTGCGGTTATGCTCGAACTGCGGCAGCGCGTGTCGGATGAAGGCTTCCACGGTAGTGGCTTCCGGCTTGAGCAGATGGCCGTTGCTGCCGTAGATGCACCAGCTGATCGCGACCGCGGCGGCGTCCGGGAATCGATCAAGAAAAGTTGGCAGATCGAGTGTGCCGCGGAGTTGCAGGAACTCATCCGCGTCGAAAAAGCCGATCCAGTCGAACTCCTCACGGAACTCCTGAATCGCTCCGAGATAAGCGTTTCGCTGTCGGGCGGTGAAGGGCTGCACCGAGCGGTCAGTGCGGAAGGGACGCACGTCGAAAGCGTGGGCAGCGGCGACAGCGGCTTCCCAGGTGCCATCGGTGGAGTGGTCGTCGTAGACGATGATCGTATCGACGCCGAGAGCAAAGTACCAGGCCAGCCAGGCGCAGAAATCCGGGTACTCGTTCCTGACGAACACGACCACTGCGATCTTCGAAGTCATGCAGACCACCATCTACTTCCGAGGTAATCTGGCAGGATCATATCTCGAACAGCAAGTCGGGCCGTCGGGACACATAGGCGTGAGACAGCCGCCAGGGCCGGTGATCGGGAGGCTTGGCGCGCCCTACTGGACTCGAACCAGTGACCCATAGCTTAGAAGGCTATTGCTCTATCCAACTGAGCTAAGGGCGCGCGGGACGCCAGGGCGGACGCTCAGTGCGTCCAGTTCTGCTGGCGGTCGAAGCGGAAATTGTCGGCGTAGGCCTTCGGCTTGCGGATGCGCGGCACCGGAAGCTCCAGGTCGTAGGCGATGCCCTCGCGCTCCGCGTAGGCGATCGCCTCCTCCCGGGCCGCGAACCGCAGCCGCAGCTGGCTCTGGGTGTCGCCGCTGCCGGTCCAGCCCATCAACGGGTCAGTCCGCCGGGGCAGCGACTGGCCGTACTCGAGGATCCAGTCATGCATGTTGGCCTGGCCCGACTGCGCCGCGGCCTTGGGCTCCCTGAAGATCCGGGCACGCAGGCCCTGCTTGTCCGCCATGCTCGGCTGCTTCCCCTTCGACCTGGTCGGGGCGGCCGGACTCGAACCGGCGGCCTCGTGTACCCAAAACACGCGCGCTACCAGGCTGCGCCACGCCCCGCACCGCCGCGGAAGCTATGGAACCCACCTGCTCCTGGCAAGCGCCGCTGCCGCATCAACGCAGCAGGGCGGCCCGAAGGTTGCCCCCGCAGGCAGCCAGCAGCGCCAGTGCCGAGTCCGCGTCGAGACCGCGCGCCGCCACCAGGATCGCCGGCTTGACCCGCATCGCGCACGCCGCAAGCGCTGCCTGCGCCGTCTGGGGCGAACAGCGCGCCAACTCGCAGACCATCTCCAGCGCGCGCCGGCGCAGCTTCTCGTTGCCCGCACGCAGCTCGACCATGCGCCCGGCATGCACCCGGCCCAGCCCGGTCATGATCGCCGTCGAGAGCAGGTTGAGCACGACCTTCTGCGCCGTGCCGGCACCCAGCCGGGTGGAGCCGGCGATCGGCTCGGCGCCGGTCTCGACCAGGATGGCGTGATCGGCCGCCTCCAGCAGCGGCGCATGGCGGCTGTTGGCGAGCCCGATCGCGAGCGCCCCCGCCGCCCGGGCTCCCTTCAGGCAGGCCACCGTGAATGGGGTGACGCCACTCGCGGCAACGGCGACGATCACGTCGGGAGGCCCGATCGCGGCAGCCCGCAGCTGCGCCGCCGCGGCGGCGGTATCGTCCTCCGCGTTCTCGACCGCCCGGGTGAGGGCGCCCAGGCCGCCGGCGATCAGCAGCACCAGCCGCGTTCCCGGCCAGTCGAAGGTCGGCTCCAGTTCGGCGCCGTCCTGTGCGCCCAGGCGCCCCGAGGAGCCGGCGCCGGCATAGGCGAGCCGCCCCGCGGGATCGCGCAGCAGGCGGGTGGTGGCAGCCTGTGCCGCGGCGGCGATGGCGGGGAGGGCGGGTCGGATCGCGGCCAGCGCGTCGAGCTGGCTGCCGTACAGTGCCGCGACCTGCTCGCCGACCGGCCAGGCATCCAGCTCGGCGAAGCGCGGGCTCGCCTGCTCGGTCGCGATCAACGGCGCTTCCGGCATCGGCTCAGCCGGTTCCGTCGGTCCTGGAGCGCACGAGAGGGGGCACGAACAGCGGCGCCGTATCCCAAGGAAACAGGATCCAGGTCTCCTGCGCCACCTCGACCACGAAGCTGTCGGTGCTCGGGCGTCCCGCAGGCTTGGCGTAGAGACAGGCGAAGTAGGCGCGCGGCAGCACCTGGCGCACCAGCTGCGCGGTCACCCCGGAATCGACCAGGTCGTCGATGATCAGGAAGCCTTCGCCGTCCTCGGCGGCGGTGGGATGCTTGAGCAGCTGCGGCGGCGCCTGCTTCTCCTCGTCGTAGCTGACTACGGAGATCGTCTCGATCAGCCGGCACTCCAGCTCCCGGGCGATGATCGCGGCCGGGATCAGGCCGCCGCGGCTGATCGCGACGATGCCGCGCCACGGCCCGAGCGGCATCAGGGTCCCGGCGAGCAGGCGCGCGTCGCGATGCAGCTGATCCCAGGTGACGGTGGCGTAGCTCACCGCCATTCAGAACAGCCGTCCCCCGTCAGGCACCTTGTGGTCCGGCCGGATCAGCACGACCTCGCCGCAGGAATCCGGCATGCCGAGCGTGAGCACCTCGCTGACGAACGGGCCGATCTGGCGCGGCGGGAAGTTCACCACCGCGCAGACTTGCCGGCCGATCAGCTGGTCCGGCGTGTAGTGGCGGGTGACCTGCGCGGAGGACTGCTTGACCCCGACCTGCGGGCCGAAGTCGATCCACAGGCGGATCGCCGGCTTGCGCGCCTCCGGGAACGGCTTGGCATCAGCGACGGTGCCGACGCGTATGTCGACATGCTGGAAATCATCGATGCTGATGCTGCTCGGAGTCGGTGCGGATGAGGTGCCGGCCATGGCATGTTCTGGCTTATTCGTGCCTGCTTGCCAAGCGTGCCAGGGCACGCGGGCAGGGCGCTCGCATGTCGCTCGCCGCCGGCCTGCTTAGCGCTGCCTGAACGCGTTCGATGCGATGAATTGGATCCGCTGGAAGGCGCGTCGCATCGTCTCTTCGGCGCCGGAGCCGCGTCTCCCCGACGAGCTGGCGCGCCCTCGATGCGCAGGTGCTCGGTGGATCTCGCGGGTGTCCCGCCGCTCGCGGGGTCGCGTCGCGGCGGCGAGG
>CAXTNV010000126.1:0-9639 GCA_964245755.1 uncultured Acetobacteraceae bacterium | reverse complement strand
GGCTGAAGCTGTGCGGCAAGGGCGAGTGGCTGCTGGAGAAGCACGGGACGGCGACGCGCCGGTCTTGGCGCATGCTGCACATCGGCTTGGACGCCGACACCGGGCAGATCGTCGCCGCGGCGCTGACCACGAAAGAGGTGGACGACGCGTCCCAAGTCGATCCCCTGCTCGATCAGGACGCCGGATCTGTGGCGTCGTTTACCGCCGACAGCGTATACGACCGGGATCGCGTCTACGCCGGTGTTGCCGAGCGCCATCCCGAAGCGGCCGTTGTTGTCCCGCCACGCGCGAATGCCGTGCCCAGCGACACCGCTGAGAGCGCACCGACGTAGCGAGACGGCCACGTCCAGCACATTGCCCGGCAAGGGCGCATGAAGTGGCAGAGCGCGTCTGGCTACGACAGGCGATCCCGGGTCGAGGCCACCATGAACCGGTGGAAGCCGGTGATCGGCGACGAGTTGCGCGCGTATACGGACGAGCGCCGAGCGACCGAGGTGGCCGTTGCCGTCCACGCGCTCAACCGCATGCTGGACCTGGGACGCCCAAGCTATGCCCGCGTCGCCTGATCCCACACGGGGCTGGGGTCACTGCCCCCACGCCCCTGATCCATGCACCACGCTGTCTTAGCTTGAAGCCGCCATTACAGGCTTCATCGAACAGCACAACGCCGCCCCTAAGCCGTTCCGCTGGACCAAGTCAGCCTCCGACATCCTGGCCAGCATCGAACGCCCCTGCGTCCGCACCAAGCAAACCAAGGTCACCCCACGATGCAGCAAGCTTCTGGTTTGGGACACTAGCGCTGGCCCTGCCGGCGCACCGAGATTATCTCCGCCACGATTGAGAACGCGATCTCGTCTGGCGTAATCGCGCCGAGATCAAGACCCGCCGGCATGTGCACCGAGGCGATAAGGCCCGGAACCACGCCAGCCGCCTCAAGGCTCGCACGCAGGACGTCTGATTTCCGCCGCGAGCCCACGAACGCGACGTATCGGGCCTGCAGGCCCAGCGCCGCCGTCAGCGCAGCAAGATCGCCCGATCCCTGGGTCGCGACGACGATGTAGTCAACTCCCTTTGTCGTCGCTGGGAGTGCCGAGCCGTCCAGCATCCGCTCGACAGCCTCGAAACGTCCGTGCTCGGCACCTGGTGCGGCCACGGTGACCCGGAAGCCCATGCGTGCCGCCAGTTCCGCCACGCAGACCGCGACCGGTGACGCCCCGCAGACGGCGAGGTGCGGCCGTGGCAGGAAGGGCTCGACGAAGATGTCCATGCTGCCCTGGCTCGGACACATGTTGCTGGCAAACTCGATGCCGCCGAGGCTCTGGCCGGCACTCACGCCATGCAGGGCCAGCGCCTCGCGCGGCTGCACGCTGATGAGGCGCGGCTGGCCGTCGGCGAGTGCGGCGCGCGCTGCCTTGAGTACGGCTCCGCGCACGCAGCCGCCGCCGATCCAGCCGCCGGTGATGACCCCGTCTGCGCAGATCACGGCTTTTGCGCCGGCCTTTGCTGCGGTGACCGCCACGGTCCGCACCACCGTCGCCAGCGCAAAGCTGTCGTTGTTCGCCCGGAGCGTCCCGGCCAGGCCGAGGACGTCCTGGACGCTCATGATCGCACCACGCGCGGCCTGGACGAGATGGCGTTGCCCCGGATGCGGAGCCTGCGGCGCAGGCCAGGCAGGCGGTCCAGCAGCATCAAGCCGGCATCCATTCCCCAGATCATGCCAGCCGGCATGGCCGCGAGCAGGAGGTCCGGACGTGCCGGCGCCCAGGCGATGTGACCAACGATGCCGGTCTCCAGCAGGCGACGCAATGCAAGGTTGGACAGCAGCATGCCAATCAGCATCGCAAGGTTGCAGGTCACGGTTTGCGCCAGGGTGTGGCCGCTGGCCCTCGACCCGCAGGCAACCGATGTGCCGATTCCAGCGAGCACCATCATGCCGTATTGGGCAGGCATGGTGGCAAGGTCGAACAGCATGGCGTCGATCGCGCCACCGCCTCGCGGGACCAGGCAGAGGGCCGCAAGACCGCCCGGCCCGTAGGAGCGGTTGTCGATCAGCAGGCCGGTCAGCATGCCGATCAAGCCCATCGACAGGATCGCGGAGCCACCTGCATGCCGATGCCGCGAGACTGCCACGACGCCACCGAGGACCAGGACGCCACCGATCAGCCCGGCGCTCCGGGAGGGGCGTCCCGTGAGGAGCCCGCATAGGACCGGAACCAGCACAAGCGGCGCCAGCGCAAGCCGCCGGGCCAGGGCGGATGCGGTCAGGCTGCGCACGACACCGTCTCCAACCGGGCCTGCAGGGCCGCGAATTCCTCGGGCGTGTCGCAATCGAGGACGTAGGCATCGGAGTCGAACTCGATCCGGGCGACCAGGTCCGGATGGCTCTGGATCAGGCGCCGGCAGCCGATGCTTAGATCGCCTGCGGTGATTGCGGGCGCGTGATGCGCAGCGAACAGGATCGGGTTACCCCGGTAGCCCTCATGCATCGGCATCAGGATAGAGCGGTCGCCGATGCTGCCGTAGGCTGTCACCAGGGCAGCCAGATGGGCAGACGTCAGCAGCGGCTGATCGGCCGGGACGACCATGATGGCATCGCAGTGTCCGGACAGGGCGCGCACACCGGCTGCGACCGAGAACGGTTGGCCCCTCGCATGATCCGTGTTGTGTGCAGCTCGCACCGGCAGATCGGAAACGATCCCGCCGATGTCACGAGCGTCGTGTCCGGTGACCACCACGCACTCTACCGGTTCGATGCCGAGCACGGCCCACACGGTCCTGCGCAGCATCGGTTCGCCGGCAATCTCCAGCGTGAGCTTGTTGCGCCCCTGCATGCGCTCGGAACGGCCAGCCGCCAGCACGACCGCAGAAACCAGCAGCCGACGCTGCGGGAGGGCGGGCATGCCGGTCACAACACGGCCATGATGCTGACGAGAGCCGCTTCGACGCTGCGCAGGTCATGGCCGCCGGCGAACAGGTCGATCGACGGCATCGCCTCCCGCATGCCACGCGCCGCAGGGACGTAGTCCGGGTTGGCCTTGAGCGGGTTGAGCCAGACGATCCGGCGCGCCCGCCGTGCCAGCAGCGCCAGTTCGCGGCCGAGCACACCGGCGGCGCCGGTATCGTAGCCGTCGCTCACCACGATGACCGCCGTGCGCGCATGCACCAAGTGCGCGGCGTACTCGCGGTTGAACGCGGCCACGCAGGCGCCGATCCGTGTGCCTCCGGCCCAGCCGGACGACAGGATCTGCAGGCGCTCCTGCGCCCGATGCGGATCCGGGTCCTTCAGGGCTTCCGACACGTGTGTCAGGTGCGTGTGGTAGAGGAACACATGCACGTCGGTCAGTTCGGCTGCCAGCGCGCATGCGATACGCAGATAGAAGAAGCTGTACAGCGACATCGACTTGCTGACGTCGAGCAACAACACCAGCCGCGGCCGGACCCGTCTCGGTGCCAGGTGACAGAGCCGAGCCGGTACCCCGCCGGCACCGATGCTGCGCCGTATGGTGCGCCGGAGGTCGAGCCGGTGACTGCCAGGGGCGGAGCGCTCACGCCGCGTGCGCAACTGCTGCAGGCGCCGTGCGAAGCGGCGGATCGCACTCTCGATCGCGCTGGTCTGCTCGCGGTCGGTCAGTGAGCGAAAGTCGACCTGCTCGACCGCAGCCGCGGCACTGGCACCCTCGCGTGCGAGACCCGCATCGTTCCTGCCTGCGCCGGTATCGCCGCCGCCCTGGATCGCCGGGCCGGCCTTGCCGCCGTCGGCGCCATCGTCCGGATCGAACGCGAGGTGTCCCGCACCGCCGCTCCGCTTCTCGACCAGCAGGGTGCGGTTCGCCGGCCGCCAGTAGCTGTCGAATAGGTCGTCGAACCGATGCCACTCACCCGGTCGCGCACACAGCAGGCTGCGCCAGCCCCAGCGCAGCGGCTCGCGCTCCAGCACCCCGACCACGGCCGCAACGCGTAGCGCGTCCTGCGCCTCGCCGATGCCGACCGGAAACCCGTTGGCGCGCATCGTCGCGACGAAGCCGGTGATCCGGGCCGCTAGCGCGTCCTGCATGACCGGCTACCCGGCGGCAGCGACCAGACGATCAAGCGTCGTCCGATCAACGGCCTGCACATCGTCGCGTGTCTTCAACAGGGTGGAGAGCGTGTCCATGATGCCATCCGGGCCAGCCTCCGCGAGGGTCTTGACGCCAAGCCCGAGCAGGGCGGCGGCCCAGTCGAGCGTCTCGGCGATGCCGGGCTTCTTCCTGAGGTCGAGGCGGCGCAGGCTTTGCGCGAACTCGACGATCTGCGCTGCCAGCAGCGACGGCAGGGCGGGCAGCCGGACCTGCACGATCGCGAGTTCCTTTCCGAAGCTCGGATAATCGAGATAATGATACAGGCAGCGCCGCCGCAGCGCGTCCGACAGCTCGCGGGTGCCGTTCGACGTCAGCACCACCAGCGGAATCGAGCGGGCGCGTATGGTGCCAAGCTCTGGGATGCTGACCTGGAAGTCAGACAGCAGCTCCAGCAGGAAGGCCTCGAAGGCAGCGTCGGCGCGGTCGATCTCGTCGATCAGCAGCACCGGCGAGACCAGTTCGCCGAGCGCCTCCAGCAGCGGACGCCGGAGCAGGTACTTCTCGGAGAACAGCGCCTCGTCGTCCAGCGCCGCATCCGGGCCCGCCGCCTCGGCCCGCTTGATGGCGAGCAACTGGCGCTGGTAGTTCCACTCGTAGAGCGTGTTGTAGGTATCCAGCACTTCATAGCACTGCAGGCGGATGAGACGGGTCCCGTGCACCTCCGCCAGCGCCTTGGCGACCTCGGTTTTGCCGACCCCTGGATCGCCCTCGATCAGCAGCGGGCGCCGCAGCTCAGCCATCAGCAGCAGCGTCGAGGCGAGGCTGCGTTCGACGATGTAGCCGGTCGCCTGCAGTCGCTGGCTCAGCTCGGTGATTGCCTGCATCCGGCCACACCCGTGCATGCGATCAGCTCGTCTTGGTCCGGCTGAACAGCCCGCCTACCCATTGCTTCAGGACTGCGAAGATGAAGCCGATCGCATTGAAGCTAATTTCCTTCGGCGCAGCGTGGATGCCGGGTCCTGCAGGTGTCGCGGAGGCTGCGGGTGTCGCAGAGGCCCCGGACAGAAGCGCTTCCGAAGCCGGTGCCGCGCCGGCCGGCTCTTCCGCCGATATTTCCTTCGCCTGCGCCAGGATATTCGCGAAAAAGATCTTCAGCAGTTGGTCGGTGACCGTGCTCATCAGGCGCGAGCCGAACGCTGCCACCTTGCCGGAGACCGATACTTCCGAGCGCCCGGTCAGCTCGCAGGAACCGGCTCCTGTCGATACCACGGTGGCGATCAGATCAAGCGACGCGGCGGAGGACCCGGTCACATCGTTGCCGCGCCCGACGAGGTGCATCGTATGCGTCTCGTCGTTGCGCTCGAGGATTTCGATGTCGCCCTTGAACGATACCGTAGCCGGTCCGAGCTTGACCAGCACCGTGCCCTTGAAGTGGCTGCCGTCGATGCGCTCGGTGATCTTCGCACCCGGCAGGCACGAGGCGATCCCCTCGATGTTGCCGACCAGGCACCAGCCGGCTTCCTGCGAAACCGGGAGTGCAAGGCTTTTGTCGAGTTCGATCTTCATGTCGTGAGCTCCAGCCGCTTCGCGTGCTGCCAAACCCGGTAGCTGTTGTAGGGCATGTTCATGTGGGTCACCCCGAGATGGGCGAAGGCATCGACCATCGCGTTGCTGAAGCAGGGAATGGAGCCGACATGCGGCGATTCCGCGACACCCTTGGCGCCGATCGGATGGTGCGGCGACGGCGTCACCGTAAAGTCGGTGTCCCAGTGCGGGGTCTCGTAGGAAGTCGGCAGGAAGTAGTCCATCAAGGTCCCGCCGAGCACGTTGCCTTGCGCGTCGTATGGCAGCTCCTGTCCCATCGCCACTGCGAAGCCTTCGGTGAGGCCGCCATGGATCTGGCCCTCGATGATCATCGGATTGATGCGGGTGCCGCAGTCGTCGAGCGCGTAGAAGCGGCGCACCTTGGTCTCGCCGGTCTTCTTGGTGACGTCCAGCACGCACAGATAGGCACCGAACGGGAAGGTGAAATTCGGCGGATCGTAATAATCGACTGCCTCCAGCCCCATCTCCATGCCTTCGGGAACATTGTTGTAGGCGGCCCAGGCGCACTCCTTGATCGTCTTGCCGCGCGACGGGTCACCTTTCACCGTGAAGCCGTCCAGGTCGAACTCGAGATCGTCCGGCGAGACCTCCAGCAGGTGGGCCGCGATCTTGCGCGCCTTCTCGCGTATCTTGCGGCTGGCCCGCGCGATGGCGGCCCCGGCCACCGGCGTCGAGCGCGAGCCGTAGGTGCCGAGCCCATACGGCGCCGTTGCCGTGTCGCCCTCGCTGACCTCGATCCGCGACGCCGCAATGCCGGCCTCTGAGGCGATGATCTGCGCGTAGGTGGTCTCGTGGCCCTGGCCCTGCGAGATGGTGCCCATGCGGGCGATCGCCGAGCCGTCTGGGTGCACGCGTATTTCGCAGCTATCGAACATGCCGATGCCGAGGATGTCGCAGCTCTTGGACGGGCCGGCGCCGACGATCTCGGTGAAGGTGGTGATGCCGATCCCCATCAGCGTCGGGCTCGCCGGATCGGCACGCGTCGCTGCCTGCTCGGCGCGCAGCGCGTCGTAGCCAACCGCATGCAGCACCTTTTCCAGCGCCGGCGCGTAGTTGCCGGAATCGAACTCCAGCCCGAGCGGTGTCAGGTAGGGAAACTGGTCGTACCGGATGAAGTTGCGGCGCCGGATATCGGCCTTGTCGATGCCGAGCTTCTGCGCCAGCACGTCGATCATGCGCTCGACCAGATACACCGCTTCGGTCACCCGGAACGAGCACCGGTACGAGACGCCGCCCGGGAACTTGTTGGTGTAAACGCCATCCACCGAAACATGCGCGTTCGGGATCGCATAGGACCCGGTGCAGACATGGAACATCCCGGCCGGCCACTTGGTCGGGTCGGCGCAGGCATCGAAGGCGCCGTGGTCGGCCAGCACATTCACACGCAACGCGCTGATGCGGCCCTCCTTGTCGGCGGCGAGTTCCCCGGTCATCCAGTAGTCGCGCGCGAACGCCGTGGTGGTCAGGTTCTCGGAGCGGGACTCGATCCACTTGACCGGCCGTCCGAGCACGATTGAGGCGACGATGGCGGTGACGTAGCCGGGATAGATGCCGACCTTGTTGCCGAAGCCGCCACCGATGTCCGGCGAGATGATGCGTATCTTGGATTCCGGGATGCTGGACAGCATGCCGACCACGGTGCGCACCACATGCGGCGCCTGCGAGGTGATCCAGACCGTGAGGTCGCCGCGGATTGCATCATAGCTCGCCACCGCGCCGCAGGTCTCGAGCGGGCAGGGATGCACGCGCGGATATTGCATGTCCTGCTTGACGGTGACTTCGGCGCGGTCGAAGGCGCGGTCGGTCTTGTCCTTGTCGCCGACCTGCCAGTTGAAGATGTGGTTCGGGTGGCGGCGGTTGCCGTGCTGGCCGGTCGTCTTGCCGTCGAGGTCCGGCCGGATCGAAGGCGCGTCTGCCGCCATCGACTGGAACGGATCAACGATCGCGTCCAGCTCCTCGTAATCCACCTCGACCAACTCGGCGGCATCTGCCGCCACGTAGCGGTCGTCGGCGACCACGAACGCGATCTCCTGGTTCTGGAAGCTGACAAGGCCGTCGGCAAGCACCGCCTGCACGTCGCCCGCCAGCGTCGGCATCCAGTGCAGCTTGAGCGGCTTCAGATCCTCGGCGGTCAGCACCGCATGCACACCCGGATGCGCACGGGCCCTGGCGGTGTCGATCGACTTGATGCGGGCGTGCGCATACGGGCTGCGCACCATGATGCCGAACAGCATTCCCGGCAGCTTGATGTCGTCGACATAGTTGCCGCGGCCCTGGATGAAGCGCGGGTCCTCGCGCCGCTTGCGGGAGCAGCCGATGCCCTCGAGCGTCTCGCGCCGGTCGGTCGGGGTTGCCTGGTCCATGTCCTGCGTTCTCCGAGCACGATCCGGTCGATCATGCTCTGCTTGTTGTTTGGTAGAGCAGCCGATGCCGCCCTAAGCGTTCAGTTCGGCCATTAGCGGATGCGATGTCGTCACCGCCTCGCCGCGCATCTTCGCCGCCGCGTACTGGATCGCCTTGACGATGTTCTGGTAGCCGGTGCAGCGGCAGAGATTGCCGGCCATCCAGTACCGGATCTCGGCTTCGGTCGGAGCCGGGTTCTCCTGCAGCAGCCGGTAGGCGCGGGTGATCATCCCCGGCGTGCAAAAGCCGCATTGCAGGGCGTGCTCCTGGGTGAAGCCCTCCTGCAGCGGGTGCAGCTCGGCGCCCTTGGCGAAGCCCTCGATGGTCAGTACGGTCGAGCCTTCGCACTGCACCGTCAGGATCGTGCAAGCCTTCACCGACTGCCCGTCGTGATCGACCGTGCAAGCGCCGCAATGCGAGGTTTCGCAGCCGATATGCGGGCCAGTGACGAGCAGCCGCTCGCGCAAGGTGTGGATGAGCAGCTCCCGGGGCTCGACCAGCACGTCGGTGTCTCGGCCGTTCAGCGAAAAGCTGACCTGGGTTTTCTTTGCCATGATGCCCTCTCAGTCGGTGGCGCGTTGACGTGCGAGCCGGAGCGCGCGCTCGACCATCTGCCCGGCCATCGCGGTCTTGTAGGTTTCGTCGCCACGCAGATCGGCCGACGGCTCGCAGATCGTCATCGCGAGCGCGGCGGCATTGCCGATCGCCGCATCGTCGATGGCCGTGCCGATGAGCGAGGCCGCCGCAGCGCTCGCCAGCAGGGCGGTCTGGCCGACATTGGTGAGCGCGATCGCGGCCTGCACGCAGCGCCCCTGCTGCAGCCGCAGCACTACCGCGGCGGCCGCGGTCGCATAGTCGCCAGTCTTGCGCTTGAGCTTGGCGTAGGCGGCGCCGGTGCCGGGTCCGCAGAGCGGAACCTGGATAAGGGTCATGATCTCGCCGGGCTCGAGCGCCGTGGCATAGGTGCCTAGAAAGAAGTCCGCAGCCTTGACCAGGCGTTCGCCGGCCTCGCTCGTGAGCACGAAGGTGGCATCCAGGGCCAGCATGACGGCCGGGTGGTCGTTGCCGGGATCGCCGTGCGAGATGTCGCCGCCGATGGTGCCGCGATAGCGCACCTGGGGATCGGCGATCTGCCGCGCCGCCTCCGCCAGGAGCGGGGCGTGTTCGGCCACCAGGCCCGAGAAGATGAGGTCGTTCTCGCTGGTCATGGCGCCGATGTGCAGCGCCGGACCTGCGAGCGCGATGCCGCGCAGCTCCGGCACCCGGTTGAGGTCGATGAGGTGGCCCGGGCTTGCGAAGCGGAGCTTCATCATCGGCAGCAGGCTGTGGCCGCCGGCGAGCAGCTTGGCCTCGTCGCCATGCTCGCCGAGCAGCGCGAGGGCGGCAGCGACGGTGCGTGGCGCGTGGTACTCGAATTTGTTCGGGATCATCGGTCCTCTCCAGGGGCGGCGCCTTTGCGGCGTCCTGTTGCTTGCGGGCGACCGTGCCCTGCGCTGTTTGGGGAGCGCAACAGTTGATGCATGAAAGCCCGCCGGGGGTGCATCAACTTCGGCTGGAGACCCACGAGCCGACA
>CAXTNV010000125.1:5105-9686 GCA_964245755.1 uncultured Acetobacteraceae bacterium | reverse complement strand
GCCAGCATGCGCTCGGGGATGGCGCGGCGCAGTCCGAGGGCATCGGACACGGGGCGAACCGAGCCCGGGGGGCCCGGTCCGGCGCCGGGGCTTGCGGAGCCGGGGCGGGCCGCCGCGTTGCTCAAGCCGCGGCGGCCGCGGCGCCGTCCTCGACCAGCCGGCCGCGTTCCAGGCGCAGCGACGGTGCCGCGAAGCGCTGCACCAGCTGGTCGTTGTGGGTGGCGACGATCACCGTCGAGCCGAGCTGGTTCAGCTCCAGCAGCAGCTCCATCAGCCGGTCGGCCTGGGCGGCGTCGAGCGATCCGGTCGGCTCGTCGGCCAGCAGCAACGGCGGACGCTGCACCACCGCGCGGGCGATCGCCACCCGCTGCTGCTCGCCGCCGGACAGTTCCCCGGGGCGCGCGGCGAGCTTCCGGCGCAGCCCGAGCCAGTCCAGCATCTCCAGCACGTCGGCCTCGATGCGCGCCTCGTCGATGCGGTTGAGTCGCATCGGCAGGGCGACGTTATCGAACACGCTGAGCTCCGGCAGCAGGCGGAAATCCTGGAACACCACCCCCATGCGCCGGCGCAGCCGCGCCAGCTGCCGGCGACGCGAGCTGCGCACCGTGTCGCCGAACAGCTCGAGCCGGCCGGCCGATGGGCGGGCCGCGAGCTGCAGCACCCGAAGCAGGCTGGACTTGCCGGCACCTGACGCGCCGAGCAGCCAGCGGAACCCGCCCGCCGGCACGGAAAAGCTGATGTCGCGCAGCACGATCGGCGCTATTGATCCGCTTCCAATACGAAGTTCCAGATCCTGCAGACGGATCATCCCTCCTGCTCCGTCCATCCCTGGCTCCGTCGATGCGCCGCGGCCGGCATCGCCACCCTACAGGAGCTTGGGCCAAACGATGAGACCGGATGCGCGGGGGCGGCGGAAGGAGAGACGATGCGGATCGAGTGCCCCGGCTGCGAGGCCGCGTACGAGGTGCCGGAAGCCCAGATCCGCCCGGGCCGCAGCGTGCGCTGCGCCCGCTGCGCGCTGCAATGGCAGCCCGCCGGCGAGTCGGTGCCGATGGCACTGTCCGAAGCGGCCGAAGCGGACGCGCCGGTAGACGCAGACGCCACCGCGGCGGACCCGCCCTCGGGAAGCCTTGCGCAGGGGAGCGCACTCCCGAGCGGCGGGCTCCCGGGCACCGCCTCGGGGCCGCGACGTGCGGCGACACCGCAGCCGGTCGTCGCGGCCGCCGGCGGCGGCCCGCCGCGCCCGTCCCGGGAGCTCGCGGCATGGAGCGCCGGCTGGGCGCTCAGCGTGATCGTGCTGGCGGGGCTGCTGCTGTCGGCGGCGCATTGGCGCCACGCGGTGATGCGCGGCTGGCCGCCCTCGATCCGCCTCTATACCGCGCTGGGCGCCTCGCCGCCCGGATGAACCGACCGGGCTCCTGTCCGTCAGATGCGATCGCTGCGGGCGATGCCGCTCACATCTCGCGCGCAGCCAGCGCGGAGATCGTGGCGCCGATCGCGGCCGCGGCCATCAGCAGCAGCCCGTCGGTGATCAGCACCGCCGGGGTGACCCAGTGTCCCGCCAGCTGCAGGCCGGCCGGGATCATGCCCGCGACCGTGTCCAGGATGTCGCGGGTCTGCTGGTCGGCATTGGCTTCGTGGGTGGTGATCGCGTCCACCAGGCGCGGCAGCGCCCACCACCCCAGGCCCAGCGCCAGCAGCAGCGGCGCCACCAGCTCGGCGACCTGCTGGAGGAAGTAGAAGGCGAAATGCGCGATGCTCCAGAACGCGAGCCGGAGCGCGCGCAGCAGGGCATGTCCGGTGCGGCCTCCGCTGGTGCCGCTTCGAGGCGACGAACCGATCATGATGAACTCTCCAGGGCGCATGCGGGCGCGGGCCCGCGCAACGAGGCGCAGCTAACGCGAGAGCCGTGTCACCGGCAAGGCGTGGCGGGCGGCGCGCGACACGCCGCCGGTGCGGTCAGGCGGTGCCGACCCCGGCCTCGACCGGCTCGACGATGCCCCGGCTCCGACTCAGGCCGCGCAGCGCCAGCAGCGCGCACAGACAGATCAGCGCGGCGAGCAGGAACGGCGCGCCAGGAAAGTGCAGCGCTCGCCCGGGCCGTGTCGCCACCGCGAACAGGGTGCCCATGACCAGCGGGCCGACGACCAGGGCGAGGCCCTGCAGCGATGCCAGGGCACCCTGGATCTCGCCCTGCCGGCTCGGCCCCGCGGCCTGCGAGAGCATCGACTGCACCGGCGGACCGGCCAGCGCGCCCAGCGCCAGCACCGGGATCCCGGCCAGCATCATCGCCGGCGATGCGGCGAAGGCGTAGATCAGGTAGCCGGCGATGCTGAAGCCGTAGCCGGCGAGCGCCGCAGCGCGCTGGCCGAGCCGCTCGATCACGCGCCGCACCAGCAGCCCCTGCACCAGCACCTGGGTGACGCCGCCGAGCGCCAGCGCCAGCCCGTTATCGAGCGTGTCCCAGCCGAAGCGGAGCTGGTTGGCAAGGATGAAGCTGGTCTGCTGCGCGCCGATCGCGAACCAGGTGCAGCACCAGGCGAAGGTCAGCCGCAGCGTCGTTGGGTCGCGGCCGATCGCGAGCAGCGAGCCGAACGGATTGGCGCGCCGCCAGTCGAAGCGGCGGCGGCGCTCCGGCGGCAGGCTCTCCGGCAGGATGATCGCGCCGTACAGCACGTTGCAGCCGATCAGGCCGGCGCCGACCAGGAACGGCAGGCGGATCCAGACATGGCCGAGCACGCCGCCGACGACCGGGCCGAGCACGAAGCCGAACCCGAACATCGCGCCGAGCAGGCCGAAATAACGGGCCCGCTGGTCCTGCGGCGTCACGTCGGCGATGTAGGCCGAGGCGGTGGCGATGTTGGCGCTGAACAGGCCGGCGAACACGCGCATGGCGAACAGCCAGCCGAGGTCGTGCACCCAGACCCAGAGCAGCGAGTTGATGCCGAGGGCCGCCAGCGAGAGCAGCAGCACCGGGCGGCGGCCGAAGCGGTCCGACAGCCCGCCGAGCACCGGGGCGAACAGGAACTGCATCAGCGAGAACACGGCGAACAGCGCACCGACGTAGAACGAGGTCTGCGAGGCCGGTGCGTGCGCGACCTCGGCGACAAGGTTCGGCAGTACCGGGATCACGATGCCGAAGGACAGCGCGTCGAGCGCGATGGTGCCCAGGATGAAGGGTGCGGAAGCGCGACGCTTAGCCATGGCGTGGGCTCACACACGCGATGCAGCGCGTCAACCGACATGCGCGCGATCCCCGTGGCGCGGGCGGGCCACGGCGCGACGGCGACCGCCCCGGCCCGGCTACGGTGGAAGCCTGCGCGTGCGACCTGCGGATGCGAGGTTCAACCCGGCTGCTGCGCCCGGCTCGCGTCCAGCAGCCGCTCGTAGTTGCGCCGGAACAGCGCGACGGCGGCCTCCGGACCGATGCGGCGCACCGTCTCGCACACCCAGCCGCTCTGGTAGCGGAACGGCCGCGCCAGCTTCTCGGCGATCAGCGCCGCGCCGAGCGCGGGGCTCGTCGCGAGGTGGATCGACCCGTCGAGGTGGATATGTCCGAGTTCGTCTTCGGCGACGTAGAAGTCGATGCCGTCGACCCGCGACGGACGGAACAGATCCCAGTGCACGGTCGCGATCACCCCGGGCCAGCCGCCGACGGCTTCCGCGATGGTTCCAAGCCGCCCGTCGAGCGGCGGCGGCGGTTGCACCGGGCCCTTGTCGGCCCGTGCCAACGTGCCCGATGCCTGGTCGTTCATCTGCTTGCCTCCCGTGCATGTGCTGCTTCGTGTTCCAGGCGGGTCTACTGCGCGCGCCGCTGCCGGAAACCACCAGCGCGGTGCATCGCGCGCCACCTGCCATGGACAGGCGCATATAAACTAGACCGTTCCGTCTACTTCTGGTCAAGCCGGTCGAGGCGGAGCACGATCGGCCATGGCGAGACGCGGCGACCAGCTACGTGAGCATATCCTCTACACCGCCAAGGACGTGTTTCTCGAACTCGGCTTCGAGCGGGCGTCGATGGACCTGGTCGCCGGTCGCGCGGCGACGTCGAAGCGATCGCTGTATGCGCACTTCGAGAGCAAGGAGAAGCTGTTCCTCGACGTGATCGAGCTGGTGCGCGGGCTTTTCCTCGGCAGGTTGCGCATGCCCGGCGACTACCCCGGCCAACCGGCCGAGGCGCTGGTCATGTTCTGCGGCCGCTACCTCGAGATGCTGCTCTACGAAAGCTCGATACGGATGATGCGTCTGGGTGTCGCTGAGTTGACCAGGTTCCCGGCCGGGGCCTCCGGCTATTTCGACGTCATGTTCACCGAGGTTCATGCCCGCCTCAGCACGTACCTGGAGACGACGTTCGAGTCGGCGATGCCGAGCGACGAGACGGCGCATAAGCTGCTCGGCCACCTGCTGCACCCGCGACTGCCGCGGGCGCTGTTCGGACTGGACCGGTTGGCCAGGAGCCTCGACCGCGAGGTGCTGTCGCCGGAGTTCGACCTGGGGCCGGTCCGCGCGGCCGTGGCGGATGCGGTCGGCGGCCTGCGCCTCCGGCCGGACGCCGCCCGGAGGGACCCGGCGCCCCATCGG
>CAXTNV010000125.1:0-5095 GCA_964245755.1 uncultured Acetobacteraceae bacterium | reverse complement strand
GCCCCCCACCGGGTCATGGCCCCTCGCCCCCCGCTTGGAACCGGCACCGCCGACGCCCACCTGACGCCTGGGAACCACGAGGGGCGGCAGCGACGATGGCGAGCGGGTGGGCGCCGGACGGGGCGGTGCAGGATCAGATCGACGACACCGTACTGGACGGTGTCACGATGGCACGGGCACGGATGCCGAAGGGAGCTGGTGGAACCCACTGCGTCGAATGCGGCGACGAGATCCCGCCGGCGCGCCGTCAGGCGCTGCCGGGTGTGCGCACCTGCACCGGCTGCCAGTCGGCGCATGATCGCCTTGCGGTGCATGGGGGCTTCAACCGCAGGGGCAGCAAGCACAGCCAGCTCAAGTAGCGCCGGGCGCGCGGCTGCTCAGAACACCGCGTGGTCGCCGCGCTCGGGGAGGGCGACGCCGCCGAGCAGCGCCCCGTAATGCTCGAACAGCGTCTCGCTTCCGGTCGAGGGGGTGGCGGCCGCGTCGTAGCGGCCCGTCTCCGGGTTCAGCGCGAGCATCGATTGCGTCGCGTAGTAGCGACCGATCCGCGCCAGTTCCGCCTTGGCGGCGAGCGACGGCGCGAGCCGGGCGCCGCCGCTCAGCGCGGCGACGATGCCGTCGAGCAGCGCCACCGGCACCCGGCGGAAGCGCGGCCTGCGGCCGAGCAGCGCGAACAGCGCGTCGCCCTGCTGGCGCGGCGTGATCGCCTCACCCGGGCCGCCGATCGGCAGCACGCGGTTCCAGCGACCGTCATCCTCCAGGCAGCCGACCAGGTAGGCGGCGAGGTCGCCGTCGCTGATCGGCTTGCAGGCGGTCAGCGTCCCGTCGCCGAACATCAGGAACGGCCGGCCGCGCTTCACCCGCTCGACCTGGCCCGACAGCGACTTGAAGAACGCGGTCGGCCGGACGATCGAGTAGGTCAGGCCGGAGGCGATCAGCGCTGCCTCGAAGGCGAGCTTGGCGTGCTGGAACGCCAGCAGCGGCTTTTGCACGCAGATCGCGGAGAGCAGCACGAACTGGCCGATGCCGGCATCCTGCGCCGCCGACAGCACGTCGAGATGCGCCCGATGATCGACCGCCCACGCGTCATCGGGCACTCCGGAGCGCGAGGCCATGCAGGACAGCACGGCGTCGAAGCGCTCGCCGCGGAACCCGTCGCGCGCGATGGCGCCGCGATCGCGCAGATCGACGACGCGAAGCGCCGCATCGCTGTCATCCTGGCCCGCGGCAGGATGGCGGCGCACCAGGCACACCACGTCGTGCCCGCGCCGTGTCAGCGCGCGCCGGGTGGCGCGGCCGATGGTGCCGGTGGCGCCGAGCAGGCAGACGCGGCGCGGGCCCGCGAGGCGGGGATCGTGGTCGGCGGTCATGGGCTTCATCGACCCTTTCGGCTTGTTGCTCGATGACGCCGCTTCGACGCAGGCCGAGCACGGCAGCGAGGTTGAGGCCGCTGCTTGCCAGCTTGCAAACACGAAGCTCGCCCGGGAGCCGAGATTGCCCGTCGGTCGGCGCGACGTCGGCAGTGATCGACCCTGCTCCCGCTCGACCTGCGCTTCCCGCCACCGTCGGCGATCATCGCGTCGAGGGTCGATCCTGGCGCGGCCCGATTGCGTCCGCGGTGCCAGCGGGAGGTCGTCACCGGCGGCTGCGTTGCCTGCCGCGGCGACAGCTCAATCCGCGGCGAGCGGCGCCTGCGCGGCCGCCGGCAGCAGCGGGCTCAGGCAGTCGCGGAAGGTCTCGGCGCAGGCGCGCCAGCTGAAGCGCTCGGCATAGGCGCGGCAGGCGTCGCGGTCGCCGGCCAAAGCCGCGATGCAGGCGGCACGCAGGTCTTCGCCGAGTGCGCCCACTCCCGCCGGGGCGCCGCGCAGGATGTCGCGCGGGCCCATGACGTCGTAGGCCGCGACCGGTACTCCGCAGGCCAACGCTTCCAACAGCACCAAGCCGAAGGTGTCGGTGCGGCTGGGGAACACGAACACGTCAGCGCCGGCATAGGCGCGCGCGAGATCCGTCTCGGCGCACGGGCCGGTGAAGGTCACCTGCGGGTAGGCGGCCTTCAGCGCGGTCAGTCGGGGGCCACCGCCGACCACCACCTTCGAGCCGGGCAAGTCGAGATCGAGGAAGGCGGCGATGTTCTTCTCGACCGCGATGCGTCCGACATAGAGGAACACCGGGGCCGCCACGCCATAGGCCTCGCGCGGCTGTGGCCGAAAGCGCTCCAGGTCGACGCCGCGCGACCAGGGGCGCAGGCGCGCGAAACCGCGCGCCGAGAGCTCGCGCGACAGCGTCTCGGTGGCGACCAGGGTGCCGGCGGCGGCGGCGTGGAAGCGACGCAGGAACAGGTAGGGCACCCACAGCGGCAGCCCGGTGCGCGCCCGGATGTACTCCGGGAAGCGGGTGTGGAACGAGGTCGTGAAGCGCCCGCCGCGACGCAGCACCCAGCGACGCGCGGCGAGGCCAAGCGGTCCTTCGGTGGCGACGTGCAGCGCGTCCGGGGCGAACGCCTCGATCAGCCGCGCCAGCCGGCCGGCCGCGAACAGCGACAGGCGGATGTCGGGATAGCTCGGGCAGGGCAGGGTGCGGAAGCGGTCCGGTCCGATCACCTCGACCTGGTGGCCGAGCGTGCGCAGCTCGGCGGCAACCATGGAGAGCGTGCGCACCACGCCGTTGACCTGCGGCATCCAGGCGTCTGAGACGATCAGGATGCGCTGCGGCACGAAGCGACCGCACCCAACGCCGGACGCGGCGTCAACCAAGACGTCAGGCTGCCGCGAGCGGGAGCGGGACCCGGCCTTCGCCGAACGACAGCCGGCGCCTCTCCGCCCAGTCGATCAGCTCAAGTCGCCCGTCGCGGTGCTCAACCAGCGCAGTGCAGCTCTCCACCCAATCGCCGTCGTTGATGTACAGCATGCCGTCGATGTCGCGCATCTCGGCATGGTGGATATGGCCGCATACCACCCCGTCGAGGCCGCGCCGCCGCGCTTCCGCGGCCATCGCGTTCTCGAAACGGTCGATCGCCGCGACGGCGCCCTTGACCTGCCGCTTCAGCCACGCCGACAGCGAGCGGTAGGGAAGGCCGAGCCGGCGTCGCCACGCGTTGAACCAGCGATTGACCACCAGTGCCGCGGCATACGCGCGGTCGCCGAGCAGAGCCAGGAACTTGGCGTAGCGCACCACGCTGTCGAACGCGTCACCATGCATCACCAGTAGCCGGCGGCCGTCCGCAGTCTCGTGCACCGCGTCGCGGCACAGCCGGACGCCGGCGATCTCGAGCTTCATCGGCAGCCAAGCGCGAAACATCTCGTCGTGGTTGCCGGGGATGTACACCACGTCCGTGCCGCCGCGCGCCATGCGCAGGATCAGGCGCAGCACCTCGTCATGGTGGTTGTCCCAATACCAGGACTTCTTCAGCCGCCAGCCGTCGACGATGTCGCCGACCAGGTAGAGCGTGTCGCAGGAGATCGCGCCGAGGAAGTCGACCAGGAAGTCGGAGCGGCATCCCCTGGTGCCGAGATGGATGTCGGAGATGAACACGGTGCGGTAGCCGGCGTGCCGCGGGTCGAGACTGGCGGAGCCCATAGGTCTGTCGCCTTGATCCGGTTTCGGGAGGTGCTGCGGGCCTGCTATACGGCGCGTTGCGCGGCGTCGTGATGACGTTTCAGTGACGAATTGAAAACGCGCGCCGAAACGCGATCTTCACGCGAAGATCGTGCAGCGTGCGGGCATGATGCGAACTTCTTGTCCCGACCCAACCAGCGGGTGATGACCGACGATGCTCGTCATCTACAATCCCACCGCCGGGCGGCGGCAGGTGCGTCACCTGTGGCGGGTGCTCGACGTGCTGGTGGCGCACGGGGTCAGGCTGGAGGTGGTTGAGACCCACAGGGCCGGCCACGCGCGCAGCCTGGCGCAGGAGGCGGTGTGCCGCGGGGTGGCGCAGCTCGTCGCCGCCGGCGGCGACGGCACCATCGCCGAGATCGCCGACGGCATGGCCGGCTCGCGGCTGCGATTGGGCATCATCCCGCTCGGCACCGCCAACGTGCTGGCGCACGAGCTGGGGCTGCCGCGCGCGGCCGTCGAGATCGCGTCCACGCTGGTCTCCGGCAGGGTAACGACGCTTTGGCCGGGCGTCTCGCGCAACGCGGAGGGCAGCAGGCTGTTCGTGCAGATGCTCGGGATCGGCTTCGACGCGCACGTGGTGCATCACGTCTCGCGCCGGGTGAAGCGCACGCTCGGCCGCGGCGCCTACGTGTTGCAGACCCTGCGCGAGCTGCCGCGCTATGGGTTCGAGACCATGCGGCTGCGCATCGACGGCGTGCCGCACGAGGCCGGCAGCGTGATCATCTGCAAGGGCTGCCTGTACGGCGGTCCGTACATGCTGGCACCCGGCGCCTCGTTCGCCTCGCCCGGCTTCTCGGTGGTGCTGTTCGAGCGCGCCGGGATCGGCTCCGCCCTGCTCGCCGGTGCCGCCCTGCCGTTGAACCTGATGGCGCGGCTGCCCGGCATGACCCGCCTGCGCGCCTCCGACATCGTGTTCACCGACCGTCGCCAGGCGCTGCCGGCGCAGTGCGACGGAGATCCCGCCGGCTGCACGCCGCTGCACGTGACGGACGCCAGCAGCCCGATCTCGGTGGTGGTCGCCCGCGGCGAGGGCGCAGCAGCAGCCGGCCCAGCCCCGGCGTCGTGATGCGTGCGCCTCGTCCCGCGGCCCTGCCATCTGGGACCCCGACCCGGCCCGGCGCTTGCACCGTGGCGCGGACTGCCTATCTGTCGCGGTCATGCAGACACATCTTTCCCCCGGCCACGACCCGATCGGCTGGCACGGCACCACGATCCTGTGCGTCCGGCGCGGAGCGGAGGTGGCGATGGCCGGCGACGGCCAGGTCACGCTCGGCCAGACCGTCATCAAGGGCAACGCGCGCAAGGTGCGCCGGATCGGTCCCTCCGGCAGCATCCTGTCGGGCTTCGCCGGCGCCACCGCCGACGCTTTTACCCTGCTGGAGCGGCTGGAGGCCAAGCTGGAGCGCTACCCGAACCAGCTCGAGCGCGCCTGCGTCGAGCTGGCCAAGGACTGGCGCACCGACCGCTACCTGCGCCG
>CAXTNV010000124.1:0-9770 GCA_964245755.1 uncultured Acetobacteraceae bacterium | reverse complement strand
TCCGTCCGCATGGTCTGAACCGACCTTCGAGCAGCGCCAGCGCAAAACCTACGTCGGTCTGTGCAACAACGGTGCTGATCTCGCCCGGATTGCTGATGCAGCAGCTCCTTCCCACCGCCGATTGCATCATCGTCGAGACCAGGCTCCGACCGGGGGTGGCCGCCTGTCCAGATTGCGAAACCGTTTCGTATCGCGTCCACAGCCGCCACGGCCGGGGCCTGGCCGACCTGCCTTGGCAGGAGGTTGTTGGTGCAGGAGTCGACCGAGCCGACAGGCTTGACCGGCAGCAGCAGGATCTCTAGTGTGTATAAATAGTAGGTAGTGAATATATATTCATGTTGGCTAGCTTCAGACTAGCCCCGATCACCGTTAACACGCAGGATCCGAGATGCCTCCGCGGACCGATGACCTGAGAACCTTCGTCGGCATAGCTGCTCAACGCGATGCCCAGGTTGCTAAGCTCAAAGAGATCGCCCGAGCAACGCGGGTGTCTATCGTCCAGACGATCACTGCACCGCGTATGGGACACATCGGTGGTGATTTCTCGGTTACCGACGTGCTGGTCACGCTGTTCTTCGCGGTGATGCGCTACCGGGCGGAAGAGCCGGACTGGATGGGACGTGACCGCTTCATCCTGTCCAAAGGCCATTGCTCGGCGGCTCTGTATTCGGTGCTGGCCGAAGCTGGCTATTTTAGCCCGGAGTTGCTGCCGAGCTTCATGGCGCCACTGTCGGCGCTGAACGGGCATCCGAACCGTCGAAAGGTGAAGGGCGTCGAGGCGAACACTGGGCCGCTGGGGCACGGACTGCCAATCGCGGTCGGAACCGCGGTGGCGGCGACGATCTCCAAGTCGGACTACCGCACCTTTGTGGTGCTGGGCGACGGCGAGCTCCAGGAGGGCTCGAATTGGGAGGCGGCCATGTTCGCCGGCCATCGCAGGCTGTCGAGCCTGACCGCCGTGGTTGATCGCAACCGCCTGCAGCAGGGTGCCCGCACCGAGGATACCAATGGGCTAGAGCCGCTGGCCGACAAGTGGCGCGCGTTCGGGTGGGAGGCAATGGAGGTGGACGGGCACGACCACGCCGCCCTGCTCGCTGCTTTCGAAGCGCCGGGGGTCGACAGGCCACGCGTCCTGATCGCCAACACCCTGAAGGGCAAGGGTGTCTCGTTCATTGAGGACCGGGTGGAATGGCACCACAAGGTGCCGTCGCCGGACCAGGTCGTGCAAGCGCTCGAGGAGTTGGCACAATGAACGAGATGAGCCCGCCGGCCTCTGGCGGCGTCGAAACCTTCGATTGTCGGGTGGCGTTTTCGGAAACGATGATCGAGCTGGCGCGGATCGATCCGCGCATCGTCGCCGTGTGCAACGACTCCGTCGGCTCATCCAACATGGGCGGGTTCCAGAAGGAGTTCCCGGACCGACTGGTCAATGTCGGGATCGCCGAGCAGAACATGGTCGGCGTCGCTGCCGGCTTGGCAAATGGCGGCTTCGTCCCGTTCGTGTGCTGCGCCGGGCCGTTCCTGACCGGCCGAGCACTGGAACAGATCAAAGCCGACGTAGCCTACAACAACTACGCCGTGGTGCTATGCGGGCACAGTCCGGGCATGTCGTATGGCGAGCTGGGCCCAACCCACCATTCGATCGAGGACTTCGCCTGGATGCGGGCGCTGACTGACATCACCATCCTCAATCCAGCCGACCCGAAGCAGACCCGCGACGCGGTGCGCTGGGCAGCGGGTGCGGACCGGCCGGTTTACATGCGCGTCGGCCGGTTCAAGGTGCCGGCGGTGACGCCGGAGGATGCGGAGTTTGAGCCGGGTCAAGCCCTGGTGCTGCGCAAGGGTCACGACGTGACGCTGATCGCGACTGGAGTGCTGGTGTCGCGGGCGCTCGACGCCGCGGACCGGCTGGCCCGGCAGGGCGTGTCGGCGCGGGTGCTCAACATGATGACCATCGCGCCGCTGGACGAGGCGGCGGTGCTAGCGGCGGCGCGCGAGACGCGCGGCATCGTCACCGCGGAGGAAGCGATTGTCACCGGAGGCCTCGGCTCGGCGGTAGCGGAAACAGTGGTGCGGCACCATCCGATTCGGATGCGCATTCTCGGCGTGCGCCATTTCGCGCCGACCGGCTCGGCTGCGTTCCTGCTTGATCATTTCGGTTTGAACGCGGACGGCCTGGTTGCCGCGGCGCTCGAACTGCTGGCCTGACATGGCCGGCCGGTTTGTCCTCGCCATCGACCAGGGCACCAGTGCCACCAAGTGCGCGTTGGTCGGCGAGGATGGCCGGTTCGCCGCGCGCAGCTCGGCGCCGCTTGGCGAAAATCATCCCCGCCCTGGATGGGTGGAGCAAGATGCGGACGAGATCCGTTACAGCGTGCGCCGAGCGGTCGCGGCATGCCTGGAGGGTCGCGACGCCGCATGCGTGGTGACAGTCGGCTTCAGCACCCAGCGCGAGTCGCTGCTGCTGTGGGATACGGCGACCGGAGCCGCGTTGTCGCCGGTCGTGTCCTGGCAGGACCAGCGCGGGGCGGCGATCTGCGACGCGCTGCGCTCCGAGGACGCCGAGCGGCTGGTCCAGACCAGGTCCGGGCTGCCGCTCGACCCGATGTTCTCCGCGGTCAAGGCGCGCTGGTTGCTGGATCGGCACGATCCGGGCCGCGCCCGCGCAAGAGCTGGGGAGATCCGGCTGGGCACGATCGACAGCTGGCTGCTCGGCGGCTTCTTCGACGCACACGTGATCGAGGCCGGCAACGCGTCGCGCACACAGCTGCTCAACGTGCATACGGTAGACTGGGACGACGACCTGCTCGCGCTGTTCGACGTGCCGCGCGCCTGCCTGCCGCGGGTGCTGCCATCCAGTGGTCCATTTCCGCCGGTGCGCGGGCTGGCACCGTTGCGCGATGGCACGCCGGTGGGGGCCGTGATGGGCGACAGCCACGCGGCCTTGTTCGGCCATGGTGCGCTGTCGCAGGGGCAGGTGAAGGCGACCTACGGCACCGGCTCCTCGGTGATGGGGCTGATCGACCGGCCGGCCGATCTGCAGGCTGGGCTGTGCCTGACCATCGGCTGGATGACCGATCGCCCAGCCTACGCGGCGGAAGGAAACATCCGTTCCGCCGGCTCAACGCTGCGCTGGATCGCCGGGATCCTCGGGCTCGAGTTGCCGGCGCTGGTGGCGATGGGGCTGGCCTCGCGCAGCGACGGGGTGGCGCTGGTGCCGGGCTTTGGCGGGCTGGGCGCGCCGTGGTGGGATCGCGACGCGGTCGGGCTGCTGACAAACCTCACGCTCGGCACCACCCGGGAGGCGATCGCGCGGGCGGCGGTGGAAAGCCTGGTGTTCCAGGTCGCCGACGTGGTCGAGGCGATCGGGCACAGCGTCGGCACGGTCGGTGAGCTATTCGTTGATGGCGGTCCGACCCGCACCGACGGGCTGATGCAGATGCAGGCGGACCGGCTGGGCTGCACGATCCTCCGCGCACGCGAGCCGGAGCTGTCCGCGCTGGGTGCGGCCCACCTGGCCGGGTTGTCGGCCGGGGTATGGGCGCGCGCGGCGCTGGAATTACTGCCACGGCCGCGCGACCGTTTCGAAGGAAGTCCGAATCAGGGCGTGGACAGCCGGCACTGGCGCGCTGCGGTGGCACGCGCTTCAAGCCGGCTAATCGGGGAAGCCGCACGATGAGCACCAGCACCGCCGGACCGCCCGGACTGCAGGCCGTCATTCCCGCCGCGCCTCGACGCACGCTGGCCTCGCTGCTGAGCGGCGCGCAAGGGCCGCTGATCGGGCTGGTGCTGCTGTGCGTGGTGTTCTCCCTGACCACGAGCGTGTTCCTCACGCTGCGCAACGCCCTGAACGTGGTGGACCAGGTCACCACGCTTGGCATCCTGGCGCTCGGCATGACCGGGGTCATTATTATTGGCGGCATCGACCTGTCGGTGGGATCGATCCTGGCGCTGTCGATCATGGTGCTGGGCTGGCTGCCGCAGGACTACGGGATCCCGTTCCCGGTGGCGCTGGTGCTGTGCATCGTCACCGGCGGGATCTGCGGCGTCGTCAATGGGCTGCTGGTGACGCGGGCGCGGCTGCCGGCGTTCATCGCCACCCTGACCATGATGTCGGTGGCGCGCGGGCTCGCCAACATCACCACCGACGGGCAGCAGGTAGTGGGCTATCCGGACTGGTTCACCGCCCTCGCCACCGAGCGTCATCTCGGCGTGCTGTCTGCCACAGTTGGCATGTTCGCAGCACTTGCGATCGCGGCAACCGTTTTCCTGCGCTACCGCGCCACCGGACGCAGCCTGTACGCGATCGGCGGCAGCGCGGAGGTGGCGCGTTTGGCCGGCATCCCGGTGCGTAAGCTCACGGTAGCCGTCTATGCGGCGTCGGGGCTGCTGGCTGGGGTGGCAGCGGCGGTGATGGCGGCGCGGCTCGACAGCTCGCAGCCTTCCGCCGGCCTCGGCTACGAGCTCGATGCGATCGCTGCGGTGGTGATCGGCGGTGCCAGCCTATCGGGCGGCATCGGATCGATCGCCGGCACCGTGGTCGGCGTGTTCATCATCGGCGTGCTGCACAACGGGCTTAACCTGGTCGGCATCTCGCCCTTCATCCAGCAGGTCGTGATCGGCGTCGTGATCGCGGTCGCGGTCACTTTCGACACGCTGCGTCGCCGGACCTAGCAAGTTTCACTAAAGGGCGGTCAACGCTCGCACATCATCGGGAACAGGAAGCACCAATGTCCAAAATCACCGGTCTTGCCGCCAGCCTCGCCGGCGCCGCCATGCTGAACGCGGCACCCGCCGTGGCGCAGACCAAACCTGCGATTGGGCTGGCGGTGGCGAACCTTCAGGCCGACTTCTTCAACCAGATCAAGCAGGCCGCTACGGCGGAAGCCAGAACGAAAGGAGTCGACTTGGTGGTGGTCGACGCCCACGGCGATTCCGCCACGCAGGTCAACCAGATCCAGGACTTGATAACCCGTGGGGCCAAGGCGATCATCTACATCCCGGCTGGCGCAACGGCGGCCGGCGTGCCGGTGCGCGCGGCGCAGGCGGCCCACATCCCAGTGATCGCGGTAGACCGCAACGCCCCAGACGCGCCGGGCAACACCTTCATCGCTTCCGACAGCGTCGCGGCCGCGCATACCCTGGGCGACTACGTGTGCAAGCAGATCGGCGGCAACGGCCACGTGGCGATCATCCAGGGCCAGATCGGCACCACTCCAGAGATGGACCGCGACAAGGGCTTCATGGCGGCGCTGGCTAAATGCCCGGGCCTCACGGTGGTGGCGAAGCAGGCGAGCCAGGAATGGTCGCAAAGCGAGGGCTTCTCGATCGCCCAGGACATGCTGCAGCGCCATCCCGACATCACCGTGTTCTTCGGCCGCGCCGACGGTTTGGCACTGGGAGCAGCGCAGGCGGTGAAGGTGGCCAATCTGGATCATCCGGTGACCGTGGTCGGCTTCGACGGCGACGTGGCCGGGCTGAAGGCGGTGCAGAAGGGCACCTTGGCCGCGACCATGGCGCAGAAGTCGCAGTTCATGGGTCGCCTGGCGGTGGACAGCGCGCTCGACCTGATCGCCGGCAAGGCTGTCCCAGCGCAGCAGCTGCAGCAGGCCGACCTAGCGACCAAGGACAACGTCGCGCCCTTCATCGCCCACCATCCCTGAGACGAACAGCGGCAGGATCCGGGGCAGGGAAGGAGGAGCGCATCATGCGACTGAGCATTCGGGGACTGGGCAAATCCTTCGGCAGCGTGGCAGTGCTGCAGGGCATTGATCTGGACGTGCGCGAAGGCGAGCTGGTCGCGCTGCTGGGCGAGAACGGAGCAGGCAAGTCGACCGTGTCCTCCATCATCTGCGGCCTGATCTCCCCAGATGCGGGCACAATGCTGTGGGAAGGAGTTCCATACACGCCAGCCTCACCAGGCGACGCGATCGCGCACGGGCTCGGGCTGATCCACCAGGAGATGCGCCTGCTGCCCGATCTGTCGATCGCGGAAAACGTGTTCGTTGGCCGGCTGCCGATGCGCAACGGCGCGGTCGACCGCGCCTTCATGAACCGGCGCGCTGGCGAGCACCTGCGCGCCCTTGGGCTGACGGTGTCGCCAACCCGTCTGGTGCGCGGCCTGTCGGTGGCGGCGCAGCAGCAGGTAGAGATCGCCAAGGCGTTGACGCTGGGGGCCCGCCTGCTGATCCTAGACGAGCCGACGGCCGCGCTGGGGCTGGTCGAGACCGAGCAGCTGTTCGCGCAGATCCGCCGGCTCAAGGCGGAAGGCGTGGCGTTCATCTATGTCAGCCATCGACTGGAGGAGATAGCGCAGATCGCCGACCGGGTGGTGGTGCTGCGCGACGGCCAGCTGGTGGCGACGCACGACACCGCGCAGGTGCCGGTCGCCACTCTGCTGCGCGACATGGTCGGCCGCTCTATCGACCGCATCTTTCCTGTAATGCGCGCCCCCACCACGGCTGAAGTGATCCGGGTGGACTCGCTGAGTTCGGCCACCGGGGCGTTCCGGGACGTCAGCTTCGCCGTCGCGGCGGGCGAGGTCTTCGGCATTGCTGGCATCGTCGGGGCCGGGCGCACAGAGTTGGTGCGCGCGATCGCTGGCGCGGATCCATTGGCGTCCGGACGCATCGTGCTGGACGGCGCGTCGTTGCGGCTCGGCCGGCCAGACGAGGCGATCCGGCGGGGCATCGTGCTCGTGCCGGAGGACCGCAAGGGCCAGGGCGTGTTGCTGGACCATTCGATCGCCGAGAACTTGGCGCTGGGCAACGCCGAGCGGTTGTCTCGCCACGGGTGGCTTATGCCGGAGGCGGTACGCTCGTTCGCCACGGCCCTGGTGCAGCGCCTGGGAGTGAAAGGACGGCCGGAGCAGAGCGTGCGTTCGCTGTCAGGCGGCAACCAGCAGAAGGTGGTGATCGCTCGCTGGGTGGCGCGCTCACCGCGCGTGTTCATCCTGGACGAGCCGACGCGTGGCATCGACATGGGCGCGCGGGCGGCGATCTACGAGGTGATCGCGGCTCTGGCCGCTGAGGGAATGGCTGTGATTGTGGTGTCGTCGGACCTGGAGGAGGTGCTGGGTCTGGCGCACCGGGTGATGGTGCTGGCGCGCGGCCGGCAGATGGGCGTACTGCCGCGGGCCGAGGCTAGCAGCGTTCGGGTGATGGAGCTGGCAACGTCATAGGACCGGAATGATGGATCTGTTCAGTTTGTCCGGCGACGTGGCGTTCGTCACCGGCGCCGGAAGTGGGATTGGCCAGCGTATTGCGGTCGGGCTGGCGGAAGCCGGTGCGGATGTCGGCTGCTTCGACGTGGCATCCAGTCCCGGCCTCGCCGACACGGTCGGACGCATCGTGTCGCTCGGACGCCGAGCCGTCCCCCTGCACGGCGACGTGACGGACGAGGTATCGGTCTCGGCCGCCATCGGCGCGGTGCGGGGATCGCTCGGCAGGTTGTCGGTGGCGATCAACTGCGCCGGCATCGCCAACGCAGCACCGGCGGAGGAGATGAGCCGCGCGCAGTGGCAGCGCATGTACGACGTCAACGTCACCGGCCTGTTCCTGTGCTGCCAGGCTGAAGCCCGGGCAATGCTGACGGCCGGAAGCGGCTCGATCGTCAACATCGCCTCCATGTCGGGCGTAATCGTCAATCGTGGTCTGATGCAGGCGCACTATAATTCGGCCAAGGCCGCGGTCATCCACCTGTCGAAAAGCCTGGCGATCGAATGGGCGCAGCGAGGAGTGCGGGTGAACGCGATCAGCCCGGGCTACACCGCGACGCCGATGAACACGCGGCCCGAGATGGTTCACCAGACCAGGGCGTTCGAGGAGCAGACCCCGATGGGGCGGATGGCGGGCGTCGACGAGCTGGTCGGCCCTGCGGTATTCCTGTCCTCCAAGGCAGCGTCCTTCTGCACCGGGGTCGATCTGCTGGTCGATGGCGGCTTCTGCTGCTGGTAAAGCGGAAACCCGATGGCGCGATCCGATGAACTGAGACTGATCGCCAGGGTTGCACGCATGTATCACCTCGATGAAATGAAGCAGTCGGAGATCGCAGCGAAGGTTCGTATCTCGCAGGCCGGCATATCGCGCCTCCTGAAGCGAGCGCGCGACGAGGGCTTGGTCCGGATCACCGTCGACGCGCCATCCGGAACTTATCCAGAGCTGGAAGAACGTCTGGCGCAACGTTATGGGCTGTCGGAAGTCGTAGTGGCCGAGTGCGCGGAGGATCGCGAAGAGCAGATCCTTTCGCGGATCGGCGAGGCGGCGGCGCACTATCTGGAAGCGACACTGCAACCCGGCGAGATCATTGGCATCTCGTCTTGGAGCGAGAGTCTTCTGCGCATGGTCGATAATCTGGAGCCCGGTAGGCGCGCGCAAGCGTCACGCGTCGTCCAGATCCTGGGCGGTATGGGCAACCCCAGCGTGCAACGTCATGCTACTGCGCTCACGACCCGCCTTGCGAGGCTGACGGGAGCCGAGCCGATGCTGCTGGCCACGCAGGGCGTCGCGGGTTCGATCGACGCCAAGCATGCGCTGGTGGCGGATCCGTATGTCGCCTCGACGATGGCAGAGTTCGAACGCATCACCATGGCGCTGGTGGGTGTCGGCGGTATCGAGCCGTCGAAGCTGCTGGCGGACAGCGGCAACATCTTCACGCCGGGGGAACTGCAGGAGCTCGCTTCGCTGAACGCGGTAGGCGACTTGTGCCTGCACTTCTTCGACGGCATGGGTCTGCCCATCCGCTCCGCGATCGACGGACGGGTCATTGGCATTACGCTGGAACAGCTCCGCGCCATCCCGCGCGTGGTTGCGGTCGCAGGCGGTGTGCGCAAGCGGCAGGCTCTGCTTGGCGCCTTGCACGGCCGGCTGATCGACGTGCTCGTCACCGACCAGTTCACTGCCGCGCGACTCGATGCTGCGCCGGAAAAAGGAGAGCCATCATGAGCCTTGCTGGAAAAGTCGCCGTTGTCACCGGCGCCAGCCGGGGCATCGGTGCCGCCATCGCCGCTCGCTTGGCGCGGGACGGAGCTGCGGTGGTGCTGAGCGCCAACGAGCCCGCCATCCACAGGGTGGCGCACAGCATCAAGACGCAAGGCGGCCAAGTGCTGTCGGTCGAGGCGGACGTCACCGTTGTCGCTGACGTTGCGCGGCTCTACGACGAGGCCGAGCGAGCTTTCGGGCGGGTGCATATCTCGGTGCAGAACGCCGGCGTCATCACCATCGCCCGCGTCGAGGATCTTGATGAGGCAGCCTGGGACAAGGTAATGGCGGTGAACACTAAGGGCGTGTTCCTGTGCTGTAAGGAGGCCATCGCGCGGATCCGAAAGCATGGCCAGGGTGGCCGATTGATCAACACCGCATCCGGACAGGCGCGACAGGGGTTTGTCTTCACGCCGCATTATGCAGCCAGTAAGTTCGGTGTGTTGGGAATAACCCAGAGTCTGGCCAAGGAGGTCGCCAAGGAGGCGATCACCGTCAACGCTTTCTGCCCCGGCATCATCGAGACGGACATGTGGACATACAACGATCAGGTCTGGGGCAAGCTGCTCGGCGACTATGCCCCGGGTGAGCTGATGAAGGAGTGGGTAGGGAGCATCCCAATGGGTCGTGCTGGGCAAGGCGACGATGTTGCGGGGCTCGTGTCCTTTCTGGCAGGTCCGGATGCGAGCTACATCACGGGGCAAACCATCAACGTCGACGGTGGTCTTATTATGTCCTAGGGCGTGTTATGCACCTTTCATCAGGTCTGCGGCGTGCTTGAGCATGTATCCG
>CAXTNV010000123.1:0-9960 GCA_964245755.1 uncultured Acetobacteraceae bacterium | reverse complement strand
CAGCAGCTCGGCATGCCGATGCCGTTCTTCTACGAGCCGACCATCCTGCTCTACTACGAGACCGACGAGCCGTTTCCCGCCGTCACCTTCGTCGACGGCCCGCTCTGCTCGGTCTACCCGACCGAGGATCCGTCGATCTACACGCTGTCCTCGGTGCCGCACACGCCGCTCGGCCGCTTCAACCTGATCGGGGAGGCGCGCCGGGCGCGCGACAGCGTCTCGCTGGAGACGGTGAACGCGAAGGTGGCGGCGATGGAGCAGCAGGTCTCGCGCTACCTGCCGACCTTCCGGGAACATTTCCGGCTGGTGGGTCCGCAGCTCGCGCTGAAGACCAAGCCGGTCGGCAGCTTCGACGACCGCTCCTGCTCGGTGTTCCGTCGCGGCCGTATCTTCCACGTCATGTCGGGCAAGATCGACACCATCTTCTTCGCGATGGAGCGCATCCTCTCCTTCATCGAATCGTCGCAGTCGCGCGGCTTCGCGACCCTGGCCTCGCCGTTGCGACACGACATCGTCAGCCGCAGCCTGATCGCGCATGACCGGTGACGGGAACGAGGGCGTCGGGCAGCCATGATGACGATCCAGTTCGACGAGGATCTCGTCACGAGGCGCACCGATCGCCTCGTCCTGCGCCTGCCCGGCGGCGAGGTGGCGCTGCGCCATCCGCACGGCGGCCCGATCGACGGCTTCCATCCCGGTTGGCGGCCGCGCTTCCTGTTCGTGCACTTCCGGCCGATCCACCTGCTCGAGCTGGTCGACGGCCACGGCAACGAGGCGACCTGGTACGTCGCCGAGGACGGCGAGCGCATCACCGACCAGATCGTCCGGCTGCCGGACCAGGCGCTGCGGGCGATCTCCGAGCACGTTGCAGACTGGATCGCGGATCCGGCCTCCCGTGCGGCGCAGGATGCCAGGGCGGCCCACGCGCAACTGAATGCTCGCACCCGCGCGCAGATCCCGCTCACCGGCTTTCTTTCCGACATCGTCTTCGATCCACTGGTGCTGATCGACGGCACCGCCTGCCTGCGTGGCCGCTTCGGCGGCCCGACGGCGCTGAGGCTGCCGCCCGGTGCGCCGCCGGCGCCGGCAACGGCGCGACTGCTGCACACCGGCTTCGCACCGCTCCACGTCCTCGAGTTCGCCGCGCGCGAGCGGTCGGCGGAGCCCTGGTTCGTGCATGCGGACGGCACCTTCCTCGGCACGTCGCTCGATGCCGTCCCGCCATCGCTGCTGGCGCCGGTGCGTCGGCAGGGTCTCGTGCGTCGCATCGCTCGCGAGGCGGCACCGAGCGCCGTCGCACCCGCCCCGGACGGGTTCATGCTTCTCAGCCCGAGCGCGCGCACCGCCCTCGAGGCACTCGCGCCGCGCCTCGATCCCGGCCCGGGCCTGGACAGGCTGCAGAGCGGGCTCGCCTTCGCAGCCGGCGGCCGGCGGCTGCACACCGTGGCGACGATCCGTCCGCAGGAGGAGACCGAGCGCTTCCGCCGGCTTTCCAGCGGCTGGTTCATCGACGTCAACGGCTGCGCCTGGATCCTCGGCACGTGCAGCTTCCTGGAGCTCGAGGTGCCGGAGCCTTCGTCGACATTCCGGCTACGTCTCGATATCGCGGTGGTCCGCGACGGGACGCGCATGACCCTGAGCATCGACGGCCGCATGATCAGCAGCAGCCTGCTCTGCTCGGCGCAGAACCACGGCACCAGCCTGAGCTGCTTCATTCCCCCCGAGCTGGTGCGGAGCGAGCGGGTGCGCGTGGAGTTCGCGTTCGATCCGCCGCTGGAGGGGCCGCACTCCGCCTTCAGGCTCGACATGGCGTCGCTGTCGGCCGACGGCGAGGCGCACGCTCCGGCGCCGGGCCGGCCTGCCGATCACGAGCTGCTCGGCCATTTCGAGAGCCTGGGCGACAGTTGCGAGCTCGGCTTCGCGCAACGCCATGTCGGGCTCGAGCCGATCAGCCTGTTGCGCTTCGCCGGAACGTTCGGCCTGACCAGCCTGATCCGGCTGATCGAGACCCGCTTCGAGGGGCTGGGCGCTCCGGGCTCGTTGCGAAGCACGATAAACTTCTTCAACGGCCGCCAGGAGTACATGATCTGGGCCGACGCGTGCGGCATGTTCTATCACACCTGGCGCGACCCGGCCGACATCAACGAGGCCGATGTGCTGGCCGAAAACGAGGCCAAGCTGGCCTATCTCGGTCGCAAGCTGATCGAGGATCTCGAGGACGGCGAGAAGATCTTCGTCTACAAGCGCAACGCGACGCGCGACCTCGGCGAGATCCTGTCGCTGCACGCGGCACTCAACCAGTACGGTCCGAACAAGCTGTTCTGGATCAGCCAGCTCGAGGATGGACGCCAGCCCTGCGAGGTCGAGTGGGTCGCGCCCGATCTTCTCAAGGGATACAGCGCCAGTTTCGGCAGGGCGGAGACGCCGGCGATCGATATCTGGCTGAAGCTCTGCCGCAGCGCCTGCGTCAAGTTCGCCGAGCGTCCCCGGACGGACGCGTCCCCGCGCGCGCAGGCGGCGCCGGTGGCGCCGCCGACCGGCATCGTGCAGGTGGCCGGCGGACCCTCCGACGAGCCAAGGCGCATCGCTGCCGCCGGCGTGCTGGCGCGGCTGAGAAAGATCTTCATCGAACGCCAGGCGGGCGTGGACGCTTCTTGATGTTTCACCGCAACGATGATGCGGCGCTTGCGCGCGTCGCCGGCCTCTCGCTGCGGTCGGTCTCCCTTCGCCACCGGAGCGTGAGCACGCATGACCAGTGAGGATGCGCTGATCGGGCACACCGGGTTCGTCGGCTCCAACCTGCTGCGCCAGCGCGATTTCTCCGCCACCTTCAATTCCACCAGCATCGACGGGATCGACGGCCGCGGTTTCGACGAGGTGGTCTGCGCCGGCGTTGCGGCGGTGAAATGGTGGGCCAACCGCAATCCCGACGAGGACCGCGCGCGCATCGAGGGGCTGATGCGCCACCTCGAGACGGTCAGCGTCCGGCACTTCACCCTGATCTCGACCATCGACGTGTACGACCCGCCGCTTCGCGTCACCGAGCGCGATGCGCCGGTGTTGCAGGGACTGCACGCCTACGGCAGCAACCGCGCGATGCTGGAGCGCTTCGTCGCGGAACGCTTCGCGAGCCACCAGATCGTGCGGCTGCCCGCCCTGTTCGGCCCGGGGCTGAAGAAGAACGCGATCTTCGACCTGATGCACGACAACCGCGTCGCCCTGATCAACCCGGACTCCTCGTTCCAGTGGTATCCGCTCGACCGGCTGGCGGCCGACCTGCGCGTCGCCCGCGAGCACCGCCTGTCGCTGCTCAACCTCGCCACCGAGCCGCTGGCGATGGAGCAGATCCGCGCGCGCTGCTTCCCCGGCAGCGCGATCGGCGCGGAGGCGCCGCCGGCGGCGCAGTACGACATGCGCACCGTGCACGCGGCGGCGTTCGGCGGCTGCGCCGGCTACGTGATGGACCGGATCGCGGTGCTGCAGGCGATCGGCCGCTTCGTCGAGATCGAGCGCCGCGCGTGACCGCGCCAGCGCGCCGACGACTGGGCGTGTCCAACCTGGCCTGGCCGGCGCGGGCGGAGGCGTCGGCGCTGGCGCTGCTGGCCGCGCGCGGCGCGCACGGCGTCGAGGTGGCGCCGACGCGGATCGCGCCCTGGGACGAGATCACGCCGCAGCGCCTGTCGAGCTTCCGGCAGGGCTGCGTCCAGGCGGGACTGTCGGTGAGCTCGCTGCAGGCGATCTTCTTTCTCAGGCCGGACGTGTCCCTGCTCGGCGACGCGGCGGGATTCGCGGCGATGGCCGAGCACGTACGGCGCGTGGCCGGGATCGCGCAGGCCCTCGGCGCCGGCGTTGCGGTATTCGGCGCGCCGAGGAGCCGGCTGCGCGGCGCGCTGTCGCCCGAGGATGCGATGGCACGTGGCGCCGACCGGCTGTGCCGCCTGGGCGAGATCGCCGACGCCGGCGGCCTGACGCTGGCGATCGAGCCGGTGCCGGCGCTGTACGGCGCGGACTTCCTCGAGCACGCGGCCGAGGTGGTCGAGATCGTGCGCCGTGCGGCTCACCCCCGGGTGCGCGCCCATCTCGACACCGCCTGCGTCGAGCTCGGCGGCGACGACATCGCGACCGCGATCCGCGGAGCGGCGCCGTCGCTCGCGCACTTCCACATCGCCGAGCCGCAGCTCGGCGGATTCGCGAAGCCGCTCGGCGGTCATGCCGCGGCGGGCGCGGCGCTGGACGCGATCGGCTACGCCGGCTGGGTGGTGATCGAGATGCGCGAGGTCGAGGCCGCGGACGCGGGACTCGGGGCGATCGCCACCGCCATCGACCACGCCCGCGCCCATTATCTCGGTCCGGCGGCGCCGATGCCGCAATGAGTTCCGGGCTGTCGCCGGTCCGCTTCCGCGACGGGCACTATCAGGCGCACGAGCCCGGCCGGGGGTGGCGCGCGATCGGCCGCGACGGCCGGCCGGTGCAGCGTCTGGTGCATGGCTGGCATCCGGTAGGGCTGTATCGCGGCTTCGGCCGGGTGCTGCTGCTGGAGCTGCGCCACGGCAGCGGGCGCGAGGCCACCTGGTTCCTCGACGCCTCGCACGCCCTGATCTGCAACGATCTCGACAAGTTGCCCGCCGACGCGCTGCACGCGCTCGGCGCCCTGGCCATGCCGGCGCTGCGACGGCTGCGCGATCGACTTCTGTCGGGCAATCCGGGCGAGGCGGCGCTCGACCCGCTCGGGCTGCACGCGCTGAACCCGGAGACGATCGCGCGGCTGATCGAGTTCACGGGCGAAGCGCTCGCGCCGCCGCCGACGCTGATCTCGCTGGATGCGCTCGACCCGGAGCAGCGGGCGATCCTGGTCGGGGGCGTATCGCTCGCGGTCGCGGCGCTGCGCGCCTGCGTCGAGCCGCGGATGCAGCAGCAGCACATGGCGGTGCTGGCGGGCGGCGCCTACGAGGCGGCCTGTCCGTTCACCGGTGCCGTGCTGCACACCTCCACCACCATTCTCGACGAGCGCACCAGCGCCTGCCGGTTCGAGACGCCCGCCTCCGGGGCCGGCTCCGCCTGGGTGTTCTACCTGTGCAACAATCCGGTGATCAGCGAGCGCGAGCTGTTCATCCCCGCGCTGAACTGCACCGTCGCCCTGCGCACGCCGGAGCATGCCGGCCGGCTGTTTCCGCGCCTGCTCGCGGCGATGGTGCGGCACGCCGAGCTGCTGCCCGGCTACCTGGCCATGCAGAAGCGGCCGGCCAACATCCTGACGCCGTTTCCCGGCCTGCATGTCGGCCACGTGCTGTGGAACGAGCTGACCGGGCTGGAACGGATCCGGCGCGCGCTGCCGGCGGAGGCGCTGCCCGCGGTGATCGTGCCGAACCCGGAAGCGGGCACGGAGGTGTTCGGCCCGGTGGAGCGCATCTTTCCGGAGTTCGCGGGCAGGGTCGTGCGCCTGCCGGCGCGCGACGTCGCCGACCTCGTCTATCGCGAAGGCTTCACCGCCATGCGCGTCTACGACGAGTACGTCTCCGCCCACCTGGCCGCCCGCGTCGGGCAGGTGGCGCGGCAGGACCCTGCGGTCGAGCCCGACCGCGCTGTCGCGGCGGCCCTGGAGGGGCAGGGCAGGCCGGTGATCCTGATCGGGCTGCGCGTGCATAACCGCACTGTGCCGGATCAGGCGGGCCTGTGGCGGGGCGTGATCGAGCACCTTTCGCACCGCCTGGGGCCGATCGCGGTGGTGATCGACGGCGTCAACGCCCGCCTGCAGGCTGATCCCTCGACCGACTACGGCAGCTTCGGCCCGCGCGGGCCGCGGGCGGCGGTGCTCGACGAGCTGCAGATCGTCATCGAGCTGCGCCGCCACTTCCACGATGACGACGTCACGCTGATCAGCACGGTCGGAGCACCGGTCGCGCGCAGCCTGTTCTGGGCGCAGCAGGCGCTGTGCTTCGTGTCGCTCTGGGGTGCCGGGCTCGCGAAATATCGCTGGGTCGCCAACAAGCCCGGCCTGGTGCTGACCAACCGGATCAACCTGGACCATCCGCACGGATCGGTGCGCATCTACCATGCGCCGGAGCTGATGGAGGCGCCGACTTCGCTGGATTTCATCGCCGCCGAGCACGTGACCGACCAGGCCGCCTCCGACTTCCACGGCGGCTTCTACAACGACTTCACGGTCGATCCCGCCGGACTCGGCGAGGCGCTGGACCGGCTGCTGGCACGGATCGCGGCGCCCGACCGCAGCCTCGCGACCGGCTAGTTGTCGCGTCACCCGGGCCGCCGCCGCGCTTGGGAAGGCAGGATCTTGACGGTGCCAAGTTAGACGTTGACGGCGGCCCGACCGACGTGATCTTGTCACTGTCAAGATGGTCGGAGCGGCGAACATGCGCGCGGTGGGGTTCGATGCGGTGTTGGCTCTGCACGTAGCGGCCGGTGCGACGGCGCTGCTCGCCGGCCCGATGGCGATGCTGGCGCGCAAGGGCCGGCGCGCGCACCGCCTGTCCGGCCGCTGCTACGCCGCCGCCATGGTGGTGACGGCCGCGTCGGCGCTCTGCCTGGCACTGGCCACGCGCAACGTGCTCCTGCTGGTGATCGCGGTGTTCAGCTTCTTTCTCGTGTTCACCGGCTGGCGGGCGCCGGGCCAGAAGCGTCTGCACGAGGCCGGGCAGGGGGCGCGCTGGTTCGACTGGCTCGTCGCGGCCCTCACGCTCGCGTTCAGCGCCGGGCTGTTCGTCCGCGGATCGATCGCGGGCGGGAACGTGACGGAGCTGTTCTTCGGCGCCGGCGGCAGCATCCTGACGCTGCGCGAGATGCTGCAGCTGACCGGATGCGGCGTGCGCGACGGTGACTGGCTGGTCCGGCACATGATCGGCATGTCGGGTGCCTACATCGCCACCGTGAGCGCCTTCGCCGTCGTGACCCTCACCGCACTGCCAAGGCCGGTCGCCTTCATCGGGCCCACCTTGATAGGCACGCCGCTGATCGTCCTGGTTGCCACGCGCCTCACGGTGGCTCTCCGGCAGGGGCGGACGGCGCAGGAGATCCTGCGTGAGCCTGCGGGCCGGCGAAGCCCGGCCCCGATCGCGCCCGCGCCACTGGATCCCCAGGCCGGATCCCGCGCGTTCCCGCCGCCGCCTGGCGGTGCGGCAACAAGCTGATCCGTCTGCGAGACGATGGCGCCGGGCGGTCGGCGGAACAGCCTGCAGGTGCCGAACCGCCGCGGTGACGGTCCGCAAGGGAGCCGGTGGATGAAGCGCGCTCCGCCCGGAGCGATCACACCGGGGTCATCGTTGCCGGGAATTTTCATTGCGGCCACGGATTTTATCTCAGTAGGGTGCGGCCGGCGCCCACCTGGTCCTCTGGGGACTTTCCATGGCAGACACCTACACCTCCGTCACGACATCGATCAGCGGGGCGAAGTTCTCGGACGGCTCGACGATGTCCGGGACGTGGACGGCGGTATACGACGTGACCACCGGTGGGACGCTCTCCTCGATAACGAGCGCGAGCTTCAGCGTCACGGGCTCCGGAGGTACGACGACGTTCACCAGCATGGGCACGCTTCCCTATGCGGTGTCTCCGAGCGGATCGTCCTTCGAGATCCATTCGCTCTCGCAGACCGGCGGCACCTACAGCGCGCTCTACGTCGACTGGAAGACCGAAACACCGAGCTCGCTGTACGAAGGCACCCCGTCGCTCTACACGTCGGTTCGCAACGGCAGCGGTACGAGCCCGACGACGCCGCTGCGCCTGATCAGCGACGGCACCACCGGCAGCGGCTCCATCCCCGTGATCTCCGGCCTGCCTTCGGCCGAGAGCGGCACGGACGCTGCCAGCCTGTCGCCCTTCAGCTCCATCGGCGTCACCGATCCAGACTCCTCGACCACCGTCAGCGCCACCATAACGTTGACCAACAACGGCACCCCGACCGATCTCGACGGCCTGCTCAGCGGCACGGGCCTGACGAAGACCGGTGGCCAGAGCGGCACCTACACCCTGAGTGCGACCACGCCGGCCACCCTGCAGGCCGAGCTTCAGGCGTTGAAGTTCACGCCCACGGCCGCCCAGGTGGCAGTCGGCAACACCGTGTCGACGCTGTTCGACCTCGCGGTCAACGACAGCGATGGCTCGACCTCTTCGAGCACCACCCTGACCATCACGGCGACCTGCTTCCTGCGCGGGACGATGATCGCGACGCCGAAGGGTGAGCAGCCGGTCGAGGCGTTGCGCGCCGGGGAGCTCGTCAGCGTGCTCGAGAACGGCGTCCGGACTGCCCGCACGATCACCTGGGCCGGCTCGGGCAGGATGGACGCCGCCAGCTTCGGAGGACGGGACGAGGCCTTCCCCATTCGCATCCGGCGCGACGCGTTCGCCGAGAATCTGCCGCACCGCGACCTTCTGATCACCCCGGAGCATCGTGTGTTCGTCGAAGGCGGGCTCATCCCCGCGCGCATGCTCGTCAATGGCCGATCGATTTGTGTCGAGCGAAGCCTGCACCAGTACGAGTTCTTCCATGTCGAGCTCGAGCGGCATGGCATCCTGGTATCCGAAGGGCTCGCCACCGAGAGCTACTTCGACAGCGGCAACCGCAACCTGTTCGGCGACGCGCTCGGCATCCCTGCGCGGGCCGCCGCCACCCCACCAGCCGCGCCGCTCGTGGTCGACCGTGCATCCGTCGAGCCGTTGTGGAGGCGCCTGGCCAACCGGGCGAGCGACATCGGCATGGAACATGAGCACAAGCCCGGGGCGCTCACCGAGACGCCCGAACTGCGGCTGCTTCTGGATGACGGGCGCGAGCTCCCCGCCCGGTGGCACAACAGCTGTCGCTACATGTTCCATGTGCCGAGCGGCGCCCGACCGACGCGGCTGCTTTCCCGGGCGGCGGTTCCCGCCGAGATCATCGGCCCGTTCGTGGACGACCGTCGCATGCTCGGCGTGGCCGTGGAGAAGCTGATCGTGTGGAACGGACTGGACAACCTGGCGCTCGGCACCGACGCGCAAGCGCGAGACGGCTGGTACGCCGCCGAAGGCGCGTATCGCTGGACCAACGGCAGCGCCCAGCTTGATCTCCCGTCAGCCGGCTCCGAAACCTTCGTCGACGTCCATCTCGCCGCGACGTTGCTCTACGAAGAGCGAGTGTCCGCCCGCTAGCTGCGGAGATCCGACCGGCGCGTCGGCTGCCGGCAAGCGGCGCCCGCGGCTCTGGCTGCCCCGCTCGTCAGTGCCGCGGTCGCTTGCGCGGTGCGTCGGCGCGTGCTCTAAGCCGCGCCTTCCCTGCCGGGGCGGTGGCATCCGCCTCGGCTATACCCATGCCCGGCTCCATCCGGTCGGGCAGCCGCCTGGAATGGTCCGGGGCCGCGGGTTGAACTCAGCCGAAGGGAGCAGCCATGCCGTTCTACGAGTGCGTGCTGATCGCGCGCAACGATGTCACCCAGCAGCAGGTCGAGGGGCTCGCCGACACCATCGCGGGCCAGCTCGAAGGCGAAGGCGGCTCGGTGCAGAAGCGCGAGTACTGGGGGCTGCGCAGCCTCGCCTACAAGATCAAGAAGAACCGCAAGGGCCACTACATGCTGCTCGGCCTCGACGCCAAGCCGGCCTCGGTCAACGAGATGGAGCGACAGCTCAACCTGAACGAGGACGTGCTGCGCTTCCTGACCCTGCGCATCGAGGCGATCGACGAGAACCCGTCGGCGATCCTGAGCCGCAAGGGTGACGAGCGTGAGCGCGGCTTCCGCGGTCCCAAGCCGGCCGGGCGCTTCGATAGCGGACGCAAGCGCGGTTACGACGACCGCGAGGAATTCCGTGCCCGCGACGAGGGCGCGCCGCGCGGCGGCCGCGACATGGCTGAAGCGGAGTAGGGCACATGTCAGACAGCACCGACGTCAATCCCGCGCAGCGCCGCACCGCGGTCGGCGCCCGCCGGCCGTTCTATCGCCGCCGCAAGTCCTGCCCGTTCTCCGGCCCGAACGCGCC
>CAXTNV010000122.1:6514-10036 GCA_964245755.1 uncultured Acetobacteraceae bacterium | reverse complement strand
CTTGCTGGCGATCTCGAAGATCTCCTGCGGCGCGTAGTCCGGCGCGAAGGCGCCGTAGTTGCCCTCGAGCTCGGGGATCTTGCCGCCCTGCGGGTGTCCGTCGACCAGCTCGAGGTTTCCCGGCGGATCGCCGGGAAGTGCGACCTCGTCGTTCGACCACACGCCGGAGGCCTCGTGATAGTCGGTCGGGCTGAAGCGATACAACCGCCGGTGGCTGCCCTCGTCGAGGTACTTCTGGCACTCGGGCACGCGGCTGAGATCGATGTTCGGAGTCGGCAGCATCTTCTCGATCTGCACGCCGGTGAGCTTCTTCAGCGCCAGCGCGTAGGCGTGAGCATGCACCGAGCCGCGCACCAGCAGGTAACCGCAAACCTCGCGGCCGGTCGGCTCGGTCATCGTCTCATAGACGCGCAGCTTGTGGATACGCGCGCCGCACTCGAGGTGGAAGTTGTGCAGCAGGTCGATGATCAGGTTACCGGTGGTGGTCACCATGTCCATGTTCCAGGACGCGGCGTTGGAGTTCATCGGCATGGCGCCGCCGCCGTTGCTGAGGAAGCTGCCAGCCAGGCGAATGTCCTGCATCGCCTCGAACGGCGTCTTGGAGATGTCGACATCCTCCTCGGGATTGCCGGGCCCGGAGTTCAGCATCGATACGCCGGTGCTGACCAGCTCCACATGGCCGAGCTCCTCGGCAAAGATGCTGGACACCAGGCTGTAGAATGGCCGCAGCTTCGACTTGTTGCGGAAGTTGAAGCTCTGGAACATGTAGTTGCCGAGCGTCGACATCTCGCCGTACTTGCCTCCCAGCAGCTCCTGCAAGGCAGCGGCGGCGTTCGGCTCCGGCTTCTTGGGCTCCGGCAGTTCCGCCTGGAGCTTGTCGATGCGCATGAACATAAGGTTTTTCCCGTGGCATTGAGGCTGTGAGAACGATATCCCGAGCCGCCAACGGTCGGTGCCCGCTGCGGTTGCGCGGCGGCCGGGAGCGCCGCCCCGTGGTGGACGGTCAAGAATGCGCTACGGGCATCCTCCCCTTGTCGCTGGGCTCGGGTAGGATGCCGCCATGAACGTGACACTTCCCACCGCCGAACGCACCCGCGAGCCACTGCTCGACCTGTTCCCGGAGACCGCGGCGGGGCGTCTGCGTCATGCCGGCGCGGACCTGCGCGGCAGCCTCGCGCTGTGGCGCCTGTGCTGGACGCTCGGCTGGCTCGACGTGAAGCTGCGCTACCGTGGTTCCGTGCTCGGACCGTTCTGGCTCACCGCCTCGACCGCGGTGATGGTGGCCTCGATGGGCGCGATCTACGCCTACCTGTTCAGGATGAACCTGCACGACTACCTGCCCTTCCTGTCGCTGTCGCTGGTGCTGTGGGGCTTCATCTCGGGGATGATCAACGACTCCACGGGGTGCTTCACCCAGTCGGAAGGCATGATCCGCGCGATCCGGATGCCGTTCACCGTCTATGCGGCGCGCGTGGTGATCCGCAACCTGCTGGCGCTGCTGCACAATGTGGTGGTGATCCTGGTGGTGTTCACGCTGTTCCGGGTCTGGCCGGGTGTGGCCATGCTGCAGATCGTGCCCGGCTTGGCGCTGTGGCTGCTGGACGGGATCGCCGCCTGCATCCTGTTCGGGGCGCTCGGCGCGCGCTTCCGCGACATCGCGCCGATCATCGGCAGCCTGCTGCAGATCGTGTTCTTCATCACCCCGATCATCTGGAAGCCGGAGCTGATGCGGCACGGCCAGCGCTTCCTGCCGCTCAATCCGTTCTACGACCTGCTCGAGATCGTGCGTCGGCCGCTGCTCGGCGGCGTGCTGACGCCGGAGGTGGTGTGGGGCGCGATCGGCTTCAGCGCCGTGCTGTGCGGCGTGACGGCGGTCCTGTTCACCCGCGTGCGCGCGCGCCTCGCCTACTGGGTCTGAGGCGATGGCCAGCATCGAGGTGCGCGACCTGCACGTGTCGTTCCCGCTGTACCACGGCACCGCGCGCTCGCTGCGCAAGACGTTCGCCGCGGCGGCGTCGAACCGCCTGCGCGAGGATCCGCAGCGTCGTCTGGTGGTGCACGCGCTGCGCGGCCTCTCGTTCTCGCTCGGCCCGGGCGAGAGGCTCGGTCTGGTCGGCGGCAACGGCGCCGGCAAGACCACGCTGCTGCGCACGCTCGCCGGGATCTACGAGCCGGTGGCCGGCCGGGTTACGGTGCGGGGCGAGCTGCACACGCTGCTCGACACCAACCTGGGGATGAACTTCGACCTCACCGGCCGGGAGAACATCGGCCTGCGCGGGCTGTATGCCGGGCTGCGTCCGCGCGCGATCCGTGCCCTGGAGGACGACGTGCAGGCGTTCGCCGACCTCGGCGGCTTCCTCGACATGCCGGTGCGCACCTACAGCTCCGGCATGGTGATCCGGCTCGGCTTCGCGCTTGCCACCTCGATCCGGCCGCAGGTGCTGCTGATGGACGAGTGGTTCCTTGCCGGCGACACCAGCTTCATGATCAAGGCGCGCGCGCGGCTGGAGGAGCTGGTGCGGCACGCCGAGATCCTGGTCATCTCGACGCACCAGCCCGACATCATCGCCGCCTGGTGCAGCAAGGTGCTGTGGATGGACCAGGGCGTGCTGCGCATGGAGGGACCGCCCGAGACGGTACTGCCGCTGTATCTCGGGCATCCGGTCAAGCCGGCCGAGGCGCTGATGCTGGAGAGCTAGGCAGCGCGGCCAGAATGTCCGTCGGGTCAAGCAGCCGCCAAAGCGGAGCCGCGGACCCGCGCTAGACGATGATGCTCGTGCCCAGGTTGGCCACGCCGACCACGTCAATCCTGGTGCCGTCGGCGAGGGTGACTTGGCTGGAGCCGCCGCTGCTCGTCACCTTGAGGTCGGAGGGCTGGTAGCCGTACAGCCGGATCTGGTCGGTACCGGGGCGGAACCCGTCGAGCACGTCGGCACCGCCGGCGGCACCCTTCACGACGTCGTAGGTCGCGGGGCCCGTGCCTTCGCTGACGCTGCTGGCGCCCGAACCTAGCAGCATCTGCAGCGAGCCCGCGCCGCCGGTCACCGTGCTGCTGCCCGAGCCCGCGAAGATCAGGCTGGCGCCGTTGCCCACCTGGATGTTCGAGTTCGTGCTTCCGGCGACCACCAGCATGTTCGCTCCTTGGCCGTCTACGATCAGCGCGCCCGAGCCGCCGATGATGGAGTCCGCGCCGCTCGTGCTGCCGGTGACGTTCAGGGCGCCGCCGCCGCCGAAGATCGCGTCTCCCTTCTGCGCCTCGACGTCGAGGCTGCCGCTGCCGCCGACGATGGTGTCGCCCCCGCCGGTGCCTCCGAACACGACCGACGAGCCGCCGCTGGTGAACACGACGCTGGCCGTGGAGCCGCCCTGGATGGTGGTGTGGCCGCTGCCGCCGAGGATCGAGTCGCGTCCGGAACCCGCGACCAGCACGTCGTTGCCGCTGGCAGAACCGAAGAGCTGGTCGCCCGCACCGCCGCCGGTCAGGCTGGTGTTGGCGCCGCTGGCGCCTTGCGAGACCAGCAC
>CAXTNV010000122.1:0-6504 GCA_964245755.1 uncultured Acetobacteraceae bacterium | reverse complement strand
CGCCGTCGAAGTAGCCGCCGCCGGAGCCGCCGAAGATCGTGCTGGAGCCGGCGCCGCCGGTGACGGAACTGGCACCCGAGCCGCCGAGGAAGGCCAGCGATCCGGCGCTGCCGACGACCGTCACCTGTCCGGCGGCCGCGGTGATGGTGTCGTCGCCGCTGCCGGCGAGCACCGTGGTGCCGGCGACAGCGACGTAGTTCTGCGCGCCGCCGCCCAGCGTCACCACGGTTCCCGGCGGCGGCGCCGGCGCCTGCGTCGGCAGGCTCGCGATGAAGGGCGGGCTGTCCGGCCTGAGCGTCACGCCGGCGGGAAGCGTCAGTTCCTCGGTTCCCGCCTGGGTGCCGTCGGTCGAGAAGAATGCCTCGGTGCCGGAGGGATCGGCGGCGGCGAAGATCACCTGGCTTCCGACCACGCTGAGGGTGCTGCCGGCGAGGTTCACGCTGGGCAGCGTGATCTGCGTCGTGCTGCCCGATCCCGCGTCGTAGGCGAACAGCGAGACGGCGCCGTCGACGGTCCCGAGATAGATCACGTCGTGGCCCAGCGTCACGAACTGCTGGACCTGCTGCGCGGGCGTCGGGATCTGCGTGGTTCCCGCGGCGGTGCCGTCGGTGATGTAGGGCGTCGATCCGACCGCGAACACCGCCTTGTTCAGGCCGGCGAGCACGTCCGACGCCGCGAGCGAGACGCCGGTGAGATCCGAGAGCGCGGTGGTGCCGCCCACGGTGCCGTCGGTGGCCCACAGGGTCGCTGCGTCCAGCGCGTCCGGCGCGCTGCTGACCGTGAACAGCACCTTGCTGCCCAGCGAGACCAGGGAGCTCTCGGCGTAGGCGTTGGCCAGCGCCGGGACCTGCAGCGGGCTGGTTCCGCTTGCGGTCCCGTCCGTCACCCACAGCGTGGTCGCGATACCGGCTGCGGCAGTGAACACCGTGGTCTTGCCGGCGCTGGCGAAGCCATAGGGACTGACCGGTTGCGTGGCGACGCTTGCGGTGCCGGCGGCGGTGCCGTCGGTGCGCCAGAGGCCGAGGCTATGGCCGCTGTCATCCACGGCACCGAAATAGCCGACGCCGCCCGAGACGACGATGCCGCTCGGGCCCACGCCGACACCGACCTCGATCTCGTTGAACGTCACCCCGTCGCCGCTCGCGTAGAGCCCCTGCACGCCGGTCGCGGTGGCCCCCGACGTGAGCACCCTGTCGCCGACCGCCCACAAGCCACTCGGCGACAGGGTGCCTCCGATACCCGATACGAGTGCATCCGAGGTGCCGATCGCGGTGCCGTCGCTGCGATAGATCACGTTGAGGTCGCCGGCGATGGTCTGGCCGGTGCCGACGAACAGGACGTCGTTGCCGAGCGTCAGGAAATCGGGCGGCACGGAGCCCGCGGGCAGGAAGCCATACCGATCCGCCTGCAGGTCCGTGGTGCCGCCGGCGGTGCCGTCGGTCGAATAGAGATCGTCGGTTCCGTCCGCGTTCAGGTTCGAGAAGACAAAGCGGGTCATCCTGGCCTCCCTCTCCGGCAACCCGCGCGCTTACGATGCGCACCCTCGGCCGTTGGGACCGATGTGAAATGAGACCGCGGCCGTGTCTGTGGAAAAATCAATAAATTTCGACGTCGCCGCTTCTCGGACGGAGGGCGCGGCGGTGCTGGGTGACGAGGCGCCGCCCACACCTCGATGCGCAATGATCCCGCCCGGCGCGATCCTCAGCCGGCCGCGCGGGGCTCATGGATCGGGCAGCCATTGCGCGTGGCGCGGAACGTCGCGGAGCTGGTGTACGTGGTGTTGCGCGTCCGCATGATCGACCCCAGAGGCCGATGCGCGGCAAGCCCATGCCAGGGACTGAACAGCAGACCCTCATCGATCGCGGCCACGCCCTCCGCACTCCACGAATCCTGCGGGGCAACCTGCAGCTTCGCCACCGCGACGTAGGGGCTCTGGTCCTCCGGCCAGATCGCCGACGCGTCCTCGATCGGCATCGCCTCGAGATCGGTGCAGAGCTGGATGCGGAACTCCCACTCGCCGCCGTGCGCCGCGAAATACTCGCCCACCGCGCGGCGCAGCGCGTTCGGGTCGGCGGCGTCGATCGCTGTGCCGGTCAGCCTCGAAAGGTCGAAGATCGGGGCCGCCGAGAACTTGGCGATGTAGTCGCCGTACAGGATCGGCACCTGCGAATAGAAAGTCTCGCCCAGGATATGCGTCTGCGGCTGGCCGCCCATCGTGGTGACGGTCGGGCTCTTGCCGCCGAACGCCTCGATCATCGCCTCGGTGCCGCGCGCCACCGCGGACAGCGCCTTCTTCACGCCCTCGGCCTTGTTCGTGGTCGCCGCAAGCATCTTCAGGTTGCCGAGGAATTTCGCCGCGGTCGGTGCGCTGAAGGCGGGCGCGTTGACCATCACGAAATCCTGCGTGGCCTCGCCTTCGGTGCCCGGCAGGCGAGGACCTTCCACCCCGATCACCTTGACCGCGAGACCGCGCGGGGTGGAGACGCTGTCATCCAGGATATCTCCCGGCAGCGTCGAGAACCGCATCGCCACCGCGTAGCGCCCCGGCCGCGCGAACAGGCCCTGCGCCAGCTCGGCCGGAAGCCGGTCCAGCACCACCAGCTCGCCGCGCAGCACGCCGTGGCTCTTGGCGTGCACGCTGCGGATCGCGTGGCCGGAATGCTCGAAGGTGGTCTGGCTGATCTTGCCCATCGTGTCGATCAGGGACTGGTTGGTGGCGGCTTCGTTCTCTTCCGGAACCTCCATCGAAGCGGCGAAGCGCAGCGGGGTGACAGGCGGGAGAAGCGGTTGCGACGACATGGAACCTCCAGTTGAAAATGCCCGGCACTCGACTTGGCGCTGACCGGTCCATAGAACACGATGACCGGGCCACACGCGCCGGCGAGGCGGCTCCGACGTCATCGGCGCGATCTTGGCGACCCAGCCCGACGTCGGACCGCTCGCGGGAGGCCGACTGCGAGATCAGCATCCCAGTGGCGCGCGAGTTGCCAGCCGGTCGAGCGGAGGGGCGCCGCAGGCCGAGAATTGGACGCGAGGATGACTGATCTGGACGCGCAGGCATCACCCGGAGGGTTCGCCTGCCTAGGGCGGCGCGTCGATCCCGAGCGCTGCCAGGGCGTTGTGCCGCCTCGGCAACCCGTCATCGCCACCGGCAACACGGTAGCCGGCCGGATCGGCACCATAGACGCTGCGGAAGGCGCGCGAGAAGGCGGTGGCGCCGGCATAGCCGACGCTGCGCGCGATCACCTTGAGCGGCAGGTCGGTCGTCGTGAGGAGGCGCGCGGCCAGGCGTAGCCGCACCTTCTGGACGAAGTCGATGGGTCCCTGCTGGAACGCGCGCGCGAAATGGTCGGCAAAGGAGGCACGGCTCATCCCGGCCAGCGACGCCAGGCTTTCGACGCTGTGCGCATCGGACGGGTTCTCGATCACGGCGACGACCGCGCGCGCCAGGCGGGGATGATGCAGCGCGGTCAGCAGCGGCGATCCGACCTCGCCCTGCAGCAGATGCTGCCGCAGCAGCGTGATCAGGCACTGCTTCATCAGCATCTCGGTCATGGCCTGGGTGCCGAGGCCGGGATGGGCGACCTCCGCGAGCATGTGCTCGAAGACGTGGCTGAGGATACCGCTGGTCGCGAAGTCCTGCACCATCGGCTGGCGCAGCAGGTCGAGCAGCCCGAACGGGCTGCCGGGGCCAGCCGGGATGGTGCCGCACAGCAGCAGGATGTCGCGCGTGCCGTCTCCTGCGGTGAACACCACGAGGCCATCTCCGAGCGTGGCGCAATGGTCTTCCGCCTGCACCAGCAGCGCCGAGGCCTCGGGCTCGCCGACGAGGTGCTTCTGACGCGGCGGGACGATGATGACGCTGTGGCGACCGAATGCCAGCCAGGGCCCGCTCCCGACCAGGACATGTCCGGAGCCATGCAGCACGAAATGGATCGTGACCGCCTCGAACATCGGAAAGGAGAGACGCGCCCCACGCTGGATCTCGCAGACCGAGAAAGCGTGAAGCCGCACCGTCAGCGCCGTCAGCAACCGGTCGAGAAGATCTGATGCCATGCCCGCCCACCTTGGCTGTCGAGCGTCGGTCGTCGCGACGGAGCGGGCCCGGACGTCACTGGTGGGCCGGGTGGGGTTCGAACCCACGACCATTCGATTAAAAGTCGAATGCTCTACCGCTGAGCTACCGGCCCATGCCGTGCGCCTCAGGCCTGCGGGTCGGCCGGACGCATGTGCTTGATCTTGTCGGGGTTGGCTACCACGCCGCTGCCGCCGGCACCACGCTTGATCTTGTCGACGTGCTCCATGCCCTCGGTCACGTCGCCGACGATCGTATACTGGCCGTCCAGGCTCGGCGCCGGCGCGAACATGATGAAGAACTGGCTGTTGGCGCTGTGCGGATGCGCGGTGCGCGCCATGCCCACGCTGCCGCGCACGAACTTCGCCTGCTTGGTGAACTCGGATTTCAGGTCCGGCAGCTTGCTGCCGCCGCTGCCGGTTCCGGTCGGATCGCCACTCTGCGCCATGAAACCCTCGATGACGCGATGGAACTTGACGTCGTCGTAGAAGCCTTCGGCGCTGAGCGTGCGCAGGCGTTCCGCAGCCAGCGGTGCCAGGTCCGGACGCAGGCGGATCACCACCCGGCCACCGGCCTCGAGCTCGAGGATCAGCGTGTCGGACGGCGCGGTCGCGGCGGCGGCATCGGACGAGGCGGTGGTCCCGGACATCATGTCCCTCCGTGGATTGCGCAAGCTCAGGAGAGCTTCGCGATGATCTTGCTGAGCGTGTAGGCCGGCACGAAGGAGGAGACGTCGCCTCCGAGCTGCGCGATCTCCTTGACCAGCCGCGACGAGATGAACTGGTGGCTCTCGGTCGCCATCAGGAACACCGTCTCAATGCCCGGATCGAGCCGATGGTTCATTCCGAACATCTGCACCTCGTAATCGTAGTCGGTGACGACGCGCAGACCGCGGAAGATGATGCTGGCGCCGTGCTGCCGCGCGCACTGCACCAGCAGGTTGTCGAACCCGACCACCTCGACCGGCGCGCCCGCCCGGGTGCGGATCGTCGCGACCTCGTTGCTGACGCACTCCACCCGCTCGTCGAGGTGCATCAGCGGCTGCTTCCCGATGTTGGCGGCGACCGCGACGACGAGCCGCTGCACCAGCCGGGCCGACCTGCCGATGACGTCGAGGTGGCCGTTGGTGACCGGATCGAAGGTGCCCGGATAGAGCCCCACATGCAGCCCCGGCTCAGCCATCCGCATCGTCGCCGGCCTCGCCGCCCGGCGGGTCGTCCGCAACGGTGCCCTCCTCCGCGGATGCCACCTCCTCGACGGCCTCGTCCTCCAGCACCGGGAATATGCTGGTCACCACCTCGCGGTCGCTGAGACGGAACAGCGTGACTCCCATCGATTGCCGCGCGGTCACCCGCACCTGGTCCACCGGCACCCGGATCAGCCGCCCGGCATCGGTCATCAGCATCACGTCGGTGCCGTTCAGCACCGGCAGCGTCGCCACCACCGCGCTGCCGTTGCGCGCCGACAGGGTGACGTTGGCGATGCCCTGGCCGCCGCGGCCGCTGACCCGATAGTCGTAGGCGGAGCTGCGCTTGCCGAAGCCCCCGGCGGTCACCGTCAGCAGCACCTCCTCGGCCGCCTCCAGCTCGGCGAAGCGCTCGATGCCGATCGAGGCCTCGCCCGCGGCCACCTCGCCGCCGGCCGACTCCTCCGCGCTGTCCTCCACCAGCTCCGGCTCGGCGAGGTCCTCGGCCACGTTCTCCAGCCGCCGCCGCGCCGAGACCATGCGCAGGTAGGCGGCGCGCTCAGCGACGTCGGCCTCGACATGGTTCAGCACGCACAGGCTGTTCACCTCGTCGCGGGCGGCGAGGCGTATGCCGCGCACGCCGGAGCTGTCGCGCCCGGCGAACACGCGCAGCGCGTCGTCGTTGATCTGGAAGCGCAGGCAGCGGCCGCCGCGGGTCGCCAGCAGCACGTCCTGCCCGTCGCGGCAGGTGGCGACGCCGATCAGCCGGTCGCCCTCCTCCAGCTTCATCGCGATCAGGCCCGACGCGCGCACGTTGCGGAAGTCGCTCAGCCGGTTGCGCCGCACGTTGCCGCGCAGGGTGGCGAACACCAGGTGCAGGCTCTCCCACAGCGTCTCGTCGTGCGGCAGCGGCAGCACCGTGGTGATCGCGTCCGCCCCGAGTTCCGGCAGCAGGTTGACCAGCGCCCTGCCCTTCGAGGTCGGGCTCGCCTCAGGCAGCCGCCAGACCTTCTCCCGGTAGGCCTTGCCGCCGGAGGAGAAGAACAGCACCCACTGGTGGGTGTGGGCGTTGAACGAGCGGGTGACGATGTCGTCCCCGCGCATCCCTAGCGCGGAGCGGCCGCGTCCGCCGCGCACCTGCTGGCGGAACGCGTCCAGCCCGGTGCGCTTGATGAAGCCGTCGCGGGTGATGGTGACCACCATCTGCCCGGGCTCGATCAGGCTCTCGTCGTCCTGGTCGGCG
>CAXTNV010000121.1:0-10166 GCA_964245755.1 uncultured Acetobacteraceae bacterium | reverse complement strand
GCAGACCGTCGAGCTTCCACTGGAAGAACGCCTCATAGTCCATCTCGAAAACCCCCCGGAATGGTTTGCCCGTGGCGCCGGCTACGCGGCGCTCTCCAGGACGGCCGCATCGCGCCCGCCCGCGCAGGCATCGAATGCGGCCTTCAGCCGCGCGCCGTCGATCGCGTGCCCGATCGCCACTACGCGCGGCGCCTCGTCGTGCTGCGGCGCGAACGCGGCCAGGCTGCCGCGACCGCCGGCGACGTCGAAGCGGATCCAGCCGCCCTGCGAGCGCGCGATGCCCTTCAGCCGCTCGACCTGTCCGTAGGCGCCGGCGCAGACATCGTCGAGCAGGTCGGCCAGCAGCGAGGGCTCGCATCCGTGCGTCAGCGTGTCGCTCCAGGAGCTGAAGCCAAACGCCTCGTCATGCGCGTGTGCATGCCCATCTTCATGCCCATCTTCATGCCCATCTTCATGCCCGTCTTCATGCCCGTCTTCATGCCCGTCTTCATGTCCGTGCGCATGGTCATGCCTGTGCTGCCCTTCGTGCCGCATCGCAGGCGCGTGATCGTGGTCGTGATCGTGATCGTGATCGTGGTGCGGCGCCGGCACCGGCTCGTGCGCCACGGGTGCCGCGATGCCGTAGGTCGACTGCATCATCCGCGCCGCCGGGTTGAGCGTGCGCACCGTGGTCTCGATCATGCGCAGCACCGCCGACGTCACCAGATCGGTCTTGTTGATCACCAGTACCGTTGCGAGCTTCGCCTGCGCCTCGAAATGCGCGGTCATGCGACCGTAGTCGCGCAGGAACGCCCCGGCGTCGAGCAGCGTCGTCACGTGCAGCGAGCGCAGCATCGGCTTCAGATCCGGCTGCGACAGCACGCCCAGCAGCGACGCCAGATCGGCGACGCCGCTCGGCTCGATCAGCACCCGCTTCGGCGACCACTGCCCGACGATCGCCTTGAGCTGCGCCGCCAGGTCCTTCTTCAGCGAGCAGCAGATGCAGCCGTTCGGCAGCTCGACCACGTCCGCGCCGCGCTCGCGCAGCAGCGAGCCGTCGACGCCGACCGAGGAGAAGTCGTTGACCAGCACCACGGTGCCGCTGTCGCGGCCGTAGCCGGCCAGCGCGTTGCGCAGGAACGTGGTCTTGCCGGCGCCGAGGAAGCCCGCGACGATCTCGATGTCGAACGGCTTGAGCTGCTTGCGCGACTTCAGGCTCCAGCCCCAGAGCGCCGCCGCCGGCAGCGGCAGCATCAGCAGCCAGTGTTCCAGGATCGCGAGCCCCATCATGGCACTCAGGAAGCTGTAGCCGACCGCATCGAACGTGCTCGCGTGCGTCGCCGTCGCTGCCTGCACCAGCCGCACCATGATCACCATCGAGACGGTGATCGAGACCGGGAACAGCAGGTTCATCGACTTCTTGGTCAGGAACGAGCGCAGGAACTGCAGGTGCTCCGGCAGGAACTCCTCGTTCAGGTTCCGCACGCCGAGGAACACGTTCAGCTTGGCACTCTGGTGCATCCACCACAGCACCATGAAAGTCCAGGTTCCGACCTGGTTGGGTTGATGCCACGTGAGCGCCACCACCGCGGCACCAGAGGCGATGATCGCCAGCTCGTGCCACAGGCTGGTCTGGATCGCGTGGCCGAAATGACGCCAGCCGCTGCAACCCTCGGCGCAGGGCGCGCCGCGCGGCCCGGTGACGAAGCCCATGTAGAACGAGATCTCCTGCCATCCCCAGGCCAGCAGGCCGCAGCTGAACGCGAAATAGGCGCCGCGCACGGAGATGTCGCCGCTCGATCTGTTAAGCTCCCACAGCGAGGCGCCGAGCAGCAGGGTGGCGCCCAGCATGCTCCAGCGGAACGTCCGGCGCGGCAGTCCGTCGAGGTACATGATCAGCCCGGTGCTCAGCCACCAGACGAACAGCGCGAACAGTGCCGGCAGGATATACAGATGCAGCATCGTCGCGTCCTACCAGGAGGGAGCCAGCCGCACGTCGCGCGGCATCGGGCGGCGGCGTACCGGCAGCGCGTAGAGCCGCAGGAAACCGACGCCGGCCGCCGCCACCAGGGCCGCCCGCCGAACGCGGCCGATCACGCCGCCGCGCGCGGGGGCGGCGCCGATCGCGACGGCGATGTGGCGCAGGCGCTCGAGCCCGGCGGCGAAGCGCGGATCGTCCAGGTCGAGAGCCACCGGGAACACCTGCCGGCAGATCTCCTGGGTGACGCGGAACACCTGCATGTCGTACTCGGTCGGATCGAGGCCGAGCGCGGCGTGGAACACCGGCCGCGCGTGGTCGCGCACGTACATCGTGGCGAACACCGCGAGCAGGAAGAAGCGGATCCACAGTCGGTTGCGGCCGGCGAGCAGGGAGGGGTCGGCGCGCATCAGCAGCGCGAACGCCTCGCCGTGACGGAACTCGTCGCCGCACCAGTTCTCGAACCACGCGAAGATCGGGTGGAAGCGATGCTCCGGGTGGCGTTCCAGCTGGCGATAGATGGTGATGTAGCGGGCGTAGCCGATCTTCTCGGACAGGTAGGTCGCGTAGAACACGAACTTCGGCTTGAAGTAGGTGTATTTCTTGACCCGCGCCAGGAAGCCGAGATCGACGCCCACGCCGAAATCCTTCAGCGAGTCGTTGATGAACCCGGCATGCCTCGCCTCGTCGCGCGCCATGTAGCTGAACAGCGCCTTGATGTCGGGGTTGGTGATGCGCTTCTTGATCTCGGCGTAGAGCACGCAGCCGGAGAACTCCGCCGTCACAGAGCTGACCAGGAAGTCGAGGAACTCGCGCCGCAGCTCCGGTTCCAGGCTGTCCAGGTCGCGGTCGAAGCGCTCGTCGCGCAGGAAATGCTTCTGGTTGGGGTCGCGCTCCAGCTCGGCGATCAGCCCGTCCCACTCGCGCCGCACCAGGCCGATATCGATCCGGTCCATGTAGGCGAAGTCGGTGGTGTAGAAACGCGGCGACAGCACGGTGTCCTCGCGCGCCGCCTCGGTGCTCGCGTTCGACGCACCGGCCTTCCTCGACGCGATGATCCCGCGCGGCTCCATGGTCTCGCTCATCCCTGCTCTCCCGCCTCGAAACCGACTTCGTACAGACCCGTCAGCAGGAACAGCGAGGTCGCCCGCGTCCAAGCCCGCCTGACCGTGCCGGCCCGGCTGACGGTGATCCGGCACTCGCGCGACAGGCGCTCGCCGTAGCCGACATGGGTCGGCGCATCGTGGATCAGCACCTCGTCGCCCGGCTCGATCGCGACGCCCTGCGGCACCGCGTAGGCGTGGAAGCTGCGCGCGCTCTGCTCGATCTCGACGACGCAGGTCGCCTCGATGCGTCTGGCGCCGAACCCGATCATCGTCCCGGCTCCTTCTCGTTCGCAGCGTTGCTGGCGGATGCGCGGCCGGCGTCGATCTCCCGGCTGTGCAGCAGGGCGGCGAACTGCCTAGCGTTGGCGGTGCCGAAACTCTCCAGGTCGATCTCGTTGTGGGTGGGCGGATCGGTCAGCAGCACGCGCCCGTCGCTCAGCTCGGTCAGCTTGTACGGAGCATCCAGATCGACGCCGAAGCGCCGGCGCGCGACCTCCATGCCGTACATCACGCCGGGGACGAAACCGTCGGCGGTGGAGCGGACCTCGCCCGCCTGAAGCCCATTGCGCGCGTCGATGATCGCCATCTGGTCGCCGGGCCGCTCGACGAAGCTCAGCTGCCGCGAGGCGATCACCGTTGCCGCCTGCTGCGTGTTCGAGGCGGGCCAGAACGCCACCAGCGCGATCGCGCTCAGCGCCGCCACCGCGATCAGCGGCGGCCCGGCGAGCCAGGGACTGCGCGAGACGCTCCGCATCGCCTCAGGCTCCGACCGATGCGTGGGCGTCGGCACGCGCCGGCCGCGCCGATGCCGCGGGCGCGTATTCCGGCACGGGCTGCGCCGACTGGTTGGCGCTGGCGGCCAGCACGCGCGACAGCAGCTTCGCCACCCGCGCCGCATCCGGCACCGCACGCATCATCGGCTGCACCCGCTGCAGGCGCCAGGGCCGCACGTGCGGCCACAGCACGGTGATGCCCATGCGGGTCGGACCGTTCAACAGCACCGGGATGTCGCCGCTGCCGTCGGCGTAGAGCCGCACCGAGGCGGACTCCACCGAGCAGAACGGCAGGTTGATGCTCACCGACATGGCGATGCCGATGCGCAGCACGACGCGGCGTTCGGTCACGGTGTAGACGGTGGTGCGGGCGACCAGCCAGGCGAACAGGCAGAGCAGGCTTATCGAGATCGTGCCCAGCACGATCAGGGCGACCATCGAGTACCACAGCCGCGGCGAGTCCGAGAAGAACGCCGATCCTGCGCACCAGGCGGCCAGCAACGCGAAATACACCGCGATCTTGCGCACGTGCAGCACCCGTCGCGCCAGCGCCTGCCAGTCCGGAGCGCCCTGCCAGAGGATCGTCTCGCCCGCGGGCAGCGGTCCCGGGAGGCCGTATGGACGCCCCCCCCTGACGTCGCGGACCACGCGCATGCGGCTCACAGCAGCGGCCCCAGGCGAGCCGGCGTGGCATACAGGTAGCCGCCGCCGTAGTAGGCGAGGATCCTCTCCTCCTCCATGCGGGTGATGATGTCGGGGTGGCGGGTGCGCGGGATGTCGACGAAGTGCCGCGCCAGCAGCGCGCGCACGCTCACCTGCCGCAGGCGCGGCCGGTAGCGCAGCATCGGCGCCGGCACCAGCACGCGCGAGGAGCGGGCCTCCGCCTCGCCCAGCGCCGCCGGCACGGCGTCGAGCTCCATCTCCAGGAACACGATCTCGTGCGCGATCTCGTCGATCCAGACATCGACCACGGTGCCCGCCTCGACCCCGTCGGCGCCGACCACCCGCATGCCCTGCGGCTGCGCCACGTGCGGGTCGACACGGTATTCGAGCGCGATGCGCAGCGGCTTGAACTTGACCAGTCCGTCGATGGTCAGGTCCGGCATGTCCTCGCGATCCACCCAGGAGCCCGGCCCGACTCCGGCGAGCATCGGGTCGCCTACCGGGACGATCGGCGCGCCCGGCCAGCGCGCGGCCGGCACCGCACGATCCAGCCGGTCGGCAGGCTCGGGCTGCGGCGCCAGCACGTCGCCGCCGTGGAACAGGCGGAACAGCTTCGGCGGCGGCACCAGCGGGAACTTGTCGAGGGTGTGCTGGTCGGTCCGGCCCGGGACGTCGGAGACCAGCGGGAAGCCCTCGCGCTTGCTCTCCCGCTGCAGGTAGATGATCAGCCCGGCGAAGAAGGCCCAGAACACGTAGAGCACGACCTGGGTCACGTCGACATAGCCGGTGAAGGCACCTCTCAGCATGACTTGATTTCCTCCTGCGACGGAAATGATGCGGCGCGGTCGAAGCGTACGAGCCGGCCGAGGGCGACGAGGGTCGCGAACAACAGAATGATCTCCAGCACATAGACCGCCTGGTAGCCGGCGGCCGGGCTGCGCAGCACGTCGCCGAGCCGGCCGTGCGCGCCGAGCCAGGCGACACCGTCGCGCAGCATCCCGCCGGTGGCGATCGAGGCGCCGGCGGCGAAGGCCTGCACCGCGCCCCAGGTGCCGAGCGCTAGGCCGTTGCGGCCGGCGCGCGAGGCGTCCATCGCCCCGGCCAGGGTGCCGACCAGGAACAGGGCGGCGCCGAAGCCGATGGCGACGATGCCGGCGGCGAACAGCATCGCCGACTGCGCCGGCGAGGAGACGATCACCAGGGCGAAGGCGAACACGCCCTCCAGGGCGCCGAACGCCGCCAGCCGGTAGCGGTCCTGGTTCGGCGTCAGCAGCCGCGCCGCAAGGGCAAAACCGGCCAGGCCACCGAACGCGAGCAGGGCCGTCAGCGAGGTCGTGGCCGCCACCGGCAGGTGCAGCACCTGGCCGCCATAGGGTTCCAGCAGCACGTCCTGCAGGCCGAAGGCGAAGGTGCCGAACCAGACCGCGACCAGGCGGCGCCGCGCGTTCTCCTCGTGCGACAAGGTCGCCCAGGCGTCGCGGAAACGCGGCGCGCCGGTGGCGGGGATCAACACCGAGGCGGCGCGCGGCTCCTGCTTCCAAAGTGCGAGCATGTTGAGCGCCACCGTCACCACCGCCGAGCCCTGCAGCACCTGGATCAGCCGGAACTCGCTGAAGTGCGACAGCAGCAGGCCGAAGATCAGCGCGCTGGTGAGGATGCCGACCAGCAGCATGACGCAGAGCAGCGTCACCACCAGCGGACGCGAGTGCTTCGGGGCGATGTCGGTGGCGAGCGCCAGCCCGACCGTCTGCACCGTGTGCAGTCCCGCGCCGACCAGCAGGAAGGCGAGCGAGGCCGCGATGTAGCCGACGATCCGCGGCCCGTGGCTGTCCGCCGACAGCACCAGCAGCGCGAACGGCATGATCGCCAGCCCGCCGAACTGCAGCATGGTGCCGATCCACAGGTACGGCACCCGGCGCCAGCCGAGCAGCGAGGTGTGGGTGTCGGAGCGGAAGCCGATGATGGCGCGGAACGGCGACAGCAGCAGCGGCAGCGCCACCATCGAGGCGACCAGCCACGCCGGCACCGCGAGCTCCACGATCATCACCCGGTTCAGCGTGCCGATCACCAGCGCCAGCGCCATGCCCACCGAGACCTGGAACAGCGACAGCCGCAGCAGCCGCGGCAGCGGCAGTTCGGCGCTCACCGCATCCGCGATCGGCAGGTAGCGCAGCCCGACCCGGTTCCAGCTCCTGGCGATTGCGGCGTCTGCCTTCATGGCGCGCTCCGCTCCCCGAAGCGCAGTTCCAGCGCCTGCGAGGTGTAGAAGCCCGACGAGACGCGCAGCGTGCGGCCGTGCGTCCAGCCGGCCATCGAGGGCGTGCGACGCAGCAGCCGCGCGATCCGCCTCTGCCCGATCGGCTCGATCGCGGGCGCCCGCTCGCCGCGCGGGAACAGCCGGCCCACCGCGTGCATCGCCGACAGCAGCGGCGTGCGCGGCGCGAAGGTGAACAGCAGCGACCCGGACGCGCGCGCCGCCAGTGCCGCCACCGCGTCGGCCATCTCGCGCGCCGGGTAGTGGATCAGGCTGTCCATCGCCACCACGTGGTCGAAACGGCCGAGCGAGGCGTCCAGCATGTCGCCGGCGTGGAAGTCCACCGAACCGGCGAGGCCGGCGGGGAGCCGCGACCGCGCGAGGTCGAGCAGGGTCGGCGACAGGTCCACCGCCACCACCTCGGCACCACGCCGCGCCGCCTCCACCGCGAGGCTGCCGGTGCCGCAGCCGGCATCGAGCAGTCGGCGGCCATGGAGATCCTGCGGCAGCCAGTCGAGCAGCGTCGCGCGCATCCTGTCGCGCCCGGCGCGCACGGTGGCGCGTATGCGACCGAGTGGGGCGTCCGAGGTAAGCCGCGACCAGGCCTCGAACGCGGTGCGGTCGAAATAGGCCTCCAGCGACGCCCGGCGCCGCTCGTAGAGCAGCGTCGTCATCATTCGAAGCCGAGCAGGTCGAAGATGTCGCGGTCCTTCAGCGGCTTGGCGGCGAGCGGGGTCACCCCGGCCCAGAGCTTCGCCGCCAGCTGCAGGTACTCGGCCTGCACCGCCTCGACCTCCGGCGTAGGATCCATCTCGAACAGCGTCGCCTTCTTCAGCCGCGAGCGGCGGATCGCGTCGAGGTCGGGGAAGTGCGCCAGCGTGCCCAGTCCGGTTGCCGCGTTGTAGCGGTCGATCTGATCGGTGGCGGCACTGCGGTTGACGATCACGCCGCCGAGCCGGACGTCGTAGTTGCGCGACTTCGCCTCGATCGCGGCGACGATGCGGTTCATCGCGAAGATCGAGTCGAAATCGTTCGCAGCCACGATCAGCGCCTGGTCGGCATGCTGCAGCGGGGCCGCGAAGCCGCCGCACACCACGTCGCCGAGCACGTCGAAGATCACCACGTCGGTGTCCTCGAGCAGGTGGTGCTCCTTGAGCAGCTTCACCGTCTGGCCGACCACGTAGCCGCCGGCCTCGACGCACATCACGCCGCCGGTGCCCTCGACCACGAAATCCTCAGGACGCAGCTCCTCGGGATGGAAGTCGACCCCCTCCAGCACGTCGATCACCGTCGGGATCAGACGCTTGGTCAGGGTGAAGGTGGAGTCGTGCTTGGGATCGCAGCCGATCTGCAGCACCCGGCGGCCGAGCCGGGAGAACGCCAGCGACAGGTTCGACGAGGTCGTGCTCTTGCCGATGCCGCCCTTGCCGTAGACCGCGAACACCTTCGCGGTGCCGATGCGCGGCGTGGCCTCCATGCGTACCTGCACGCTGCCCTCGCCGTCGGCGCAGCTCGTGCATCCGCCGCCCGCGGCCCGACGCAGCAGATCCGGCTTGGTGACGATGGTCATGCCGCTACCTCCATGGTGATGCCTTCGAGACGATCCTCGAGTTCCTCGCGGGCGCGCTCCAGCTCGTCGCGCATCGCCTCGTCCGGCATCCAGTACTTGCGCTCGCTGGCCTCGATCAGGCGGTTGACGATCCGCGCCGACGCGACCGGGTTCAGGCTGGACAGCCGCTCGCGCATCTGCGGCTCCTGCACGAAGGTCTCGGTGAGCTGCTTGTAGACCCAGGGCTCCACCTCTCCGGTGGTGGCCGACCAGCCGAGCGTGTTGGTCACGCAGGCCTCGATCTGCCGCACGCCCTCGTGGCCGTGCTGCAGCAGCGGCTCGTACCATTTCGGGTTCAGCGCCCGGGTGCGGGTCTCCAGGCTGACCTGCTGCGACAGGGTGCGCACCGTGCCGGCTCCGCGCGTCTGGTCGCCGATATAGATCTCCGCGCGGGCGCCACGGGCACGCTGCACCGCCCGGCCCATGCCGCCGAGCGCGTCGAAATAATGGTCGATGGTGGTGACGCCGAGCTCGACGGAGTCCAGGTTCTGATAGGCGACATCGACGGTCTTCAGCATCTGGCCGAGCAGCGCGTCCTGGCGCTGCGGCTTGCCGCTGACGCCGTAGGCATAGCCCTTGCGCTTGACGAAGGCTTCGGCGAGCTCGTCCTCGTCGCTCCAGCCGCCGTTGTCGATCAGCAGGTTGACGTTGGCGCCGTAGGCGTCGTCGGAGTTGCCGAACACGCGCAGGGCGGCCCCGGCCATGTCGCCGCCGTGGCTGGCGAGGAAGGCCAGCGCGTGCTTGCGGACGTAGTTCTGCTCGCAGGGCTCGTCGGCCTCTGCCGCCAGCAGCGCCGCCTCGGCGATCATCCGGGTCTGCATCGGCAGCAGGTCGCGGAAGATGCCCGACAGCGTCACCACGACATCGATGCGCGGGCGGCCGAGACGCTCGAGCGGCACCAGCTGGGCGCCGCACAGCCGGCCGTAGCTGTCGTGACGCGGCTCCGCACCCAGCAGCCACAGCACCTGCGACAGCGGACCGCCCTCGGTCTTGAGGTTGTCGGTGCCCCACAGCACCATCGCGATGGTCTCGGGCGAGCCATGGCCGGAGGCGGCATGGCAGGCGAGCAGCCGGTCGGCCTGCAGCGCGCCGTCGCGCACCGCGAACGCGCTGGGGATGCGGAACGGATCCAGCCCGTGCAGGTTGCGCCCCGTAGGCAGCACCTCGGGCGTGCGCAGGAAGTCGCCGCCGGTGGCCGGGCGCAGGTAGCCGCCATCGAGCGCGTGCAGCACCGCCGGGATCTCGTGGTCGGTGGCGAGCAGCAGGTCGAGCTCCGCGCGACGCGCCGGATCGGTGATGCCGGCGGCATCCAGCATCCCCGCGCGCGCCTCGGCATCCGGCGCGGCGCCGATGACGTGCATGCCGCTCGGGATCAGCGTCTGCTCGAACTCGACCAGGGCCTCGCGCAGGCGGTCGATCCGCGCCTGGGCCTGCTCCGCCCAGGCGGGCTGCGCGTCGGCGAGGTCGATCGCGCCGGCCTGCGCCTGGATCAGCGCGCAGAGCGCCTCGCGCGGCTCGCTCTCGGTTTCCGGCTCCAGCTGGCGCCAGCGGTCGATCGACGACTTCAGGTCGAGCAGGCCGCGATACAGCCCGGCACTGGCGACCGGCGGCGTCATGTAGGAGATCAGCGTGGCCCCGGCGCGACGCTTGGCCAGCGCGCCCTCGGACGGATTGTTCGACGCATACAGGTTGAAGTTCGGCAGGTCGCCGATCAGCCGGTCGGGCCAGCACTTGCCGGACAGGCCGGCGTGCTTGCCGGGCATGAACTCGAGCGCGCCGTGGGTGCCGAAATGCAGCACCGCGT
>CAXTNV010000120.1:8540-10241 GCA_964245755.1 uncultured Acetobacteraceae bacterium | reverse complement strand
GCGCCGCCCGGGCGCCGCGCGCGGCCACTAGGGGCCGCGGCAGGAGGAGCCGGGCGCGAGCCCGATCGGCTTCGGCGACGAGGTCCCGGCCTTCATGCTGCTGCCGACCCGGGCCAGCCGTCCCACGCCGACCGAGCCGGCATCCACAGAGGATGCCGACGATCTTCCCGACCAGGACTGATCCCTCCGCGGCACGCTTCGAAGCCGTGGTGGACCACCTCGGCGCCGCCGGCGACGGCATCCTGCGCCGCGACGATGCCATCCTGTTCATCCCTGGCGCCCTGCCGGGCGAGAGGGTGCGGGTGCGGACCGGCGATCGCCAGGCGGCGATCCTCGATGCGGTGCTGGATCCCAGCCCTGACCGGGTGATCCCGCGCTGCAGCCTGTTCGGCCGCTGCGGCGGCTGCGCGCTGCAGCATATGCGCCCCGACGCGATGGCCTCGTTCAAGTGCCAGCAGGCGGTGGGGGCGCTGCAGCACGCCGGCTTCGAGCTGCCCGGCGCGATCGACTACGTGCCGGGCATGCCTGGTTCGCGTCGCCGGATGGACCTGGCGCTGCGCCGCGTTCCGGGCGGCCTGCTGGTCGGACTGCACTCCCGCGGCGGCAACGCGGCGGACGAGGTGGTCGACATGGTCGAGTGTCCGGTGCTCGAGGCGTCGATGTTCGGACTGATCACGGCGCTGCGCCCGGTGCTGCTGCGTCTGGGCTGCCTGCGCGGCAAGGGCTCGCTGATCGTCAACCGGTTCGACAGCGGGGCCGACCTGCTGCTGGCCACCGAGGCGACGCCGGACAGCGCCGACCGCGCCCGCCTCGCGGCCTTCGCACACGAGGCGTCGGTGCCGCGCATCGCCTGGCGCCCGCTCAAGGGCACGCTCGCCGACACCGAGACGCTGTGCAGCCTCGAGCCGGTGCATCACATGCTGTCGGGCGTGCGCGTCAGCCCGCCGCCGGGTGCCTTCCTGCAGGCGAGCCTGCAGAGCGAGCGGGCGATCGTCGCCGCCGTGCTGGCGGCTCTGTCGCCGGCGGTGCCGCGACGCGGGCGGGTCATCGAGCTGTTCGCCGGCTGCGGGACGCTCAGCTTCGCCCTCGCCGCCCGCTTCAGGCTGCTCGCCGTGGAGGGCCAGGCGGACGCGGTCGCCTGCCTGCGCGCCGGCGCGCCCGGGCTGCGGCTCGAGGCGGTGCGGCGCGACCTGGCCCGTCAGCCGCTGCTCGGCCCGGAACTCGGTGGGGCCGCCGCGGTGGTGCTCGATCCGCCGTTCGCCGGTGCCGGCGCGCAGGTGCGCGAGATCGCGCGCTCCAGGGTGGCGCAGGTGGTGATGGTGAGCTGTAACCCGCGCGCGCTGCAGACGGACGCGCGGCTGCTGCGCGAGGCGGGCTACCGGCTGCAACGCCTGACGGTGATCGACCAGTTCCACTGGTCGAGCGCGGTGGAGAGCGTCGCCGCGTTCACCCGGCCGGCACGCTGAAGCCGCGCCCATGCCGGAGGCGCCACGGTCGGCGCCTCAGACGTGGAAGCTCTCGCCGCAGCCGCAGCGCCCCTTCTCGTTGGGATTGATGAAGCTGAACCCGGCTTCCAGATCGCGGACCTGGTAGTCCATCACCGTGCCGATCAGGAACAGCGACGCCTTGCGGTCGACCAGCACGGTCACCCCCTTGTCATGCACCACCTCGTCGGATGCACCGGGTGCGTCGGTCCAGCCC
>CAXTNV010000120.1:5955-8529 GCA_964245755.1 uncultured Acetobacteraceae bacterium | reverse complement strand
TGTCGTAGGAAAGCCCCGAGCAGCCCTTGGTGCCGACGCTGATGCGCAGCAGCTGCCCGGCATGCGCCCCGTCGTAGAGCAGGCGAAGCCGCGCCGCCGCGGCATCCGACAGCGACATCAGCGGCGGCAGCGCGCGCCGCGGACGCGCGGCAGCCGCCTCGGGCGCGCTCGAGCCGGGGCCGGTGCCCGGGATCGTGGTCGTGGCCATGACGAAGTCTCCCGTCTCAGAACATGTTCAGGGCGAGGCGAGCATCCTCGCTCATCCGGCTCGCATCCCATGGCGGATCCCACACCGTCTCCACCTCGCAGGCCGAGACGCCGGGGATCGACAGCACCGCGTCGCGTACCTGCACCGGCAGCTCCTGCGCACTTGGGCACCCCGGCGCGGTTAGCGTCATCTCGACCTTGACCTGTCCGTCCTCGTGCAGGTCGATCGCGTAGATCAGGCCGAGTTCGTAGATGTTGACCGGGATCTCGGGGTCGAACACGGTGGCGATGGCGGCGATCACCGCATCCTCGTCGGGTGCGCTGAGCACCTCGCCGGCGGGGGTCCAGCTTCCGGAGGCGGGCGCGGAGCCGTTGTCGCCGTCGAGCGAGAAGCCGCCGGCGGGCTGGAGCTCCTTGTCCGGGACCGAGGCCGCGTCGTCCCGCTCCCGCTGCGCCGACATCGCCATCATGGGGTTCCCTCGCTCTGCAAGGCGTCGAGCAGCGCCGTCCACGGCAGGGTGGCGCAACGGATCCGCGAGCGGTAGTCGCGGAGGTTCTCGAATGCGCCGAGCAGCCCCAGCGCCTCGGCAGGGTGCTGCGGATCGCCGGCCGAGTCCGGCGATCCCTGGCGCAGCATGGCATCGAACCGCCCGAACAGCGAGCGGATGGCGGCCTCATGCAGTCCCTCGACGCTCTGCGCCATCAGATCCGCCGAGGCCGCGCAGATCGCGCAGCCGCGCGTGCTGTGCAGCACCCGCCGCACCAGCCCGCCCTCGGAAAGGCCGAGTGTCACGTGGACGCGGTCGCCGCAGAACGGGTTGTTGCCGTCCGCCGACCGATCCGCCGGGTCGAGCACGCCGGCATGCAGGGGGCGGCGCGCCCGCTCCATGATCAGGCGCTGGTACAACGCCTCGCGGCTGTCCGGTGCCTCGGACGGCGCCACGTCGGCAGGTGTCGCATCGGCAGGAGGCGCCTGGGCAGGGGCCGCCTGGGCAGGATTCTGGGAGTGCCGCATGTCAGGCGAAGAACCCCCGCACCTGCTCGAGAGCATCGGCCAGCAGGTCGATTTCGGTGCGGGTCGTGTACAGGCCGAAGCTCGCGCGCGCGGTGCTGCCGACACCGAGCCGACGCATCAGCGGCTCGGCGCAGTGGTTGCCGGCGCGCACCGCGATGCCGCTGCGGTCCAGCAGCGTCGCGATGTCGTGCGCGTGCGCGTTCTGCATCGTGAACGAGAATACGCCGCCGCGGTCCTGCGCCTCGCCCAGTATGCGCAGGCCCTCGATCGCCGACAGGCGCGACAGCGCGTGCTCGGTCAGGGCCGCCTCGTGCGCCTCGATGCGGTCGAAGCCGATCGCGTTCACGTAGTCGATCGCCGCCCCTAGACCGATCGCCTCGATGATCGGCGGCGTGCCGGCCTCGAAGCGATGCGGCAGCTCCGCCCAGGTCGAGCGCTCGAAGCTGACGCTGCTGATCATGTCGCCGCCGCCGAGGAACGGCGGCAGCGTCTCGAGCAGTGCCCGCCTGCCCCACAGCACGCCGATGCCGGTCGGGCCGTACAGCTTGTGCCCGGTGAAGACGTAGAAATCCGCCCCCGTCGCCTGCACGTCGACGCGACGATGCACCACCGCCTGCGAACCGTCGAGCAGCAGCATCGCACCCGCCTCGTGCGCGAGCGCCGCGATGCGAGCGGCCGGGGTGACGCTGCCGAGCACGTTGGACATGTGCGTCAAAGCGACCAGCCCGACCCGCCCGTCCGCGAGCAGCTCGCGCAGGTGCTCGAGGTCGAGCTCGCCGCTGTCGGTGATGCGGGCGATGCGGAGTGCCACGCCGCGCCGGTCGCGCAGCATCTGCCACGGCACGATGTTGGCGTGGTGCTCCATCTCGGAGATCACCACCGCCTGGTCCGGCCGCATGGTGTCGCCGAAGGAGTGCGCCAGCAGGTTGATGGCGCCGGTGCTGCTCTGGGTGAAGATCACCTCGTCGCGCGAGGGCGCGTTGATCAGCGCAGCGACCTTGTCGCGGGCCCCTTCGTAGGCATCGGTGGTGCGCTCGCTCATCCAGTGCAGGCCACGATGCACGTTGGCGTACTGGGTGCGCATGGTGTGCACCATCGCCTCGATCACCGCTTCGGGCTTCTGCGCCGAGGCGGCGCTGTCGAGGAACACCAGCGGCTTGCCGCGCACCGTCTGCGACAGGATCGGGAAGTCGGCGCGCAGGTGCGACAGGTCCGACGCGGCTGCGACGTCGTGTATCGGGGCCATCTGGTTCATGCCGCTTGCTCCTGCCAGGAACGGTCGAGGGGCGGGGGGCGCCGGCCGCGCCCCCCCCCCCCGCGGGGGCCGGGCGACCCCCCCGCCGGGCCGGGCG
>CAXTNV010000120.1:0-5945 GCA_964245755.1 uncultured Acetobacteraceae bacterium | reverse complement strand
TACGGGGGCCCTGGGGGTGCGTCGCGGGGGCCCCGCCCCGCCCCGGCCCCCGCCCGCCCCCCCCAGGCCGCGCACCGCCTCGTCTTCGATCAGTGCCAGCCCGTCGGCGAGAAAGGCGCGCACCAGGATGGCGTGCGCCTCCGAGGCGGGGATGCCCCGGCTGCGCAGGTAGAACAGCTGCTCCTCGTCGAGCGCGCCCGCGGTGGCGCCGTGGCTGCACTTGACGTCGTCGGCATAGATCTCGAGTTCGGGTTTGCTGTCGATCTCGGCGGTGTCGGAAAGCAGCAGCGCCTGGTTCATCTGGTAGCCGTCGGTCTTCTGTGCCGCGCGGGCGACCACGATCTTGCCCTGGAACACGGCACGCGCCGAGCCGGACAGCACGTTCTTGACTGTCTGCCGCGAGGTGCAGGACGGCGCATCGTGGGCGATCACGCTGGTCAGGTCGGCATGCTGCGTGCCCAGGAGCAGCTGGGCGCCGTTGACGTGGACCGTGCCGTCGCGTCCCTGCAGGCGCGCATGCACCTCGTGCCGGGCCAGGATGGCGCCCAGCGCCAGGCTGAAGCTGTCATAGGCGGCACCCTGTCCGACCGCCGCGTAGACGGTTGAGAGGTGCAGCGCCTGCCGCGCCTCGTCCTGCAGCGACACGTGGGTCAGGCGGGCGTGCTCGCGCAGCTCCACCTCCAGCACCGGATTGTTGACGTAGAGTCCTTCGCCACGCGCGATCTCCAGCAGCTGCAGGCTCGCAGCTTCCTCCAGCAGCACGGAGAAGCGCGGATGCGCCGATACGGCGGCGCCCTCGCCGGCGGTGGAGCCGGCGCCGAGCAGGATCAGCAGCAGCAGCCCGGCATCCCGGCCGGCGCGGACGTGGATGCGCGCCCCATCCTCGCTAAGCATGGTGTTCAGCGCCACCAGCGGCTCGCGCTGCGGATGCGCCAGGGCGCCGAAGCTGACGCCCGTCTCGATGTCGACATCGTCCGGCAGCCGGGAGAGCACCGGATCGAGCCGCCCGTTGAAGAACACCATCCGGCTCGCGTCGGCCAGTCCGGCGGCCGCGAGATCGAGACGCTCGAGTTGCCGGACGGCGGATCCGGCGTCGCAGGCGGCCGGCTCGCCGAGCAGGCTCAGCCCGGACAGCAGGCGCAGATCGGTGTATTTCCACGCTTCCAGGCTTCGCTTCGGCAGTCCCGACAGCCGCAACAGCGCCGCCGCCTCGTCGCGCTCCTGCACCGCGCCGGGCAGCGTCTGCTTGCGGGTCTCGTACAGATCGAGGAAGCGCTGCGCGTTGTGCGCCGGCTGCGCACCCTGGACCTGCTGCGCGCTCTGCATGGGCTGGATGGCGTTCACGCCGCCTCCGCGATCAGCTGCGTGTAGCCCTCGGCTTCGAGCTGCCGCGCCAGCTCCGCACCGCCGCTGCGTATGATCCGGCCGCGCGCCATCACGTGCACCCGGTCGGGCACGATGTATTCCAGCAGCCGCTGGTGATGGGTGATCACCAGGGCGGAGAAGCCGGGCGCGCGCAGCGCGTTGACGCCGTCGGCCACGATGCGCAGCGCGTCGATGTCGAGCCCGCTGTCGGTCTCGTCCAGGATGGCGAAGCGCGGGCGCAGCAGCGCCATCTGCAGCACCTCGTTGCGCTTCTTCTCGCCGCCGGAGAAGCCGACATTGACGTTGCGCTTGAGCATGTCGTCGGGCATCGACAGCCGGCGGCACTCGGCGCGCACCAGCTTGAGGAACGCGACCGCATCGAGCTCCGGCTCGCCGCGCGCACGGCGCAGCGCGTTCACCGCGGTGCGCAGGAAGTTGGCGTTGTTTACCCCGGGCAGCTCGACTGGCGCCTGGAAGGCGAGGAACAAGCCGCTGCCCGCACGCTGCTCGGGCGACATCGCCAGCAGGTCCTGCCCGTCATAGTGGGCGCTGCCGGCGGTGACGGCGTAGTCCTCGCGGCCGGCAAGCACGTAGGACAGCGTCGACTTGCCCGAACCGTTCGGGCCCATGATCGCGTGCACCTCGCCCGGCGGCACCACCAGCTCCACGCCGTTCAGGATCGGCTTGGCGTGGCCGGCATCGTCAATCTCGGCGCACAGCCCGGCGATCCTGAGCTCGCCGTTCATCCGACGCTGCCCTCCAGGCTGACCGCGAGCAGCTTTTGCGCCTCCACGGCGAACTCCATCGGCAGCTCCTTGAGCACGTCCTTGCAAAAGCCGTTCACGATCAGCCCGACCGCATCCTCCTGCGACAGGCCGCGCGAGCGGCAATAGAACAGCTGGTCCTCGGAGATCTTCGACGTGGTGGCCTCGTGCTCGACCTTCGCGGTGCGGTTGCGGCTCTCGATGTAGGGCACCGTGTGTGCGCCGCACCGGTCGCCGATCAGCAGGCTGTCGCACTGGGTGAAGTTCCGCGCGTTGGCCGCGCGCGGCATCATGCGCACGAGGCCGCGATAGGTGCTGTCGGAGCGGCCGGCGCTGATCGTCTTGGCGACGATGGTGGAGCGGGTGCCGCGCCCGATGTGGATCATCTTGGTGCCGGTGTCGGCCTGCTGGCGGTTGTTGGTCACCGCCACCGAGTAGAACTCGCCGACGCTGTCCTCGCCCTGCAGGATGCAGGACGGGTACTTCCAGGTGATCGCCGAGCCGGTCTCGACCTGGGTCCAGGAAATACGCGAGCGCGCGCCGCGGCAGGCGCCGCGCTTGGTGACGAAATTGTAGATCCCGCCGCGCCCCTCGCTGTCGCCAGGATACCAGTTCTGCACCGTGCTGTACTTGATCGAGGCGTCCTCCATCGCCACCAGCTCGACCACCGCGGCATGCAGCTGGTTCTCGTCGCGCATCGGCGCGGTGCAGCCCTCGAGGTACGAGACGGAAGCACCCGCCTCGGCGATGATCAGCGTGCGCTCGAACTGGCCGGTGTTCTTGGCATTGATGCGGAAGTAGGTCGAGAGCTCCATCGGGCACTTGACGCCCTTGGGGATGAACACGAACGAGCCGTCGGTGAACACCGCCGAGTTCAGCGCGGCGTAGAAGTTGTCCGCCGCCGGCACCACGCTGCCGAGATAGAGCTGCACCAGCTCGGGATGCTCGCGCACCGCCTCGCTGATCGGGCAGAAGATCACACCCGCCTTCATCAGCGTGCTGCGGAAGGTGGTGGCGACCGAGACGCTGTCGAACACGGCGTCGACCGCGACCTGCGGACGGCCCTGGCCGTCGCGCTCGTCACCCGGCTCGGCGTCGGCACCCTCCACCCCGGCGAGGCGGGCGCGCTCGCGCAGCGGGATCCCCAGCTTCTCGTAGGTCGCGAGCAGCTGCGGGTCGACCTCGTCGAGCGACTTCGGCCCCGGCTTGCGCTTGGGTGCGGCGTAGTAGTGCGCGTCCTGGTAGTCGATCGGCGGATAGCCGACCTTGGACCAGCGCGGCTCGGCCATCTGCTTCCAGGATGCGAACGCCTTGAGGCGCCAGGCGAGCAGCCACTCGGGTTCATCCTTGCGGGCCGAGATCAGACGGATGGTGTCCTCGTTGAGCCCCTTGGGTGCAAGATCCATCTCGATGTCGGTTTCGAACCCCCACTTGTAGGTGGAGGCGCTCATGGTCTCGACGGTATGCAGGGTCTCGGCGACGGCTGACATGAAACCTCACTCGGCAGCGGCAGACGCGCGAAGCGACGCCTGCGGGGGATCGATCTGGAACGTCGTGGCGCGCGAGGCCGACGGGGTGTCCGCGCGCATGTCGGCAAGCGTGATGCGGGTCAGCGCGGCGCGGATCGCCTCGTTGACCGGATCCCACCGCCCGCGCACGGTGCAGCAGGCCTGTGCCTCGCAGCGGCCGACGGCGCCGTCCACACAGGCGGCGAGCGTGATCGGGCCGTCGATGGCGGCGATCACCCGCGCCACCGAGATCTGCGGCAGTGCCAGCGCCAGGCGGTAGCCGCCGCGCGCGCCGCGCTGCGAGGACACCAGGCCGGCGGCCGCGAGCGCCTTGAGCACCTTGGCCACCGTCGGCTCCGGGATCCCGGTATCCTGGGCCAGGCAGGGGGAGGTGGTCACGCCGGCGCTGCTTTCCAGCCGCACCAGCACGACCACGGCGTAATCGGTGAGTTTCGACAGCCTCAACATCGCCTTCGTCGCCATGTGCAGGGGATGCGGACCAGGGCGGTCCGGTATTACAGCAGATGACGTCGCGCACCTGACGCGTCAAGGTGCGCAGGACGGTGCGCCGGCGCTGAAGCGCCGCGCCGCTACTCGACGTCGCCGAACAGCACCCGCAGCAGCAGGTAGAAGCTGCCCCCGACCAGGGCGCCGACCAGGGTGCCGTTGATGCGCACGTACTGCAGGTCGCGGCCGACGCGCAGCTCGATCTTCTCGACGATCATGCCGGCGTCCCAGCCGCCGACCACGCCGGCGATGAACTCGGAGATGCGCTCGCGCAGGCTCGGCAGCACGCGCAGCACCAGGCTCCGGGTCGCCGCCTCGACCCGTCCCCGCGAGCCGGCGTCTCGGGTCAGCACGCCGCCCAGCCTCGGCAGGGCGTCGCCGATCAGAGTGGCGAGCCAGCCCTGCGGCCGCGCCAGGTCGGTCTCGATCATCACCCGGCTGCGCCGCCACACCTCCGTCCCCCAGGCGCGAACGCTCTCGTGGCCGACCAGGCCGCGTATCGCCTCGCCCACTTCCTGGCCGCGCTCGGGATCGATCTCGATGCGGTCGATCTCGCGCCGCACCCAGCTGGTGAAGGCCTCGCGCAGCTCCGAGCCGTCCGGATCGGTGCGCTCCAGCTCCTGGTGCATGGCGAGCAGCACGCGGGTGGCGATCGAGCCGCCCAGAGCCCAGCTCAGCAGCCGACCGCCCTGCTCGCGCACCCGGTCCTCGATCAGCATGCGCAGGCCGGCCTCCTTGCCGCGCAGCACCGACTTGAGTTCCGCCAGCAGGAAGGTCAGCACCTCCTGGTGGCGTTCGTTGTCGACCAGCACGCGCAGCGCGCGCGCGATCACCGGAGCCAGCGTCTCGCCGCTGAGCAGCCGCGGCAGGGTGCGCGCCAGCAGGGCGCCCGCGCGGCCATCCTCCAGCCGGTCGAGCAAGTGCGGCATCGCCTGGGTCACCGCGCGCCCGACCAGGGAGCCGGTCTGCGGGTCGCACAGCACCGCGGCCAGCAGCGCCGGCACGTCCAGCCGGCCGATGGCACGGTCGATGTCGGTCTGGGTGAAGACGTGGGTGGCGACGAAATTGCCGAGCGCGCGGCCGAGCCGCTGCTTCTGCGCCGGCAGGATCGCGGTGTGCGGGATCGGCAGGCCGAGCGGATGGCGGAACAGCGCGGTGACCGCGAACCAGTCTGCCAGGCCGCCGACCAGGCCCGCCTTGGCGGTGGCCTGCAGCAGCCCCGGCCACAGGCCGCGGCCCAGCCCGTAGCTTGCCAGGGCGAGCACGCCCATGCCGATCAGCAATCCGGTGGCGATGCGCCGGTGCCGGTCGAGCACCTGCCTGGCGGCCCGGTCCGGATCGGAGGCTGTGCTGCTCATCGGCGGCAGGACTAGCATCGTTGAGCGGCCGCGCCGAGAGCCGGCGCGGGCGGGGGTCGCTGCGCCGCGCCGACGGCCGGCGCGGGCGGCGGCTCCTGCAGCGCAGCATGCAACCGGTTGCGGCCCGATCACAGACATGAAACTTTGCCGCTCGCGGACGTGCCGCGCCCGGAAGGCGCGCCGCCGGCAACCCCACCGGGAGCGCGCCATGGACGGCCCACAGACGCCCGACCCCAGCCAGTCCGCGTCGCCTGGCCCCGCGGCTGCCCCTGAGCCTGCCCCTGGGCCTGCCCCTGGGCCTGAGCCCGGGCCCAAGCCTGGGCCTAAGCTTGGGCCTGGGCCGGGGCCTGCAGTGGGCAGCGACCGGCTGGAGGCGCTGGTCGGCCTCGCCCGCGGCATCGTCGAGAGGCAGCAGGACGACCCGTTCGGCAACCCGGTGCTGG
>CAXTNV010000119.1:0-10307 GCA_964245755.1 uncultured Acetobacteraceae bacterium | reverse complement strand
CAGGGCCGCATCGCAGGCGGCAGAGTTCGTGGCGCGGTGCCGCTGCTTCGGGATGTGGTGGCGAGGCTCGGTATCGGCGTTGAACGGCAAGTTCAGGCACCTCAGGACGCCAATGGAGTAGCGACTCCCGTCGCCCAACCTATCTCAACCAGATCACTCTGCCGATCCATGCCCCACGGCCGCTGGCTGGGATATCTACGCTCGCAACCACATCCTGGGACCGCAGGCAGTATTCGAGTTCGGTTTCAAGCTGTGGGTCCCGGATCGGTCGCCGGCCTACCAGGCGATCCTGACCACAATGCGCGATACGATGTCCGCCGGCGGCCGAGGGCGTCGTGCAGCATGTCCGCGCACGGGACTGCAAATAATTAATGCGGAGACGCATGGGCGATCTATTGCATGACCATGACGTGAGCCACCTTCGTCTGGTTGAAGTGCAGATCGGTTGTGTCAGGCAATGTACTGATCATTTTCCTGAACAGGAACCTACCGTTCCGGAAGTCAAATGTCCCCACGCCTAGGGCGAAGACATTTAGTCCCAGCATTGCGTATTGAACCCCCTCCTCCACGTCGAACGTCACGTGCCGCAACTTGACATCGCCCAGCTCCAGCAGTGCGACGTGATGGCGCCGCCCAAGCATTCCTCTTCCGAATTTCGTAACAACGGAGGAGTCCTTCGCAAGTTCGGTGTCGCTGATGCCTACCCTGCCGGCGAGCGCCGTTGGCAGAATGCTGACCGGAAGATCAGGCTCCAGAACGGCTTGCACCGGATGCCCGTCGATCCTCACCGTTATCGACAGCACCTCTTGCTGCATCGCGGTGGAACCGGCCAATGGGGTGCCCAGGGCATTCGCACAGCCTCGTCGCATGCTGGAGATGGTGATCCGGTGACCCGGAAGGTCGAGAGCCACAACGGCGCCTTCCGGTAGGATATCGCGCCCGAGCATACCCACCACAGGGCGCCCGCCGACCTTACGGTCATCTGGATCAGGCAGGAGGTAGCCCCGACGCACAGCCGGCGACAGATCGCCGACCGAAAGCGCCGGCGCGACGGTCGCATAGGCGGAAAGCACGTCGCCATCCTGCTGGCGCAGGTCAACACGCCTGTAGCGTGGGAACACGATCGGTCCGTTGTCGCGAAACAACAGTGGTGCGAAACCCGGCGAGAAGAACATCGCCGCCTGCTGGCCATGCACCTGCACGGGGACGACCGGGCTGTCCCCGGGCACCCCAAGCAACGGCATCGAAACGACTGTCGAGACACATGTTTCCGAACCATCCTGCGCCTGCCTGAAGATCGTCTCCTCTGGATCAGGCGGGCCGCCGGGCAGGGGACGGCTGCAACAACAAAGTATCAGCGAATAGGCGATCGTCAGCCTGATGAACTTGGTCGTTGCAGCATTGGTCATAGCATAACCTGCAGAAGTGGACGGGCGCGGAGGTCTGTTGCGAATGGTGTGGCGCGGCACCGGCGGTGGCGGGAAGGCAAGTTAGCCGAAGGCTCGCGCCTGTTCGAAGGCATTGTCACGATGCTTGGGACGGCTCTGTCAGATCTTGCGCCAGGGGTTGCGCTCGCTGGATCAGGGCGGATCGCTTAGGATCTCGCTGGTGGTGAGGAAAGTCGGGCTGACGGGATGAACTGCGTGCGCTGTAGCTCTGCTTGGGTAGCCGAGCGACCCGAGGTCACGGCGCGAGGCTACCGGCGGTTCCGCTGCCGGGCTTGTGGGCGGCAGTTCAACGAGCGCAGCGGCGGCGTGCTGAACCGGACCTGCCTGCCCAGCGACATCATCGCCTTTGCGGTGTTCTGCAGGCTCCGCTACCGGCTGACGCTGTGCGACCTGAGCGAGATCCTGGCGCTGCGCGGGATCGAGGTCAGTCATGAAGCCGTTCGTGACTGGGAGGCGAAGCTCCTGCCGGTCATGGGTGACGCGCTGCTCAAGCGCTGGCATGGCTGGCGGCACGAAACTGGGGCGAGCTGGCACGTCAACGAGACCTACCTGAAGGTCCGCGGCCGCTGGACCTACCTCTACCGAGCGATCGACCGGACGGCAACCTGATCGACGCGATGCTTGGCCCGCACCGCGACATGAAGGCCACCAAGGAGCATCGTCACGTTAACTGGTGACGCTCAAAAAGGTAATGAGCAGAGCTATGCAGGAGCGATTACCCTGCGCTTCGTGCGTACGTCTCCTGCATCCAAGTCTTGAAGGCGCGTGCGCGCACCGTGCGATAAGTGGTGGCTGTTATGCGATGGCGCCGTGGGCGGAAGTGGCCAGAAATAAAGGCGTGAGCAGACAGGAAGCGCTGGGCCTGGCGCATCGACTTGAACCGCTGCATCTGCCGCTCTCGCCGCCGGGTCGGCCGGTGCGAGTTCTCTGCTCGGTTGTTCAGGTAGCGGCTCTCGCGATGCTCGACGTCCAGCAACAATGCGCGCTTGGCCACGCCATAGCTCTTCAGCTTGTCTGTGACGAGCACGCGCGGCGTATAATGCAGACCTTTGAGGAGACGCTTGAAGAAGCGCTTTGCCGCCGCGCCATCGCGGCGGCTCTGCACCGCGATGTCGAGGACCACGCCGTTCTGATCCACGGCACGCCAGAGATAGCGCAGCTCGCCCTGGATGCGGATGAAAACCTCATCAAGGTGCCACTTGTCACCGGGCCAAGGGCGGCGGCGGCGAAGATTGTCGGAGAAGGCAGAGCCGAACTTCAGGCACCATCGACGGATGGTCGATCCGCTTTGCGGCTCAACCGTAGGAGACGATGATGCCGCGCCCGGCCTGACCGGTAGCGTGGCGGATGGCAGAATTGGATGCCGTTGTCTGTCAGCACGGTGTGGATCTGGTAGGGCACGGCGTTGACCAGGGAGCGGAGAAAGTCGGCGGCAGATTGTCGCGTCGCTTCCTTCTCGAGCCGGGCGAAGGCGAGCTTGGACGTCCGGTCGATCGCGACGAAAAGATAGAGCTTGCCTTCCTCCGTTCGGACCTCGGCGATGTCGACGTGGAAGTAGCCGATCGCATAATCGGCGAAGCGCTTGGTCTTGGGCTTGTCGCCCTCGAGTTCGGGCAAGCGGCTGATGCCGTGCCGCTCGAGGCAGCGGTGCAGCCACGACCGAGTGAGATGCGGGATGCTCGGCTGCAGGCCGTAGAGGCAGTCATCGAGCGGCAGCAGGGTGTGGCGCCGGAAGGCGACGACCATCGTCGAGCGCGGCTCCTTGGGGCCCATCGGCGTGTCGGCTGTGGTCTCACGCTTGCGCCACTTCTGGATGGTGGTGGGGCTGACACCGTGGCGCCTGGCGAGCGCTCTTACGCTCTCTTGGCGTAGCTGTATCGCGCGACGGACTGCCTCTGTCGTGCGGGCGCTTCCATGAAGAACCTGGCCCGTAGTTCATCCCTCAGGGCATGGTGGTTATACGTGCCACCACACTGCGGGATCAAACACCTAGCGTGCAAAGCCCTCGGCCTGACGCAGCGCCAGGTGGAAGACGAGCCGCAGCGTCAGCACCAGTTCGATCGCCATGTCCGCGTAGAGCGGCTGACCACCGCGGATCGTGCGGCGCGGCGCGACCCATTCCGACAGGGCGCGCTCGTCCAACCAGAAGGTCAGGTCACCACCCCGTCGCAAGCCCGTCTCATAGATCGGCCAGTTGGCGATCCGACGGCGGACCTTCGGAATGCGGTGGCGCCACGACGCGTTGAGCTTGAGGGGCATCCAGGGCGTCTAGCCCGACCAGGCGACACTGGCCAATCGACCGACCTGTGCACCAACGCCTCATCGCGAGCCAAGTGCAGCAGCGCTGGTATGGGACCCGCTTCAGCCCAATCCCGTATGACGTGTTCCTCGGGCTCTTCGTCCTAATCTGCCTCGCTGCGGGGCGTGATCGATATTCGAGATTCTATACGACTGAACAAGCAGGCGAAGCAGTTACGGTAGTAGAGCCACCAATGGTCAGCCTGATCGTTGCTCGGTTGCATAGCCGGCGCGTAGTATTCAACGGAGGGTCGTAGCGCAGGACACGGCTCGAGTGTCCGCCGCCGAGCGAGGATCACCCCGACGAGGCGAGCTACATGCTCGAATCCAAGTTCGAGCTCGGTTCAGCGGAGCGGTTCCTTCGCTTGAACACGATCACGCAGGACCGCCTCGCGCTGCGGTCCTATCCCCGTCGAAATCCCCGGTGACGGTTCTCACGTATCATCGGCTTGCGCAGGCTGATCGAGCACCGGCACGGACAGCGCCCGCCACCAAAGGACCAGAGCGTCTTAGCCATCACAGCGCAATCCCGACGCCATCGAACTCAGCGATCCGAGCCGTCTCGTCCGGTCCGTCTCGCTCCGCAAGCGCCTGTCGATCGTCGCTGAGATCGAGACCTTGGAAGCGGCGTCCCTGAGAGGCCTACGGGACAGGGGTCCGCTACGAGCAGCGAAGGGCGCGGTGCGTGAGTGATCTGATCCAGAATTCGGATTGCAGGACAAGAATCGGAGTGCCGTGCCTTCCAGCGTCCTTCAGAGTGCCCCGAGGAGGTACAAGAATGACCGTTTTCCAATGCATTCCCGTCGCGACCGAGACCGCTGAACGCTTCCGCCGAACTGGGCAGGACGATCATGGTAACCAGGTCCGCCGGGTCGTGGCGACGCCGGACGGTGGCTTCCCGTGCCGTCACTGTCTGCGTCTGGCTGAGCCGGGCGAAACCATGCTGCTGGGCTCCTATGATCTGCCGCGGCCGCGTGGCATCTACTGGACGCCGAGCCCGATCTTCCTGCACGAGGCCGCCTGCCCGCGCGCCGAAGCAGCGAACGAGATGGCGCCGATCGTGCGTTGCAACTCGCTCGTATCGGTTCGTGCCTACGACGCGGCGGACCAGTGCCTCTACGATCTCGGCCAAGTCTGCACCGGCGAGGAGGTCGACGGTCCACTTGAACGGGCTCTCGGCGACGCCCGGACGGCGTTCGTGAACATCCACACCGCTCGACCAGGCTGCCTGCTATCGCTGGTGAGACGCGTATCCGATCCGGGCTGATCCGATCGGTATCGGCCAGCCACTACCGCATGCTCACTTTGGAGGATCTGGCCGGGAGCGGAGGGTCCGCTTGGAAGAGAGACTCTTGAAAAGCGGAAACGGCCTGGCGATACGCGAACGGCCGTTCAACCCTGAGCGGACGCTCCTGGCTTCGCTTATGTTGGCTGCCGCTCCTGGCGAATGGCTCCGTGCACAGGAGATGTCGAGCCAGCGACCTCGTCATGGCGGCGACCCTGGGCAATCCGGAGCATGGCCTCCAACTCGCAGCTCGGAGCGGCGCGGCACAGGTTGTGCCTGTTCGGGGCGGCATGCCTGTGCGCCGCGTGGAAGCGGAGGGCCACTCGTACGCGCACAGGAGGACGGAACTGACCCCGCCGCGTCCGTTACCTTCCGGCCGTGCAGGGTCGACAGGCCTGCTCAGCTGCCGTTGCTCAGGTGCCGGCGTTCAGCTGCCGCATTGCCTCAGCAAGTTCCGATGACGCCAGACCGAGCGCCTGCGCCACCGTCGCCAGTTGAGCGGTGCGCCGGCTGATCGCCTGTTGCAGGACCGTCCGGTCCGATGCGTCCGGCAGCGTGTCGATGACGATCGATGTTTCCGCCTCCGGCATACCCCCAACCACGTAAGAGGGAAATCCGGTGATCCGGTCGCCGGTCACTAGCTGGGACGTGGTGGCGAACTCGAACAAGACCCGCAGCTGTCGCACGCCCTGTGCGCTCATGCTTCCTTCGGCACCGTTTTCAGTTCCTGACATACGACCCTCCTTTTTGCAGCCGGACCACCACCTCAGGGCCTGAGATCGGCAGCCGGCTGGCCGGCCGATGCCCAGGCTTCCTCCCCACCACGATACCAGACGATGCGACGATACCCTGCTTGCACAAGCCTGAGCGCCGCGTTGTAGGATACCGATCCGTAGGTTCCATCCGCGAGAACGACGATGGTGCGAGTCGAGCCCGACCCGGGAGAGGCCTTCAGCGCGCCGTCCACGAAGCCCGTGTCATCGGCAGCGCCGGCCTGGCCTTCCCAGATAGAGCCGGGGATCGCGCACGTTCCCGATCCCAGATCTAGCACGAGCGGGCGCGAATGTTCGCGAAGTAGCTGGATCACCGCCGCCGTATCCGCCGTTTGCGCGCCGGGAAGAACGCGCGGCGTCGCGACGAAGCTCCTGTCCGGCAATGGTTGCCCATCTGCGGCAACCCCGTCATCCGCATGTTCGTCGGCATGGTCCGGCATGCCGGCGTCCCGTAGCGCGCGCAGCATCTGCCCGAAACCCGGTAGCGCGGCCATCTGCCTTGGGGAAAGCGCCATGATCCGCCAGTTGCTGCGATGCGGCCATCGGCGGGCATAGGCGGCATAGGCCGCCCGCGCCTCGGCGCCCCTGCCCTGCTGCGCCACCGCGGCAACGAGCAGCATCCGTGCTTCCTCCGGATAGCCCCAGTCGGTCGCGCCCGGCTGCGGGTCCGCCTCGCCGGCGATCGCCTTGCGCAGCGCGTCCTCCGCGTCTGCTGGACGCCCCTGCAGCAACCGGAACGTCCCTAGCCGGAGGGCCCGGATCCGGCTGCGCCGCCCCTCCGGGTTGAGACGGGTCGCCTCCTGCAGCGAGTCTGCCGCGGTCGCGATGTCGCCCTGCGCCGCTGCGGCCATGGCAAGCACGTCACGGGCCTCCACGTCGCTGCCGTCCTTCGCCAGCACGAGCCCGGCAGACACGACGGCTTCCCGATACTGGCCTTCCGTGAACTGCAACTCCGCCAGGGCAGCCTGCGCGTCGGTGTTCTCCGGCGCCAGCGCCAGTGCGCGCGAGATCGCCGCGAGCGCATGGCCTTGATCCGCCTGTGAATCAGCATCGTCGGTGCTGCGAAGCTTGTGCAGCAGCGTCACGCCGAGCGCTGCCTGGGCTTCCGGATAATCCGGCGCCCGCTGCACCGCCTGGTTCAGGAGCGCCTCGGCCGCCGCGAACCCGGCCACGCTGTCGTCGTGATCGAGCCTGGAGCGCGCGCGGAGCAGCAGATCCTTCGCATCCGGTGTGTCGCCCCGTTCCCGCTCGGCCCGTGCGGCTTCCTCCTGGTCCAGCGTGAGATCCAGGGCGCCGGCGATCCGGCCGACGATGCGCGCACGCGTTTCCGCAAGGCCCGCACGCTGGATATCGAAACGCTCGGACCACACGTGGCTGCCGGTCGTCGTGTCGATCAGCTGTGCATTGACGTGAAGCCAGGTTTCTTCCGTCCGAAGACTTCCTTCGAGCAGATATCGCACGTTCAGCGTACGGCCAATCTCGCGCGCCGCCACGGTCCGACCGGCATAGGTGTCGGCGGTCTCCCGCGCGATCACGACGCTTCCGGGCACATGGGCGAGGTCGGTGATCAGGTCGTCGCTGATCGCGTCGGCAAGATAGCTCTGGCCCGCCCGGTCGCTGAGATCGCGGAACGGCATGACGACGATCGAGAGCGGTGGCGGCGGCCGACGCCAGTGGCGCAACGCGAGCCCGGCGCCGAGCAGGAACAGTGTAGCCCCCGCCGCTGCCGCCACAACCCGGGCGTATTGCCGCGACATCCTTCCGGGTCTCGGTGGCGATTGGGCTGGAGGCGATCGGTCCGGTAGCACGTCGTGCGGCGGCTCGACCGACCCCTCCGCTCCAATAGCCTCGGCACGTCGCCGCACGGTGACCGGAGCGATGAACTGGTAGCCCCGGCCCGGGATCGTGGCGATCAGCGCATCGGCGTCCGGCCCCAGCGCCTGCCGAAGCTTCGACATCTGTACATAGAGATTGTGTTCTTCGATGACGCGGCCCGGCCAGACCGCATGCAGAATCTCCGGTCGGGTCAGCACACGGTCGCGGGCCTCGATCAGCAGCCGCAGGATGTCGAAGCCGCGCGACGACAGTTCGACCGGCTCGCCGGCGCGTTCGACCACGCGGCGGGAACCGTCGAGAAGAAAAGGCCCGAACGTGAAGAGGGATAACTCTTCCATCGCCGCCGACAGGAGATTCCGGTCCGTTCGAAAAGCTAGAGGAGCATGACCGCTGAAACAAGTGGCCCTGTATCCCAGAGCAAGTAACTGAAAGGCAAGGATTTTAAGATCTTTGAGAGCCGATTCAGAAGCTTTGAGAGGCGTATCCGCGGCATCCGCGGCCTGATGCTGACGACGTTGCCGCGTGCAGCGTCCACAGCAGAAAGAAACACGAATGTCCCAACGTCTCTCATCCGTGCTTCCGGGCACGCATCCGGACAATCCGCCCGAGAACCACGAAGCCCTCGTCGCTTCGGTCAAGGCGCTCGGTAGCTCGCTGACCGGCCTTGCCGATCAGCGCCACGCCGACCGCCTGCAGGCGCTGATGCGCCGACCCGGTTGGACCACCCGCCACGAGGCGGCGCTGGTTTCCGCCATGGTCGATCACCTGCACGACCAAGTGGCGAGCCTTTCTCGCGCGCATGACCGCCTTCTCGGCGCCGCCGAGCAGATCGGCACCTGATCCCCGATCGAACCTCCGAACAACGCCTCCTCAACGCCAACCTTCAAGGAATGGAGCATTCCGATGACCACGAGCACCCTTTCACGCACGGGTAAGACGCAAACGGCACATGCCGCCGAAGGCGTTTCCTTCACCCTAGCTCTCGACTCCGGCAGCTACGTCGTGCGCGATGGCGCGCCGGGCAAGCTCACCGCGACGCTGACGCTGCGTTGCCCCAAGGACGCGCCGCTGACGCTGGATTTCGCGGGCGGCCAGGAATTCGAGATCGCGATCGACGATGCCGCCGGCGATCAGATCGCGCTCTGGAGTGCCGGGCAGAAGTTCTTCGATCACGTGCAGACCCTGACCGTTGAGGGTGAGCGCCGCTGGACCGCCACGATGGCGTTGCCCAGGCCGCCTATCGCCTTTCCGCCGGCCAAGCCGGGCGGCGCACTGTTTGCCGCCTCCAGCTACACCGCCACCGCCTTCCTCATGACCATCGCTCCGGCTGCGGCCGCGACCGGCCCCTCCGGCGGCATGCATCCCGGTGTCGCCCATTCCAACGTCGCACCCTCCGTCATCGGAGGCACGGCCGCCGCGCCGTCCAGACCCGTCGTCTCGCCACGGCCCTACAGCGCCACGGTCGCCTTCACTGTCCATAGTGATCCCGTGATCCTCGAGGGCGCCGCCAAGACCAAAACCTGACGCAACAGGGTCGCTATCCGCAGGGGGCGCGGCCCGCCTCGCCCGGGTTTTCCCGCATCATCCGCACATAGGAATCGATCATGAGCACGACGCAGAAGCGTCAGACCGCAACGGCGCTGACCCGCCTTGCCGGCTCGCCACCCGTGAAACGGGCGCCCACCCCGACGAAGCCCGTGGGCACGCAGCCGAAGCCGGTCCAGGCCTCCTCGGCCAACGGCACGGTCAAGGCCAAGGACGGGACGACGATCACCTGGCACACCGCATCGGACGGTACGATCACCGCGACCGGCCCCTCCCAGACCCTCGTCGTCACCCGCCAGGTGACCTCGACCGGCTGGCGGCAGGTGCAGAGCGCCACGGACCACGGATCATCGAAGCCCTATCTGCGGTTTTCGAGCGTCATCGCGTCGTCCCTCGACGAAATGACGATCGTTGTCTTCGCAGGCGCATCGGAGCTGACGATCAGTTTTACAAACCTGACGGCGGAGAACCAGAAGGCGAGCGCGGTGCTGTCCGGAACGCTGCACGGCAAGAAGCAGCACTGGAGCGGGACGGTGGATCTTTCGGTGCCGCTCAGCAGAATGAAACCGGTTCCGGGGTGGCCGAGCGGTGTGTTCCAGCCGGAGTTCAACAGGCTCGCCTATTTCGGTCCCGCCGTGCTGCAGTTCCCGACCTATGCAGGCGATCTGGAAAAGCGGACCTCCGCGGGCGCATCGCACGGCCCGAAGCCGATGGTGGTAGACGGTGGGGGGCAGGCTTCCTCGCAATCGGGCATCTCGGCAAGCGGCAAGACATTGCTGAAGGCCACTGCATCGGTGGTGTTCGTGGTCGCCCTGGGCGTGGGGCTGACTGTGTTGAGCGTTGAGGCGGCACCAGCCCTTGTCATCGCGGCAGCCCTGACGCTGCCGTTCGAGATGATCAAGGACAAGGTCGTCGACGATCTGCCGACGGACGACAATTCCGCAACGGGTAGTTCCGACAGCGGAACCGCCGGAACCGATCAGGGCGGTGCCGGTGTTTCAGACAGCGGCCAGGACGAAGGCGGTGCGGCCAGCGGCGACACTGGCGCCAGTTCCGCAGGCGATGGAAGCACCGGCAGCGGCGGTGATGGCAGCGGTAGCAGTGGTGGAGGCGGTGGTGGAG
>CAXTNV010000118.1:634-10351 GCA_964245755.1 uncultured Acetobacteraceae bacterium | reverse complement strand
TCCACCACACGGCGCCCCCCCAAAACCGGCGCGGGGTTGGGGCCGGCCCCACTCCCGCGGCGCAGATAGAGCCGGGGCGGCGGACACCCTGCGGGTGCCCACCGCCCCGGCTTTCTTCATATCGGATCCCGTCGTACTTGATGCCCGGCTCTGTCGTTGGGTCACGCCGCTATTTATTGGTCCTGGGTTTCCTCACCCAGCACGAAATGCAGCCGTTCCCGCCGTGCGTTCGAGCGTCTCCCTCCGCTTCGCTACGGGCCGGGCTCTACTTCGCGCCCTGCGGACGCTTCGCCGAGCCAACTGCGTTGTCTCGGCCCTGCGGGTTACGATCCCTGACGCGGGCTGCACGTTTGGCTAATCCCGCGGTCTCGATGCCGCCCAGGTAGCGCATGAAGTACGAGGAGCGCGGCGGGATCGATTGAACAGCCTCTGGACTGGCGGATTCACAGCAGGAGGCAGACGAGATAGCCGATCGCGCCGACGAACCAGACCGCGCCGGGCAAACTGACCTGCGTGGCGGCGAAACCTGCGGTCACGACAATCGGACCGATCACCGAGGCGAGGTTGCCCAAGCTGGAAAGGGTGCCCTGCAACTCGCCCTGACGGTCCTCGCCGACAGCGCGAGAAAGTTCAGCCTGCAACGCCGGCATCCCAATGCTGCCGGTGGCGAGCAACGGGATGATGGCGAAGGGCATCCATCCGCGGTTGGACAGGCCCATCAGGAAGGTGCCGACAGCGTCCGAGAGCATGCCAAAGCGCAGCGTGTTGCGCGCCCCCAGCCGGGTGGTCAGCGGGCCAACGAGGAAGCCCTGGGACAGAAAGAACAACAGGCCGAAGCAGGCGAACGACCAGCCGACGAGGGAGGGCGTCCAGCCAGAGCGGGCCTGGCCATACAATACCCACAGCGCGGCGGGGATCTGCCCGAGCAGACAGAGGGCAGAATAGATCGTGATCAAAGAACCCAGCGAGCGAAAACTGCCGAGCCAGACCAAGGCAGCGAAGGGATTGAGTTGAGACAGCCGCAGTGGCGATCGGCGGCAGTCGCGGGCGGGCGCGGGGAGCAGGGCGATCGCCAGGACAAGGTTGATCCCGTTGAACAGCGCGGCGGCCAGGAACGGCAACACGGGAGAGATCTGGCCGAGCGTGCCGCCGAGCGCTGGGCCGCCGATCCAGCCGATGCCGAGAGCAGCGTTCATGCTGCCGTAACGCTTCGCGCGGTCGGCGGTCGGGGTCAGGTCGGCGATGGTGGCGGAAATCACCGCGAGGTTCGACGCGGTCATGCCGCCGATGATGCGGGCCAGATAGAGCAGCCACAGGGTCGGCGAGAAGCCGGTCAGCAGATAATCCAGCGCGCCGCCGGCCAGGGAGAGCAGCAGGATCGGGCGGCGCCCGAAGCGGTCGCTGAGCGCCCCAAGTACAGGTGCGAACAGGAACTGCATCAGGGCAAAGCTGGCGATCAAGGCGCCGTAGTGCAGAGTGATCGAGCCTGTAGACAGCCGGCGCAGCACGGTGGGCAGGATCGGGACGATCAGCCCGACGCTGACCGCGTCGATCATGGCCGCCAGGTAGAGCACGGCAAGCGGGCGGGTCATGCAGGTCCGATCACGCCGAGAAGCTGAGGGCATTCGATGATGTGCGCGATCGGAGCTAGTTGACTCCATGATGCCCTGCCAGGCGTCCGAACGAGATCGGCATTAGTGCATTCGAGCATCTCCCTCTTTGGTGCGACGGACGAGGGTCTACTCGCTATCTCGCAGACGGCTGCCAAGCCAATTACGGAATGTCGGTTCTACAGGTACGGCCTTTGGTGCGGTTGATCTGCTGCGCCGTATCGCGATGGTTTCTCACGAACAAGCGGATGGATTGTTGAAGGTTGGCGCCTCAACGACCGGCGCCGGAACAGTCTGCGGGAGCTATGCCGAGGCTTGTCTGACAGCGGTAGCGGTCCCGCCGAACTGCCCGGCGGTTTCCTTGGCGATGACCGGCGTGGACAGTCCCTCCCAATGACGGAGAACCTTGTTGAAGCGGAAGCCCGCCGACCGGAGCGTCGTGGTCGCCTCTTTCGGGAGGGCTGCGGGAAAGGTCAGCACGAAGGGAGAGGTCTCGCGCGCCTTGGCCTTGGCCTCGCGATCGAAGGCACGACCTCCGACGATGGCCCACTTCTCGCATTGCTCCTTTTCGCTTGCCCCATCCCTCAGCGACAGCAAGGCGCCGTAGAGCACGTTGCTGTCCAGCTCGATCAGTCCGACCTTTTCCAGCAAGCCACCGCCCTCGATCAGGCGACGCGTACGGGCCTTGCGCTCGTCGGCCTTGATCCTGGTCTCCTTCTCGGCGAGGCGGGCTTTCATCTGCTTGTGCCGGTCGATGCGGTCGTTGATGGTCAGCGCCATCATTCACTCCGTTGCGAGAGATAACCTGTCGAATCGTATGCCATCTGTTTCGAAGCGGGCAAGTGCATCCCGGAGCTACTGTTCCCGCAGTCGATCCAGTCGACAGGGTTTCTTCCAAATCTCCTGGGGTCATACCGGAGCAGCCGCGCACAGCCGAGGAGAGCTTTCAGCGGTCGTAGCCGCGGTTTTGCCCCCCAGTCGACGCGCAAAGCACCCGCGCAGCGGGGTTATGCACCCGAGGGAGCGCAGCGAGTGGAGCGTGCAATACGCAACATACATTGCCTTCGGCAACGTGGCTTGATACCGTACCGCTGCTGCGGAGGTGCTGCCTCTTGGCGATCCAGTTTGCCCGTGCGCGCTTCCTCGGACGTCGAACCGGCGGCAACGCCGTGCGGACTGCCGCCTACAACGGCCGTACCGATCTGAAGAGTGAGCGCACCGGCGAGCGCTTCTACTTCAAACACCGCGGCGATCTGGAACATCACGAGATCCTGCTGCCCGAGGGTGCGGACCCGAAGTTCCTCGATGCGAAAGTGCTGTGGAACGCGGCCGAGCTGGCGGAGAAGCGCAGCGACAGCCAGGTCGCGATGGACATGGTGCTGGCGCTGCCGGCCAACCTGGAGATTTCCGACGAGGACAGGAACGAGCTCGTCCGCAGCTTCGTCCAAGAGCACTTCGTGTCCAAGGGCCTGGGCGTCCAGTTCGACGTGCACGGCCCCCACGACGTGGACCCGGAAGACGAGACTGCGAACTGGCACGCCCACGTGCTGGTGACCACGCGGCGGATCGAGGGTGACCGGTTCGCTGCCAAGAAGGCCCGTGACCTCAACCCGGAGTTCCGCCGGTTCGGCAGCAAGGCCTACGTCAACGGCATCCGCGACAACGGGGTGGCGTGGCGGGACCACCAGAACGCTTTCTTCCGCGCGCACGGCTACGAGGTGCGTGTGGATCCCCCGGCCGCTTGCACCGAGGAGCATCTCGGTCCGGTGCGGATGAGAAAGCCGGGCACGGAGCTCAACAAGGCGGTGGTCGACCAGAAGGCGGCCCGGGAAGCTGCGGCGCGCGATCCGGTGCAGATCCTGCAGGCGCTCACCCGCAACAACGCGACCTTCAGCGAGTACGACCTTGATCGCTTCCTCGCCAAGCACGTGAAGGCGGCCAGGGAGCGGGACGGCATCAAGGTTGCGGTGCTGCTGCATCGCGAGGTGCTGGCGCTGCATGAGCGGGAGACCGGAGAGGCGACGGGACGCTTCACCACAAGCACGGTGCGCGAAGAGGAGAAGGACGCGCTCGCGCAGGGTGCGGCGGTCTCGGCGCGGCGCGAGAACGGCGTGGCGTCGGAGATTGCGGAGGCCGTGGCAGTGGGCGCCGGACTTCGTGCGGACCAGCGGGCGGCGTTCGATCACGCGGTCGAGCAGGGTGGGCTGAGGATCATCGAAGGGCGGGCCGGCACCGGCAAGAGCTACACGCTCTCGGCGATCCGCGTGGCGCACGTGCGCGACGACTACCGGGTGATCGGGCTGGCGCCGACCAATGCGGTGGCGCTGGATCTCAAGGCGAGCGGCTTCACCGAAGCGAGGACGATCCACTCGGCGCTGTTCAGGCTGAAGAACGGCCGCGAGAGCTGGGACGAAAAGACGGTCCTGGTCGTCGACGAGGCGGCGATGCTGGACACGCGCATCCTCGGCGAGCTGCTTTCGGCAGCGCGCCAGGCGGGCGCCAAGGTGGTGCTTGCCGGCGATGACCGGCAGCTCGCGAGCATCGAGCGCGGCGGGCTGTTCTCGGAGCTGCGTGCGGCGCACGGCTCGGTCGAGATCAGCGAGGTCACGCGGCAGAGGGACCCGGAGCAAAGGCAGGCCGCGCGCGATCTGGCGGAGGGCCGTTTCCACCGTGCCGTCGAGACGTTCGACCGCATCGGCGCGATCAGCTGGGCCGAGGATCAGGCGACGGCGCGTGCGGAACTCGTCGCAGCGTGGGCAGCCGACGTGGCGGCGGATCCGCGCGCGACGCGGTTCGTGTTCGCCTACACGAACGACGACGTGGACGCGCTGAACCTCGAGCTGCGGGCGGTGCGCCGCCTGCGGGGCGAGCTGGGCGAGGATGTCAGCCTGCCAACCCGGCGCGGGATGACCAGCTTGGCGGTCGGCGACCGGGTGCAGTTCACCGACACCGACAAGGCGGTGGGTGTGGCCAACGGCAACGTCGGCCGGATCACGCGGATCGAGCGCTTCACGCAGCGGGTGACGGTGGAGCTGGACGCGGCTGGCGGAAAGCCAGGGAGGACGGTGAGCTGGACCGGTGCCAGTTTCTCCGGCGTGCGGCACGGCTATGCCGGGACGATCTACAAGGGCCAGGGCAAGACGCTGGACCACACGTACCTGTATCACAGCCTGCACTGGCGCAATGCGGCGAGCTACGTCGCACTGACGCGGCAGCGTGAGAGTGCCAAGGTGTTCGTCGCGCGCGAGACGGCCAAGGACGTGTCGCAGCTCGCCCGGCAGATGGGACGGTTCGAGAACAAGGCCGCCTCGATGGCCTACGCGACCGCCGAGGAGATCAAGCTCGAGCGGGCGGCGCAGCAGGCGGCCCGCAATGCGGAGCAGGATGCGGCCGGCAAGCGGCCGGGCCCGAAAGCCCGACCCGCACGGGACGACCTGGCTGCCGATCGCAGCAGCTCGTCCCGCGCGGCGCCGCCGCCTCGGCATGCTTCCGGCGAACCGAGGCGCCCGCGTGGCCCTGTGGTTCAGGACAACGAGCCGGATGACGAAGCGCGGCAGGCGGCCGCGACACGAGCGGCACAGGAGCGGATCCGGGCGCGGGTCGCGCAGGGCTGGTTCTACGAGGTGGACTATCCCCGCGATCCGCAGGCGCTGAAGGAGCAGCTGCACGCGCTCGATGACGAGCTGCTTCGGAACGTCATCTCGATCGCCTACTTGTCCCTCGAAAGTGACGCACGCCTCACCGCCGAGCAGGTGGCCTGCGAGCTGGACGAGGGCTTCCGCAGGGCGTTGGGGTATGTGGAGCGGCTACGCCAGGACAAGACCGCACTCGCGGCCGAGATGAAGGCACTCGACAGCACGATCTCCTACTCCCAGAGGATGATCGGGGTCCTGGACGAGCGGGACGGACTGCTGCGCCGGATGATGCGCGGGATGAACCTGGTGGAGAACCAGCAGGTCAGGACACACGAGGCGAGGATCGTCGACGCTGCACAGCGCAAGCAGGACCTCCAGGTGCGGCTGGAGAGGCTGATCCCCGAACTGGCCGATGCCGAGCGCGCGGCGGATCAGGCCTACCAGCGGATCGACGGCGATCCCGAACGGGAACGCGCGGAGCGGAACCGTCTGAGCGATGCGGCGGATCAGGTGCTGACGGAGCGCGTCCTGGCCCGTGAGCAGGAAGAGAGGCTCGAGCACGAGCGCAGCCGCGGCCAGGAGCGGGACCTGGATCCGGATCTGGATCCGGACAACGAGATCGAACTCTGAGGACGGAGGTGTCGCCTGTTCCAGCGGAGCCGCGGATGCTTCAGCTGGGCGGGTCCTCCACCTTGGCGTACCACTTCACCCGGCGCTTCTGCCGAGGGATCCCCGTGGCCCGGGGGACGAGCTGACCACCCGGCAGTTGGTCCAGCAGCGTCAGCAGCAAGGCTCGCGACTGCAGGTTCTCCATCGTGGTGGCCAGCCTGGCGAGGTGCATCACCAGTTCGGCCGCACCGTCGACAACTTCCTGACTGCTCTTTGCGGCAGTCATCTTGACCCGGGCCTCGGCGGCGATGCCGTTGAAGAAGTAGGCGACCGGCACCCCGAGCGCCTGCGCCATGAAGAACAGCCTGCCGGACGAGATGGATCGCTCGCCGCGCTCGCAGCGTGTGATGTACTCCCCGGTGAGGTTGACCATCTTGCCGAGTTCGTTCGACGACATGCCGCGGCGTTTGCGCTGTGCGCGAATGCGCTTGCCGATCACCGCCGAGATCCTGGCGTTGGTCAGATCCTCCTTGGCATCGTCACTCACGACGGACCTCTTCCGGGTACCGCGGTCGAGGAAATCTGTCTCATCGGCCGCTCGGTTATTTCCTGACAAGAACAGATCTGCATGTGCGCGGCATGACAGCCAGCTTTGCTCCGACAATTCAACCCGTGTCGCCGCCAAAACCTGTTGTTGCGTACTATTGATGTGTCACAGCCGGGCGACGAACCGACGGAATACATCGGGAAGTCATCGCCGGGAGGTGGAGGCTCGGCGAAGCCTCCGAGGGTTCAGATCTGCGGATCCTGGATCCTGGCGTGCCACTTGTCGCGGCGCTTCAGGCGCGGGATGCCCGTCGCCCTCGCGACAGCAGCACCGCCCGGCAGCTGCTCCAGGAGCATCCGCAGCAAGGCGCGTCCTTCCGGGGTTTCCATCTGGGCCGCGAGCTTGGCCAGGTGCAGCACCAGGTCGGCCGCGTCTTCCACTGCTTCTTTCGGGCTTGCGACGACTTCCATGTCGATCTCGGCGTCTTCGGCGATGCCGTTGAAGAAGCGGGCGATCGGGACGCCGAGCGCATGCGCAATGAAGAATATCGCGCTCGACGGGATGATGCGCTGTCCCCACTCGTAGCGCGCGATGAGAAGACTGGGCATGTCGTTGGCGAGTTTGCCAAGCGCCTTGAGCGTCAGGCCCTGGTGTTTGCGCTCCGCCCGGATGCGCCTGCCGATCGCCGCCGATATCCTGGCGCTGGACGTGTCGGTTTCGACATCGTCGTTCACGATGAACCTCCTGCGGCATCGTGGATGAGAAGGTCTGTCTCATAGGCTTGGCTGTTCACTGGCATGCCCGGATCACTTGCGGGCGGCATGACAGCCTATTTCCGCGGCCAGGCACAAATCGCCTGAAGTTCCAGCGATCACGGGGTTGTTATAACACGCCGCTCCGCACCTAGGCATTTCGGCGTTGACTTGGACGGTCGGGATGCAGAACGATGAGATCAGGCGAGCGTAACAAGTCTGATTGGATATATCCCGTTCTGCGCTCGCAGCGTGTCTCTGCTTAGCTCACTGATAAATAGCGCAACTCGATCCGGTGTCGGTGATCCTCCTACCGATATCGGGCCGTCAACCGTCCTGAGACGAAATCTGAACAGACCTGATCGAACCACAGTGGATTCCGCAAATGGATGAGCCGTATGACGCAAAAAGGGAGGCTCACCGGCGCGAGGTCGAATACCTCGGTCGCGTCCTCGGGCCGCGGATCCTGGCGCTGCTGGAGGAGCCGGCAGTCACGGACATCATCCGCAACTCGGACGGGAACCTCTGGGTGACCCGAGCCGGCGCCGGAACACGGCATGTCGGCAGCATCGACACAGGTCAGGCCGAGTCCCTCATTGCCGCAGTCGCCGCGACGATGAGCCTCGAAGCGCGGCGCAGCTCGCCCTTGGTGCAGGGCGAGCTGATCACAGACGGGTCACGCTTCCAGGGCATCATGGCGCCCTGCTCGCTGAGCGGCTCGTTCGCCATCCGCAAGCCCGCCCGGGTGGTCTACTCGCTGCATGACTACGTTGCTCGGAACTCGCTCAGCGAGTGCGCGCGGGCGCTGCTGGAAGACGCGGTCATCCGGCGGCGCAACATCCTCGTAGTGGGCGGCACCGGAGCCGGGAAGACCACGTTCCTGAACGCGCTCATCAAGGCCGCCTCCGAGCTGACCCCGCACCACCGGTTCCTGATCATCGAGGACACGCGCGAGCTGCAGTGCGTCGCGGCCAACAAGGAGATGCTCCGCACGTCGCACCCCGACGTCACCCAGCAGGACCTGTTGCGCGCCACTCTGCGCATGTTCCCCGACCGCATCATCGTCGGCGAGGTGCGCGGGCCGGAAGCCCTCGACATGCTGGAAGCCTGGAACACCGGGCACGATGGCGGCTTCGGCACCATCCACTCCAACACCACCACGCCGCGGGCAGCGCTGACCAGGCTGGAGTTCCTGGTCAGCCGCGCCACGAGTGCGCCCGCCCAGGGGCTGATCGCGGAGGCGGTCAACCTGATCGTGTGCATCGAGCGCCAGGCCGACGACCGACGCGCGGTGTCCCAGATCGTCGCCGTCGACGGGTTCGACGGCACGAACTACCGCCTCCAAGCACAGGAAATCTGACATGAACGATGCGCCGGCCCAGTCCCTTTCGCCTGCCCGCAAGCGCCTGCTCGCCTCCGCTCTCACCGCCTTGGCAGCCGCAGCCCCGCTCACCGCCCGCGCGGCGACCGCGGCCGGCGGCGGCGGCATGCCGTACAGCGCCGGCCTGAGCACCTTCGCCACCTCCGTGCAGGGCGAGGTCGCGTTCATCATCATCCTGATCGCCATCGTCGCCGGCGTCGGCGCCTTCATCTTCATGGGCGGCCTCGAGGTGCTGCTGACCACCATCGGCAAGACCATCATCGGCATCGGCATCGTGGGCGCCGTCGTCGCCTTCGCGACCCTGGCCGGCGTCACCGGGGCGATCGTCTGATGGCGGCACGCCGCCTGAACATCTCGTCGGCCCTGACCCGTCCTCAGCTGTTCGCTGGGGGCGAGTTCACGCCGGTTGCCCTGACCGGTGGCACCGGCATCCTGTTCCTGGCCTGTGCCTGGAACTTCTGGTCGGTGGTCAGCCTGCTGCTCGGCCTGTTCTTCCTTGGCCCCGGCATCTACCTGCTGCGGCGCATCGCCCAGCGTGACCCGCAGATGTTCGCGGTGTTCATCCGGCAATACAAATATGGCTCGTTCCGCCGAGCCCACTCGACGCCGTTCTGCCGGGAACGGGTGCGCCATTGAAGCCAGCCGTCATCCTGGCGCTGCTCACCGGCACGGTGCTTCCGGCGCACGCGCAGGCACAGCAGGCCACGGCATCCGCATCGTCACAGGCCAGCGTCACGACAGGCGCCGCATCCGCCCCAGCCCCCGGCAACGGCATGCCCTACGACACGCCAGGCGGACAGCAGGCGCCCGATGCCTTCGGCAGCGGCCTGCCCACCGAGCGGCCGCTCATCGGCACGCGCGCCGCCGGGCCCTTCTTCGGCGGTCAGGCAACCGGTGCCGCGACGGCGGGTGCGGCCCCGGACGCCCCCCTGTCCTACGCGGGCGAAACCCAGACCGACGCCCGCGAGGCCAACAGCGTGCCGCGCACGATGCCGCCCTCCATCACCACCCTGTCCCCCAACCGGTCGCTCACCCCCAAGCAGTCGGCGCAGCTGTCGATGGTGCGCCGCTGGCGCTCGCGCTTCGTGCGGCCGACGCTGGGCGCAGACGGCTGGATGCACCTGATCTACGGTGACGGCGAGCCGTCCATCGTGTGCGCGCCGCTGCCCATCTGCACCATCGC
>CAXTNV010000118.1:0-624 GCA_964245755.1 uncultured Acetobacteraceae bacterium | reverse complement strand
TCGCCTTGCAGCCGGGCGAGGTCGTAACCGCGCCGCCGGACATCAGCGATCCACGCTGGATCGTGCACCCTCGCTACACCATCGATGGCAGCCGGAAGGTCATCAACGTCATCCTCAAGCCGACCGATGCCGGGCTCGACGGAACCATCGTGATCACCACCGACCGGCGCGTCTACTCGATCAACCTGGTGTCGCGCTCGAGCGAGTACATGCCGCTGGTCAAGTTCGACTATGCGGATGCAAACGACGAGGACGCGTCGGGCGGCGCGACCGAGTGGGCGGCGGCAGCGATGTCCGGCCGCTCCGGAACCACCGACGCCTGCGACAATATCCCGGTCGTGCCGCCGGCGTCCTACCGCATCAGCGGCGGCAACGGGGAGCCCTGGAAGCCGGTGCAGGTCTGGGGTGTCGCGACCGGCGTGGGCGAGAAGACTTGCGTCGAGTTCGCTTCCGACATCGGCGGCAAGCCGCTGCCGGCGCTGGTGGCGCTCGGCAACGACGGCGACTGGTTCTCGAGCCCGACGCCGCAGATCGTCAACTTCCGCTACGTGAATCGCCGCTTCGAGATTGAATAGGCGTTGTATCTCTTCTAGATTATCTCCTTCGTCGGCAGCGACCAGGAGA
>CAXTNV010000117.1:0-10718 GCA_964245755.1 uncultured Acetobacteraceae bacterium | reverse complement strand
GCCGGTGCAGCGAGGCGGTGCGCGCATCCGCGGCCGCGTCGGCGACCTCGATGGTGTCGCCCTGATCGAGCACGTCGAAGAAGCCCGGCAACTCGGAGCGTGCCAGCTCGAGCCCTTCGAGATGTCCGCCCTGCCGCTCCTCGCCGCTGGCGGCGTCGAAGGCGTCCTCGCAGCGCAGCACCCGGCCGGCGCCGGTGAGGCGCCAGATGCTGGCGCGCCGGGCGGCACTGAGCTCGGCCAGGCTCTCGGTCAGCGCGGGCACCTCGCGCGCCGGATCGAACAGGCCCGGCTGCGCGGCCAGCGCTGAGAGCGCGCGCGCTTCACGCGCGCCGCTCTCGCGGCTCACCGCCAGCAGGCGCGCGGTGCGCTCGACGCGCCGGTTCTGCCGAACCAGCAGCAGCCCGAGCAGGACGGCAAGCGCCATGGTGATCAGCGAGAGCAGGAGATGCTGGCGGCTGTTGTTCTCGGCGAAGGCAGTGAAGTCGCTCTCGCGCGCGGCGATCAGCAGCACCCAGTTCTGTCCCGCCGCCGGAAGCCGACGCGCGATGTTGACGTATCGCCGGCCGCCGATGAGCAGGGTGCGGCTGCCGTAGCCGTCGATGCGGAAGCGGTCGTAGGCACGCGACAGCGCCGGATCGTGCAGCGCCTCCGCGTTCGCCCGGCCTCCGGCTGTCGCCCGTCCGCCCAGGGGGGCCTGACGCACCAGATCGGGTGCGGCGATCAGGTTGCCGGCGGCATCGACGATGGCGGCGCGTCCCGTGTGGCCGATCGGCAACGAGTCGAGGAAGCCTGACAGCGCCTCCAGCGTGATGTCGACGCCGAACACGCGGTCGACGTGGCCGGCCTGGGTGAAGCGGATCGCCGCGGTGATGCCGGGCGCGCGGGTGGTGTAGAACACGTACGGCGCGGTCCAGTAGATCCCGTCGGTCTTCAGCGCCCCCTGGTACCAGTCGCGCCGGCGCGGATCGAAATCGTCCCCCGGATCCGGCGTGGTGTCGACGATCCGGCCGGACGCGTCGAGATGCGTCGAGGAGACCTGGCGGCTGCTCGGCAGGTTGAGGATCAGCTTGGTGTCGGTGCCGCCGCGCGGGTCGCGGCGCACCATGATGAAGCCGCCGTCTCCGCTCGCGGCGTAGAAGCCCTCCAGGTGCGGCACCTGGTTGAGCATGCTGGCGGCGAACCCCTCGATCGCGGCGCGATCGTCCGGGATCGCGCCGCGCCCCCCCCAGTACCCCCCGATGAGGGCGGCCAGAGTAGCCCGGCGGAGATAGCCCCCCCCCACCCCCGCGCTACGCGCCTGCAGCCCGTCGAGCACCGCGCGCGACAGCACCAGGGCGGCGGCGCGGTCGGCGCGATAGGCGTAGAGCGAGACCCCCAGGATGGAGAGGATGACCAGTGCCACGCCGAGCAGCGGCACGCCGAGGCGACGCAGCAGCTGGCGCCTGCGCCTGACGTCGGCGCGGGCGATATCGACGATCTCGTCGATGGGCAACGATCAGCCTCCCCAGGGGACTTCTTGCGATCCTATCAGAGGCCGAGCGTCCGCAGGCTTTTTTAGACGATCCGGGTCGCGAGCCGGGGTCTGGCGACGCGATGGCATCACGGCGTTGCCGCCGGCCGTATCGCCGCGGGTGCCGCGCGGAAGGGATGGATCAGCTGCTGCCGCAGCAGGGCGGGCATCTCGGACTCGATCCCGTAGGCGGCGGGCCATCGGTCGCGCGGCAGGTGGTGGGTGCCGAACACGCGGTCGAGCCAGGGCAGCATGGCGGCGTAGTTGCGGTCGATCGGGCCGTTCAGGGTGTGGTGCCAGTGATGGAATGCCGGGGTCGCGATCAGCCACTCCAGCGCACCCAGCCGCCAGCGCAGGTTGGCGTGGATGAAGAAGCCCCAGATCGTCGCCAGCAGGGTGATCAGCAGCGGCACGAGGCTGCCCGAGGCGCCGCTCGGATTGGCCAGCCCGAGCACGTAGAGCGGCACCAGCCCGACCAGCCGGGTGAACACCATGTCCACCGGATGCGCCCGCGTATGGACCATGAAGTCCATCTGCCCGGCGACATGGTGGATGCAGTGGAAGCGCCACAGCAGGGGGATCTCATGGCTCCAGCGGTGTCCCCAGTAGAAGCCGATCTCGCCGACCACCAGCGCCGTTGTGGCGCGCAGCCAGAACGGCCATGCCGCGACGGCGGCGTGCAGCCCGTCCGGCACCAGGCGATGAGCGGCCCACGCCACCAGCGAAAGCGGCACCGCCAGGATCAGTCCCGGCAGCAGGCTGCTGAGGAAGTAGTAGCCCAGGTCGACGCCGATCGCGGCGCGGAAGATCTTCTGCGGATGCAGCGCGAACAGCCGCTCCAGCGGCAGGAAGATCACCGCCAGCAGCGACAGCCAGATGCACAGCCGCAGCATCTCGATCAGGAAGGCGTGCAGCTGCGGCTGATACAGGAGCTGTGCCAAGAACGTCGTCCTCGAGAGCAGGCGGGTTGAGAAACCGCGCGGCGGACCGGACCGCTCACGCGCGCGGACGCCGGGCAGCGGCGGCTCAGGCGGCGGCGGAGCGGGCGCCGCGGCGCCGCAGGCCCAGCACCACGCCGAGGGCGAGCAGGCCGGTGCCCATCAGCTCCAGGCTCGCGGGCTCCGGAACCGCCGTCACCGAGACGCCGTCGAGGAAGGAGATCGGCGGTGCGCCGTTCGGTGTGCCGACGGCGAGGAAGCTGAGCGTCTGCGTCGCGGCGGCGGCCTCGAAGGTCATGCTCTGCTGCTGCCATGGGCCGACGCCGCCCTGCGGCAGCGAGAACAGGCTCGAACGCTGCGTGACGCCACCGAATGTGACCGCCCACTGCTCGGTGGTCGGGCCTGTGAACCCGACCTGCTGGCCCGCCGCCTGATCGAAGGTCAGGGTGTAGTCGGTGCCGATGATGAGGCCGGACAGGACCTGCGAGATGGCGGAGTTGTAGTTCGGGTCGCCGTCGGCCTCGACGAAGTTGCCGCCGTCCGGACTGGTGGTCGGGAAGGGACCGTAGACCGAGAGGTAGGCTCCGTTGTCGGCGGTGCCGGGGGTGTCGAGATAGGTGAGCGCCGAGCCGCCGTTCCAGCCGGTGACACGGCCGGCGAAGTTGCCCTTGGTCGTGAGCGTCGTGGTCTCGAACGAGCCGTTGGTGACGAGATTGGGCCCGGCGAAGGCGGTGCCGGTCATCGTGACGAGCCCGAGGGCAGGCAGGAACTTCGAGAACAGCGAACGGTGTTTCACGGCGTGTGGCCCCTGATCATGAGGAACGTTTCTGGTGCGGACGATATCGACACCGGAACGTCATGAGCAAGATGCGGGCCAGGATCAGGGAAGATCGCGCAGGTGCTCAAATCCGGCATGTTTACCGCTAGTTAGGCTTCGACGCGGGAGCGCAGCCGGCGAGCGGCCGCCGGCTACGGCGTCGATGTGTAAAATCCGCCGACACCGCCCGTGCACTCGCGGCGGTGCCGCAGCCCGCGGTCAGCAGGCGCCGAAGCCGCCGTCGACCGGCAGGCACACGCCGTTGATCATCGCCGCCCCGTCGCCCAGCAGGTAGCAGATCGCCTCCGCCACCTCCACCGGCTGCACGAAACGGCCGAGCGGGATGCGGCCGCGCATCGGCGCTGCCTTGATCGGGTCCGACCACGCCCTCGCTGCCATCGGGGTGAGGGTGACGGTCGGGTTGACGCCGTTGGTGCGTATGCCGTGCGGGCCGAGCTCGACAGCCATCACCCGGGTCATGGCGTCGAGTGCGCCTTTCGAGGCGCAGTACGCGGTGTGCTCGGCGAGCCCGACCGTGGCAGCGATGCTGGACACGTTGACGATCGCCCCCGGCCGGTTCGCGGCGATCAGCTGCGCCGCGACATGCTGGGCGATCCGCATCGGCGCGATCAGGTTGACCGCCATGATCGCTTCGAGATCGCTCTGGCTGGTCTCGATGAAGCTGGCGAGCCGGCTGATGCCGGCATTGTTCACCAGCATGTCGAAGGCCGGCTCGGCTTCGAGTGCCCCCAGCGTCGCCGTCATGTCCGAGACGTCGGCAACGATCGTGCCGCAGCCGGTCAGGGCGGCAAGCGTAGTGAGATCCGCCTCCGACCGGCTCAGCGCCACCACGTCGGCGTCGCGGGCGCGCAGCCGCTCGACCACCACCCGGCCGATGCCCTTGCCGGCGCCCGTGACCAGCGCCCGCCGGCCGGTGAACTCGCCCATCCGGCGCCCTCCCGGCAGCCGAGCTAGGCGAATGCGCCGTTGCGCGTGGAGCCCGGCGTCATCAGCACCTTGATGCTGTCCATCCCGTTGGCCATGCGGATCGCCGTGTCCCAGTCGTTCAGGTCGTACTCGTGGGTGACGATGCCGTCCGAGGTCACCAGGCCGCGCGTCAGCAGGTCGATCGCGATCGGGTAGCAGTACGGCCCGAGATGCACGCCGCGCACGTCGAGCTCCTTGCGGTCGCCGATAATCGACCAGTCGACCGAGGTCTCCTTGCCGAACACAGAAAATTCGACGAAGCGGCCGAGCTTGCGGATCAGCCCCAGCCCCTGGGTGACGCCGCCGGGCGATCCGGTCGCCTCGATATAGACGTCGCAGCCGTAGTTTCCGGTCAGCCCCATCACGATCGCTGTCGGATCCTGCGTGGCGGGATTGATGGTCACGTCCGCACCGTAGCGGCGCGCCAGGGCGAGGCGCTCGTCGGACATGTCGATGACGATCAGCTTGCGCGGCGTCTTGAGCTTGAGCACCTGCACCATCATCAGCCCGATCGGCCCGGCGCCGGCCAGCACCACCACGTCGGCGAGCTGGATCTCGCCGCGCTGCACGGTGTGGATCGCGCATGACAGTGGCTCGATGATCGCCGCATCGTTGAGCGGCATCTCGTCAGGAATCACGTGCAGACGTGAGGTCGGCGGCAGGCGCATGTACTCCGACATGCCGCCGTCGGCGACCTCACGCTGGAAGCCGAAGATGTTGTGCACCTCGCACATCCAGTACGAGCCGGTGCGGCAGTAGTGGCACTTGTCGCAGGGCACGATCTGCTCGGCGATCACGCGCTGGCCGGGCTTGACGCCGAAATGCGCCTCTGCCCCTTCGCCGAGCTCCTCGATCACGCCGTAGAACTCGTGGCCCGGGATCACCGGCGGCTTGACCCAGCCGGTGCCGGGTTCCTGTCCCCAGAACATCTTGGCACCCTGCCAGCATTTGCAGTCACTGGCGCAGATGCCGCACGACGCGACGCGTATCACCGCCTCGCGCGGACCTGCACTGGGACGCGGCACGTCGCTGACCCGGTAGTCCTCGGGGCCGTGGCAGACGATGGCGGTCATGCGTGTGTTGGAGCCGGACATTCGAAGCATCCTCTCGGTGTCTTGGTGTCTGATCAGGCGGCGCGGGGCTTGCCGCACGCTTGAGCCTGCGCCTGCCCGTGGGTGCGGGATTGCCGGCCGGCGCGGCGCCATGCCGACGGCGTCGTCCCGCGATGCAACAGGAACTGCCGGTTGAAGTTCGAGACGTTGTTGAAGCCGACCTCGAAGCAGATCCCGGCGATGCCGCGATCCGTGCTCCGCATCAGGTCGCAGGACTGCGCGATCCGCTTCTCGTTGACGTAGCGCACGAACGGCTGCCCGACCTGGCGGTGGAAGGCGCGCGAGAAGCCGCTCTGGCTGTAGCCGCTCAGCGCCGCCATGTCGCTCTCGCGCAGCTCGCCGGCAAGGTTGCGCTCGATATGCAGCAGCACGTGCTCCAGCGCCTTGTGCGCATCGTCACGCGCGCAGGGCTGATAGTGCGGGCTGGACAGCCGCCGGCGCTGCGGGCTCGTGCTGATGACACGCATCAGGCCGAAGAACGACGCGAGCCCTGCCGCTCCGCGCGCTGTCTGCAGCCCGGTCATCATCGGCAGCGCCGCGGTGCTTGCGTCGGCCGGGTATTCCAGGCCCCCGAGGCTCTCCTCGAGCACCGTGTCCAGCGAACGCAGTTCGGGGAAGGCGTCGATGCAGCGTCGGATGAACCCCTCCGGGAACTGCACCACCAGCCCGCGTTGCGGCACGGTGCTCCCGGCCGGGACGTCGCTGATCCAGTTATGCGGCAGGTTCGGGCCGAGGAAGACGAGATGGCCGGGGGAGAAGCGGCCGACATGGTCGCCGACGAAGGCGCGGCCAGAGGTCGCGGTGACAAGATGCACTTCGTACTCGGGATGGAAGTGCCACTTCACCGTCCCGTGCGGGTAGCCGTGCGACCATGCCTTGAAGGACTGGCCGGGCGGAAGCTGCACCACCTCGCGATACAGACGCATCGGCGCCGTCGATCCTCCCTGGCGCCGGATCTGTCGTCGGGCGTCGATGTGCAGCATAGCTGCCGCGGGGCTCAGGCCGCCACCACCGATATCGCCGGCCGCTGATACGATCTTGCCCCGAGGAGCCGAGGCGGGAGCCGAGCCGCGGCTTCCCCCGCCGCTCGATTGACAGTGCTCCGCGATGTCCCTATAGGCCGCGGCTACTGCTGGGAACGTGGACGGTTCCGGCCGTTTTGTCATGCCCTGGGCCCCGGCCTCGGCGGCAGGACGGCGATACGGACCGCGCCCGCCGCGACCATGACGGTCGGGGCCTACCGGTGCAACAAAGCCGCACACGATCCGAAGATCGCGCGGGACAAGAAAGGGTTTGCCGTGAGCAAGCGCCTCGAGAGCAAGTACAAGGTCAACCGCCGCCTCGGCGTGAACCTGTGGGGCCGCGCCAAGTCGCCGATCAACAAGCGGGAGTATGGTCCGGGCCAGCACGGCCAGCGGCGCAAGCAGAAGCCGTCGGACTTCTCCGTGCAGCTGATGGCCAAGCAGAAGCTGAAGTTCTACTACGGCAACATCAGCGAGAAGCAGTTCCGCAAGTATTACGAGGAGGCGGTGCGCCGCAAGGGCGACACCTCGGAGAACCTGATCGACCTGCTGGAGCGCCGGCTGGACGCGGTGATCTACCGCCTCAAATTCGCCCTGACCCCGTTCGCGTCACGCCAGTTCGTCAACCACGGCCACGTCACGGTGAACGGGCGCAAGGTCAACATCCCCTCGTTCCTGGTCCGCGACAACGACGTGATCGAGGTGCGCGAGAAGTCCAAGCAGCTCGCGGTGGTGCTCGATGCCGCGCAGAACGCCGAGCGCGACGTGCCGGAGTATCTCGAGGTCGACCACCGCCAGATGAAGGGCCGCTTCGCGCGCTCGCCGAAGCTGACCGACGTGCCGTACCCGGTGACGATGGAGCCGAACCTCGTCGTCGAGTTCTACTCGCGCTGAGCTCGTCGAGCCGACGCGCATGACCGAGATCGCCGCCGAGATCGCGCGCCGGCGGACGTTTGCGATCATCTCGCATCCGGATGCCGGCAAGACCACGCTGACGGAGCGCCTGCTGCGCGCCGGCGGCGCGATCCAGCTCGCCGGCAACGTGCGCGCCAAGGGCGAGCGGCGACGCACCCGCTCGGACTGGATGGGCATCGAGCGCGAGCGCGGCATCTCCGTGGTCACCTCGGTGATGACCTTCGAGTACGGCGGCTGCATCTTCAACCTGCTCGACACGCCCGGCCACGAGGACTTCTCCGAGGACACCTACCGCACCCTGACCGCGGTGGATTGCGCGGTGATGGTGATCGACGCCGCGCGCGGCATCGAGGCGCGCACCCGCAAGCTGTTCGAGATCTGCCGGCTGCGCGACATCCCGATCATCACCTTCGTCAACAAGATGGACCGCGAGGCGCAGGATCCGTTCGCGCTGCTCGACGAGGTCGCCAGCACGCTGGCGCTCGATACCGCGCCGGCGACCTGGCCGGTGGGGCGCGCGGCCGAGTTCGCCGGCACCTACGACGTGCGGTCGCGTGCGCTGCACCTGAACCAGGATCTGCCGCAGTCCGATCCGCGGCTGCAGGCGCTCGGCGACGAGCTCGATCTGGTGGCGGCGGCGCTGCCGGAGTTCGACCGGACCGCCTTCGACGCGGGCCACCTGACGCCGGTGTTCTTCGGCAGCGCGATACGCGAGATCGGGGTGCTGGACCTGCTCGACGCGCTGGTCGATTTCGGGCCCGTCCCGCGCGCCCAGGCGGCGGATACGCGTCTGGTGCAGGCGGCGGAGCCCGGCCTCACCGCGCTGGTGTTCAAGATCCAGGCCAACATGGACCCGAACCACCGCGACCGCATGGCGTTCGCCCGCATCTGCTCGGGCCGGCTGACGCGCGGGATGCGTCTGCGCCACGTGCGCACCGGCAAGCAGTTCGCGCTGCACACGCCGCAGTTCTTCTTCGCCCGCGACCGGCAGCTTGCCGAGGAGGCGTTCGCCGGCGACGTGGTCGGCATCCCCAACCACGGCGTGCTGCGCATCGGCGACACGCTGAGCGAGCACGAGGCGCTGAACTTCACCGGCGTGCCGCACTTCGCGCCCGAGATCCTGCGCCGGGTGCGCCTGGACGACGCGATGAAGGCGAAGAAGCTGCGCCAGGCGCTGATCGAGCTGGCCGAGGAGGGGGTGGTGCAGCTGTTCCGTCCGCAGGACGGCGCGCCGCCGATCGTCGGCGTGGTCGGCACGCTGCAGCTCGACGTGCTGCAGGCGCGCCTGGGCGGCGAGTACGGCGTCGCGATCGGCTTCGAGTCGACGCCGTTCGTGCTGGCCCGCTGGGTAGGCGGCGACCGGGCCGGGCTGGAGGCCTTCGTGGCTGCGAACCGGAGCGCCATGGCCGACGACGTGGACGGAGACCCGGTGTTCCTGGCCAGCTCCGCCTTCATGATGCGCCGCGCCGCCGAACAGAACGCGGCACTCGCCTTCCACGACATCAAGCAGATCGGACAGGACCAGGCGCGACACGTCTGAGCGTGGTCGCGTGCCGTGAGGCAGCCTGCGCACAGCTGGATTTGGCCTGCCTGCCGATCGCGCGCGGCGAGGTGGTCGAAGCGGCTAGTCGAACAGGTTGCCGGCCTTGGTGCCGTCGACGCCGACGAGGTCGATGGTGCTGCCGCCGGACAGGCGAAGTGCCGTGGTGCCGGCCGCGAAGGTCTCGGCGGCGACGGTCTGGCCATCGAGGTGGATATGGTCCACGCCTGGGCGACAGCCTTCGGCGATGATGTTCCCGCCAGCACCCGGCGTGATCAGGGCGGCGCCGCTCGACCCGGTGAGCCAGAGCTGAGCGAGGCCGCCTCGACGGTCACGGAGCCGCTGCCTGCGACCAGATCGTCCTGCTCGGACGCACCGTTGAGACTGCCGGAGCTGCCGAACACGGTTGCACTCAGTCCGAGGCCCGCGGGCTCGGGCACAGGGGCGCCGCCTCCGATCACGCCGTCCAGCGTGCCGGCGCCGCTGCCGGCGAGGATCGTGTCGGCAGCTCCCTGCTGGGCAGCCGTCGTGATCTGCGAGGTTCCGTCGCCGAGCGAGACGACTTTGCCGCCCGCGGCGTCGAGCGTGAGCAATGCAGCATGTTGATTGCGGAGGAGCCCGCATCCGACGAGACGGTGTCGGAACCGGCAGGGATGTCCGTGTCCCCGCCACACGGCAGCTCCGTCGCGTTGCCGCTGCCGTCGCCGTCGCCGTAATGGTGACGTTGGTGATCTCGTCGCCGGCCGCGGTTCCCGTGAGGATCGTGAAGTCGCTGCCGTTCTCTTGGAGGAAGTCATTCCTTAACTGCAATGTAAGTCCGGCGCCGACATCGTCCTCGCCCGTGTGGCCGCCGTCGCTCCGGTTGCGCGGTAGCATTTGGAGTTGCGAGTCATGGCTGATCGGACCGCCGCCCTCCGACGGACCCGCGATGATGAACGCTCCGCGCGAGGACAAGGCCGCGACCTCGAAGGCGCCGCCGAGCAGCACGTCCAGGACGTCGTCGGGCTCGTTCAGGCTGGTGACGGGGATGGGGACAAGGGTCGCGATATCGTCGACGTCCGTCATGTCAAAGAGCATCACCTCGGTGCCGGGAACGGTGAGGAACCGGCCGAGGCTCGCGTTGTCGATGTAGATTTCCTGCCCGACCTGGCCCGCCGGAAGGTTCAGCGCCAGCTTGCCGGGAGCGGGGATGGTCTGCGATGCGATCTCGGCGGCGGTAGTTCCGGACCGTAGAGGGCCGAGACGACGGCCCCGATGCCGGCGCAGGCCGGGCTCCCGGAGAGCAGCGAGAGCGGATCGGTGCTACCGGCCGGCTGCAGCGGTCCGAAGACGTTGGTGGCATCGGACATGCAGGGCTGCTCCCGCCCCTACTCGTTGCGGACTTGTTCCTAACGCCAGCAAGTCCCGAGACGGCAACGATGCATTCCTGATGGCAACGGCGCGGCGCACGGGGATGCGGAACGAGCGACGCGACCCCCATGGGGAGGACACCGCGAAGCGGACCATGCGGTTCAGCCGAGGCTGCCGATCAACGCCGCGCCGGCCAGCGCCACCGCGGCGCCGAGTGCCGGACGGCCGAGCGGATCGTGACGGCACAGGGTGGCGACGCCGCCGAGCCAGATCGCGAGCACGGCGAGACTGGCTGAGCTCACCCATCGCCTCCCGGCAGGACCTGATTCGCGGCGTTGTTGTAACGTAACCTCGACGCCGGCGCGAGATCCAGCGGCTCGGGCGCGCCGCGCGATCCGCCAGAGGGTGCCGCTTTCCGCCTGCGCGCGGCCGGCGGCGACCTGTCGGCGCCTCAGCCCACCCCGCCGGCGCCCCGCCGGCGCGCGCGTCTGGCCCGCCTCCGCCTGCGCGAACTCGCCTCCATCGGC
>CAXTNV010000116.1:8334-10719 GCA_964245755.1 uncultured Acetobacteraceae bacterium | reverse complement strand
CCCGGCGGCACGCCTGGGCGGACCCTCAGGCGTGGCCGGTCTGGGTGGAGACCTGGGCGGCGTTGTTCGCGGCAGCCCCGCGCTTGGCCTGCCAGAGGCCGACGAAGTCGATCGGCTGCAGCACCACCGGCGGGAAGCCGCCGTCGCGAGTCACCTCGCTGATGATGTTGCGCGCGTACGGGAAGATCAGCCGCGGCACCTCCACCAGCAGGATCTGCTCGAACAGGTTCTCGGGCGTGTCGCTGAGCGTGACCACGGCGGCGTAGGCGAGCTCGGCGATGAACACGGTGCGGCCGGCGGTGCCGGACTCCCCCGGGGGCTCGGTCGCTTCCGCCTTGATCGACAGCACGATCTCGAACACCGGCTGCTCCTGCTGCAGCCGGTTGGCCTGCACGTCGATGTTGACCGCGATCTGCGGGCTGGCGCGCAGCGTCGCGAAGATCTCCGCGCCCGCCGGCACCTCGAAGGAGAGGTCCTTGGTATATTGCAGGTTCATCGTCATCGGCAGCGCCGGCGGCTGCGTTTGCGGGGCGGCGTCGGACATCAGGATACTCCTGCTCGGGGCGTTCGGGGGAGGGTAGCGGCGGCGGATCGCCGGAGCCGGAACGGCACTCAGTGCCGCCAGACGACCGGCTGCTCCGGCCTGGTGTTCGGATCGACGCGGCGGAAGCCGCCGTTCTCCAGGCTGTCGCCGGACAGGGCAAGCAGGAAGCCCCAGTGCGAGACCACCAGCGTCGTGCTGCAGTCCGGCAACGCCGCCATCTGGCCGCGGAAGCGCTCGGCCCGGTCGAGCACCTCGTGCTCGCTCTCGTTCGCCGTCGGCCACCAGATCTCGTCGAGCTGGCTGAAATCGAGCCCGGACCAGCGTCTCGCCAGGGCGCTGCTCGGGCTGCCGATGTCGCAGATGAAGGCGCAGCGCTCGCGCACCAGCGGCGTCACCAGGGGGATCAGGCCGAGGGCGGCGGCGATCGGCGCGGCGCTCTGCAGCGCGCGGGTGTAAGGCGAGACCAGGATGCGGGTGATCGCGGCGCCGGCCAGGGCAAGCGCCGCCTGCGCCGCCTGCCGCTCGCCGAGCTCGGTGAGCACCGGATCGACGATGCCGGGATCGCGCCGCGTGCGGGTGAAGTGCAGGTTGAACTCGCTCTGGCAATGCCGCAGCACGATCATTCCTGCCCGATACGCTGCAAGCGGCCGCCCCGCAATGCATAACCCGCCCGCGGCGCGCTGTTGTCTCGCCGGCTCCGAGACCCTATTTCCCGGACAGTGCCGCCGTTCGGCCGGCGCCGCCGCCAGCAGGCGCGGGACCGGAGCCGCAGCAGATTGGACGTCCCCATGGATTTCACCGCCGGCCGGTTCCCGATCGACATCGTGCTGTTTGCCATGATCGCCGCCTTTCTCGTGCTGCGCTTGCGCGGCATCCTCGGGCGGCAGACCGGCCTGACCCGCCGCTCGGCGGCGGTGCCGGGCGCGCGGACGCCGGCGGGGCCGGTGATCGAGGGCCGCGCCGACCCGGCCCCCTCCGCCGCTGACCGGCCGCTGCCGGATCCGAGCGGCGCCATCGGCCTCAAGCTCGGCCGCATCCGCGACCGCGACCGCGGCTTCGAGCCTGCGGCCTTCCTGCGCGGCGCCGAGGCGGCGTTCCGCAAGATCGTGCAGGCCTTCGCCGAGGGCGACCGCAGCACGCTGCGCGCCAACCTGACCGACCCCGCCTACAACGTGTTCGACGCCGCGATCAGCGCCCGCGAGGCGGCCGGCGAGACGCAGCGCGCCGAGATACGCAACATCCTGCAGGCCGGCATCACCGATGCCTTCCTGACCCAGCAGGGTGGGCTGTGGCGCGCCGCGATAGACGTGCGCTTCGTGGCCGACCAGGTGAGTCTGGTGCTGGGTCGTGACGGGCTGCCGGTATCGGGCGCCGACGCGACCACCGAGCTCTCGGACCTGTGGACCTTCGAGCGGCTGCTCGACGCCGCCGGCGGCGGTGCGGGTCCGAACTGGCGCCTGGCGAACGCCCGCAGCGCCTAGCGGACATGCCTGTTCCGGTCTGGACGGCGCGCCGGCGCGGGCGCCCGGCGGCGCGAGGCGCGCGCTTCGCCGCGGCACTGCTGCTCGGCGGCTGCTCCGCGCAACCGGTCGGGCCGCCGGCATTGTCGCTGCGTCCGCTCGGCTATGACAGCCTGCCCGGGTGGGGGAACGATCCGGTCGCGAGCCTGCTGCCGGCGCTGCTGCGGCAGTGCCGCCGGCTGGCGCAGCTGCCGCCGGACTCCGTGCTCGGCGGCGGCGTCGAGGCGGTTCCCGGCGCGCCGAGCGCCGGGACTGCGGCGGCGGACGGGTTGCCCGGCCGCAGGGCAGGCGAGTGGGCGCCGTTCTGCGCCGCCGCGACCG
>CAXTNV010000116.1:7930-8324 GCA_964245755.1 uncultured Acetobacteraceae bacterium | reverse complement strand
ACCCGGCGAGCGCGTTGTGCACGACGAGCGCGTTGTCGACCGAGCGGCGGTCGAGGATGTCGGAGGGCTTCAGGGCCTCCCAGATCATCTCGACGACGCGCCGGCCGCAGGCGGAGGCCATGCGCGGGTGGGCGGCGTCGCCCGCCGGGATCGCGGTCGCGCGGCGCGCCATCGCCGCCTGGCTGCAACCCTATGCGGTGGGCGATCGCGGCGACGAGCGGGCCCGCTACACCGGCTATTACGAGCCCGAGTTCGCCGGCTCGCTGAGCCGCGACGCCAGCCACGCGGTGGCGGTGTACGGCCGTCCGCCAGACCTGCTGACGCTGCATCCTGCCGGCCTCGCGGGCGAGCCGGTCAACGGCCGCGTCTCCGGCGGCCGTCTGGTGCCATACTG
>CAXTNV010000116.1:6058-7920 GCA_964245755.1 uncultured Acetobacteraceae bacterium | reverse complement strand
TACTGGACCCGCGCCGAGATCGATCGCGGTGCGCTCGCCGGGCGTGGCCTCGAGCTGGTCTGGCTCTCGGCTCCCGCCGACCTGTTCTTCCTGCAGCTGCAGGGCTCCGGACGGGTGCGGCTGCCGACCGGGCAGATCGTCCGGCTCGGCTATGCCGGCCGCAACGGCGCCGCCTACGTGCCGCTCGGCAGGCTGCTGGTGGAGCAGGGGCAGCTTGCGCCGGACGGCGTCGACATGCAGTCGATCCGCGCCTGGCTGGAGGCCCATCCGGGCCAGGCCGGGGTAATGATGGAGCAGAACCCGAACTACGTGTTCTTTCGCAGCCTCGACGCCCTGCGCCCGGACCAGGGACCGCCCGGCGCCCTCGGCGTCGACCTGCAGCCGATGCGTTCGCTCGCCGTGGACCGCCGCTACCTGCCGCTTTCGGCCCCGGTCTGGGTCGACACGACGCGGCCCGATGGGCAGGCGTTGCAGCGCCTGATGCTGGCCCAGGACCTCGGCACCGACATCGAGGGGCCGGCACGCGCCGACATCTTCTTCGGCTGGGGTGCGGACGCGGCGCGCGTGGCCGGCACCATCCATGCCGGCGGCCGGCTGGTGGTGCTGCTGCCGCGACCGCCGGCGCGCGCGGCGGCACCCGTCGCCCCGGCATCCTGAGGCGGCGCGCCGGCACGCGCGACCCGGCCCGCCGCTGCGCCATTTTTTCGACAGCACGCCCGCCGCCCCTGGTCTGAGCATTCCGCAGGCGGCGATACTACCGGGATGATCCCGAGTCTCATCTCCGATACCGAGTCCCCCGTGCGTCCGCCGGCGCTCGCGCGCATGCTCAAGACGCCCCGGCCGATCACGCCGCGCACGCTGCGGCACATGGTCGGCAGGCACCTGATCTATCGCGGCGACTGCCTGCGCGTGCTGTCACGGCTGCAGCAGGCGAGCGTCGACGTCGTGGTGACGTCGCCGCCCTACAACCTCGGGCTGAAGTACGGCACCTACCACGACCGCCGCGACGAGGCCGAATACCTCGACTGGCTGATCGGCTGCGCCGGCGCGATCCGGCGGGTGATGCGTCCGGACGCCTCGTTCTTCCTCAACATCACCGGATCGAGCTCCAGGCCGTGGCTGCCGTTCGAGCTGATGGTGCGGCTGCGGCCGCTGTTCCACCTGCAGAACCACATCACCTGGGTGAAGTCGATCTCGGTGGGGGAAGACTCGCTCGGCCACTTCAAGCCGATCCGCTCCGAGCGTTTCCTGCACCGCAACCACGAGCACCTGTTCCACCTGACCCAGTCCGGCAGCGTGGCGTTGAAGCGCCTCGCGGTCGGCGTGCCGTACAAGGACAAATCCAACATCAGCCGCCGCGGCCATCAGCAGGACCTGCGCTGCCGCGGCGACACCTGGTTCATCCCGTACTCGACGGTGCATGCGCGGGTGCAGAAGTTCAACCACCCGGCGGCGTTCCCGGTGATGCTGCCGCGCATGTGCATCCGGCTGCACGGCAAGCGCAATCCGCTGGTGCTCGACCCGTTCATGGGCAGCGGCACCAGCCTGGTCGCGGCCGAGGAGGAGGGCGCGCGCGGCATCGGCATCGACCTGGACTCCGCCTACGTCTCGATCGCGCGCAGCCGGCTGCTTTCCAGCTTTCGCTCCGCCGAAGCCGCCTGAGCCCGCGATACGATCTGGCGTGCTGCGCCACCTTTTGGCGCACGGGCACACGCGCGGCTTCGCGAGGGCGCCGGGATCGGCGGTTTCCCGGGCTGGCGCCGCTGGCACGGAAGCTGCTGTAAGGCTGCCAGTCGTTGCTTACGGGTTCGAGATCGCCGTGCTGCCGGATCGCTTCTGCCTGATCGTCCCGAGCCTGATCG
>CAXTNV010000116.1:0-5958 GCA_964245755.1 uncultured Acetobacteraceae bacterium | reverse complement strand
CCGGACTTCCATCGTCCGGCGATGCGCCCCGTGCCGGGCTACACCGAGGCCGGGCTGCCCGCCCCCACCGGGTCGCGCGCGGTGGCCGGCGGCGATCGCCAGCGCTTCGTCGGCGGCCGCGACATCCCCGGGGAGTGGTGGCAGCTGTTCCGCTCGCCGGTGATCACCGCGCTGGTGCAGGCGGCGCTGGCCCAGAACCCGAACGTGCAGGCGGCGCAGGCCAGCCTGCGGCAGGCGCAGGAGCAGCGGCTGCAGCAGCTCGGCACGCTGTTCCCGAACGTCACCGGCAGCGTCGCGCGCACCCGCGAGGAGCTGCCGGTGGCCTACGAGGGTTTCCAGTCGCCGGCCGAGCTGTTCAGCGATTACGGTGCCCAGCTCAACCTGTCGTACACGCTCGACGTCTGGGGCGGCCTGCGCCGCGCCGTGGAGCAGACCGCCGCACGCGTCGAGTTCCAGCGCTTCGAGCTCGAGGCAGTGGATCTCGCGCTGGCCGCCGGGGTCGCCAGCAGCGCCATCGAGGCGGCCTCGCTCGCCGGGCAGATCCGGGTGCAGCTGGAACTGATCGGCTTCGAGACCCGCCAGCTGGAGACGGTGCGACGCCAGTTCGAGCTCGGCGGCGCCACCGGCACCGACGTCGCCACCCAGGAGGCGCAGGTGGCCACCGCGCGCACCGTGCTGGTGCCGCTGCAGACCCAGCTGGCGCAGACCCGCGACCAGCTCGCCGCCTATCTCGGCCGCGCGCCGTCCGAGCTGCACATCCCGGCACTCGACCTCGACGACATCACGCTGCCCGGGACCCTGCCGGTGAGCCTGCCGGCGGCGCTGCTCGACCAGCGGCCCGACATCCGCCAGGCGGAGGCGACGCTGCACGCGCAGAGCGCCGCACTCGGGGTTGCGATCGCGCAGCGCCTGCCGAACGTCACCCTTTCGGCCTCGGTCGGCTCCAGCGCCGCAGACATCCACCAGCTGTTCTCGCCGGGCAACGGCCTCTGGTCGCTGGTCAACCAGGCGGTGCAGCCGGTGTTCGACGCGGGTCAGCTGCTGCACGCGCAGCGCGCGCAGCGCGCCGCGCTTGATAATGCCGCGGCGAGCTGGCGCAACACCGTCGTGCTGGCGCTGCAGAACGTGGCCGATGTCCTGGTGGCGCTGCAGAACGACGAGGCGGCACTCGAGGCCAGCCTGGACGAGCAGCGCGCCTCGCAGCGCAGCCTCGGCCTGGCCAGCCTGCAGTACAAGCTCGGCGGCGTGTCCTACCTCTCGGTGCTGACCGCCCAGCAGAGCACGCAGAACGCCATCCTGGCGCTGCTTCGCGCGCGCGCGGCGCGCTATACCGACACCATCGCGCTGTTCCAGGCGCTCGGCGGCGGCTGGTGGCATCGCGAGGACGTCCCGCCGCCGCCGGAAGCTCTGGGCCGGCCCCTGCTCAGCTCGCCGCTACCCTGATGCCATGCCGAAGGTGCCCACGATGAGAGCCAGGTCGCTGATCATCTCGCTGCTCTGCCTGGGCGTGCTGGCCGCCGGCGCCTGGTGGCTGCGCGGGCCGCATTCCGCCATGGCCGGCAGGGGAGTCGCGGCCGCGCCGGCGATGCCGGCGGCGACGGTGTCGACGGTGCGGGCCGGCGAGCAGAGCTGGCGCACCCGGCTGAAGGCGACCGGCGAGGTGCGCGCGGTGCAGGGTGCCGACCTCTCCGCCGAGGTCAGCGGCATCGTCGACACGATCTCGTTCTCGTCCGGCCAGGACGTCGCCGCAGGCAGCGTGCTGCTGCGTCTGCGCCCCAACGACGATGAAGCCAGGCTTGCGCAGCTGCAGGCGCTGGCCGACCTGGCGGAAGCCAACCTGGCGCGCGACCGCAGGCAGTTCGACGCCCAGGCGATCAGCCGCGCCACCCTGGACGCCGACCAGAGCAACCTGCGCGCCGACCAGGCGCAGGTCGCGGCGACGCGGGCGCAGATGGCCGAGAAGGTGGTGCGCGCGCCGTTCGCCGGCCGGCTCGGCATACGCGGCGTCGATGTCGGCCAGTACCTGACCGCCGGCACCGCCATCGTGACGCTGCAGGCGCTGGACCCGATCTACGTCGATTTCAGCATCCAGCAGCAGGCGCTGAGCCGGCTGCGGCCGGGCCAGCCGGCGGACGTGAGCGTCGATGCCTGGCCCGGCCGAGTGTTCCACGCGGCCGTCGCCTCGATCAACAGCCGCGTCGACTCCGCCAGCCGGATGGTGATGGTGCGGGCCGAGCTCGACAACCACGACCGCGCGCTGCTGCCGGGCATGTTCGCGGTGGTCGAGGTCGATACCGGCATGCCCGAGCAGCGCCTGACGCTGCCGCAGTCCGCGATCAGCTACAACCCGTACGGCAACTTCGTCTACGTGCTGGCGCCCGGTCGCCATGGCGGCCTGGTGGCGCAGTCGCGGGTGATCGAGATCGGCGCCGTGCGCGGCGACCAGGTGTCGATCCTGTCCGGGATCGTGCGCGGCGAGCAGGTGGTCACCGCGGGTCAGCTCAAGCTGCGCAGCGGTGCACCGGTGCTGGTCGACAACCGCGTGCTGCCTTCCGAGGCCGCGTCGCCGACACCAGAGGACGAGTAGGCATCCGGATGCGGAGCACGACACGATGCGCCTGACAGAACTCTTCATCCGTCGGCCGGTGCTGTCCTGCGTGGTCTCGGTGCTGGTGCTGGTGTTCGGGCTGCGCGCCGAGCAGGCGCTGCCGGTGTCGCAGTTCCCGCACACGGTCAGCGGCACCATCGAGGTGCAGACCTTCGACTACGGGGCGGATCCCGCCACCATCGCCGGTTTCATCACCACGCCGCTGGAGGGTGCGATCGCCCAGGCATCGGGGATCGACACCCTGACCTCGACCAGCACCACCAGCCTCAGCGACATCACCGTCAAGCTGAAGCTGAACGAGGACCCGGCGCGGGCGCTCGCCGAGATCCAGGCCTACGTCACCTCGGTGACCTCGCAGCTGCCGCAGGGGACCCAGGCCTCCTCGATCATGCTGTCCGCCGACGTACGCGAGGTGCTCGACCTCAGCGTCTACAGCGACACCCTGAACCCCGCACAGGTCGCCGACTACGTGCACCGGCTGATCGCGCCGCGGCTGCAGGCGGTGGCAGGGGTGCAGCAGGTGAACGTCCAGGGCAGCCCGAGCCTGGTGATGCGCGCCTGGATCGACCCGGAGAAGCTCGCGGCCTACGGCATGACGGCCGCCGACGTGCAGGGTGCGCTGGCGGCCAACAACTTCGTCTCCGGCGCCGGCCAGACGCTGGGCGCGATGACCTTCGTCAACCTCGACATCAATTCCGGGCTGCACACGGTGGAGCAGTTCCGCCAGCTGGTGGTGCGCCAGCACGGCAACCGGATCATCCGCCTCGGCGACGTGGCGCGCCTCGCCTTCGGCTCGGATCCGGACAATTTCAGCGTCAACACCAACGACAAGAAGGGTGTCTACATCGACATCCACCCCACTCCGGCGGCGAACGCGCTGACCGTGTCGGCGGCGCTGAAGCAGAAGATCGACGAGATCCGCGCGCAGATGCCGCCGGCGATGCACATCGTCGTGCTCAGCGACGCCGGCGACTTCATACGCATCTCGATCCGAGAGGTGGCGATCACGCTCGCCGAAGCCCTGGGCATCGTCTCGCTGGTGGTGTTCGCGTTCCTGGGCTCGCCGCGCTCGGTGCTGATCCCGGTGGTGACGATCCCGCTGTCGCTGATAGGCACCTTCGCCATGATGGCGCTCCTCGGCTTCTCGATCAACCTGCTGACCCTGCTGGCGCTGGTGCTCGCCACCGGCCTGGTGGTGGACGACGCCATCATCGTGGTCGAGAACGTCAACCGGCACATCGCCGGCGGCATGCGCCCGCTCGCCGCCGCGGCGCAGGCGGCACGCGAGCTGACCCTGCCGATCCTGGCGATGACGGTGGTGCTGATCTCGGCCTACATCCCGGTCGGGCTGCAGGGCGGGCTGACCGGAGCGCTGTTCACCGAGTTCGCGTTCACCCTGGCCGGCTCGGTCACGGTGTCGGCGCTGCTGGCGCTGACGCTGTCGCCGATGATGTGCTCGAGGCTGCTGCGGACGCGCGGCAGCGGCGCGCGCCGCCGCCGCTCGGAGCGGCTGGAGGACGCGATCGAGGCCGTGCTGGCCCGGGTGCAGGCCGGCTACGCGACACTGCTGCGGGCGTCGCTTCGCGCCCGTCCGCTGGTGCTGGCGTTCGGACTCGCGGTGCTGGTCAGCATCTGGTTCCTCTACACCGGTTCCAAGGGCGAGCTGTCGCCACCGGAGGATCAGGGCTTCCTGATCATCAACGGACAGGGTGCGCCGGATGCGACGCTGGACCAGCTGTCGCTGTACGATCGGCAGATCACCGGCATCTACACCGCACCCCCGGAACGGCAGGGCTACTGGCACGTGGTCTCGCCGCCCTCGTTCGAGGGCGGGCTGGTGCTCACGCCTTGGGACAAGCGCCGGCGCAGCGTGTTCGACGTGGCGGCCCAGGTGCAGGCGGCGCTCGGCCACGTCGCCGGCGTGGAGATGGCGGTGTTCATGCCGCCCTACCTGCCAGGCGCGCACGGGCTGCCGATCGGCTTCGTGCTGGAGGGCTCGGGCAGTTTCGACGACCTGAACCGGGTCTCGGACGACTTCCTCGACCGGGTGCGCGCCAGCGGCCTGTTCGCCTACGCCGACAAGGACCTGAAGATCGACCAGCCGCAATCGACCATCGTGGTCGACCGCGACAAGCTCTCGACGCTGGGCGTCAGCATGAGCGACGTCGGGTCGGCGCTGAACGCGATGCTCGGCGGCAACTATGTCGGCTTCTTCTCCAACGACGAGCGCTCGTACAAGGTCGAGCCGCTGGTCGCGCGGCGCTACCGGCTGAACGCCGCGCAGGTGCTGGACTACCCGGTCGCCACAGTGAACGGCACCTCCGTGCCGCTCTCCTCGGTGGCCCGGATCCGCCAGTCGGTGGTGCCGGAAGGGGTGGTGCACTTCCAGCAGCTCAACGCCACCACGATCAGCGCGGTGCCGGCACCCGGCATCACCCAGGCCCAGGCCTACGCCTACCTGCAGTCGCTGGCCCGCGACACACTGCCGGCGGGCTACGGCACCGACACGGTCGGGCCGCTGCGCCAGTACGTGCACGAGACCGGGGGTTTCGCCGCCACCTTCGCGCTCGCGGTCATCGTCACCTACCTGGCGCTCGCCGCCCTGTTCGAGAGCCTGCGCGACCCGCTGATCATCCTGGTCTCGGTGCCGATGTCGATCGCCGGCGCGCTGCTGTTCGTCTGGCTCGGCGTCGGCGGCGCCAGCATCAACCTGTTCACCGAGGTGGGCCTGGTCACGCTGATGGGGCTGATCAGCAAGCACGGCATCCTGATCGTCGAGGTGGCCAACGAGCAGCAGCGGCTCGGCCTGTCCAAGCGCGAGGCGATCGAGCGCGCCTGCGCGCTGCGCCTGCGGCCGATCCTGATGACCACCGCGGCCATGGTCCTGGGGGTGCTGCCGCTGGTGTTCGCGACCGGGGCCGGCGCCGCCTCGCGCTACGTGATGGGGCTGGTGATCGCCTCGGGCCTGTCGATCGGCACCCTGTTCACGCTGTTCGTGCTGCCCGCCGTCTACATGCTGCTGGCGGGATCGCGCGCGCAGCAGCCGGTGGCGGCGCGACGCGAGGTGAGGGAGCCGGTGGGCTGAGCCAAGGCGGCTCAGCCAGTCTGCTTCGTCCAGTCTGTTTCATCGAGTCTGGCAGCGGGCGCACCAGTACAGCGTCCGCCCGCCCATCGGCTCGGCCAGCACCGGCTCGCCGCACACCCGGCAGGGCGCCCCGGCGCGATGCGCGACGTAGGTCGCATCCCCGCGCGACACCGCGCGGGAGCGGCGGTCGCGGTGGCCGGGTTCGGTGGTGACGATGCGGCCGACGCGCACGCCGTCGCGCATCAGCGCGCCGAGGTCGCTCCAC
>CAXTNV010000115.1:0-10784 GCA_964245755.1 uncultured Acetobacteraceae bacterium | reverse complement strand
ATCAGCAACATCCTGGTGCAGATCTCGGTGCTGATGGTGATCTCGTCCGGGCTGACGGTGGCGGTGGCGAGCGGCGAGTTCGACCTCTCGGTCGGACAGGTCGCGGGCTTGTCCGGCGTGCTGGTGGCGGGGCTGATGGTCTGGTCGGGCCTGCCGATCGCGCTCGCCATCGGGCTCGCGGTGCTGGCCGGCATCGTGATCGGCGTCGTCAACGGGCTGCTGGTGACCCGCCTGCGCATCCCCTCGCTGATCGCCACCCTGGCGATGGGGCCGATCGCGCTCGGGCTGAACTACGCCTACGACGGCGGCGACTCGATCTACTCGAGCTTCCCGCCGGCCTTCTACGTGATCGCCACCGGGCGGGTGGCGGGGCTGGTGCCGGTGCCGATCCTGATCGCCCTCGTGGTGGTCGCCGCGTTCTACGTGCTGGTCAACCGCACGCGTCTCGGTCGCGCCGTGGTCGCGACCGGCTCGAACCTGCAGGCGGCGCGGCTGTCCGGCATCAACGTCAATCGCTGCCGCATCCTGGCGCTGACGCTGTCCTCGCTCGGCGCGGCGATGGGCGGGATCATGCTGACCGCGCGGCTCGGTACCGGCCAGCCGGGTGCCGGCGAGCCATACCTGATGGACAGCCTGACCGCGGTATTCCTGGGCATGACCGCCTTCAAGCCGGGCCGCGCCACGGTGCAGGGCACGCTGGTCGGCGTCATCATCATCGGCATGCTCGATAACGGGCTCAACCTGCTCGGCGCGCCGTTCTATTTGCAAAATGAGGTGCGCGGGGTGGTGATGATCGCCGCCGTCAGCCTCGCGGTGCTGCGCGGCGAGATCCGCTTCTTCTGAGGGAGGATGAGATGGCAGACAAGACGGACGGCCGCACGGCCCTGGTCACCGGTGCCAGCCGCGGCATCGGCCGCGCGATCGCGCTCGGCCTGGCACGCGACGGCTTCGACGTGGTGGTGAACGACATCGCGCGCCAGCGCACCGAGCTGGAAGCGGTGGCCGCCGAGATCGAGACGATCGGCCGGCGCGGCATCGCGCTGTATGCCGACGTCAGCAACGCTGCCGAAGTGCGCGCGATGGTCGACGACGCGATCGCGCGCGCCGGGCGGATCGATGCCGTGGTCAACAATGCCGGCATCCTGATCACGGCCACCGTCGAGGCGCTGCCGGAACAGCACTGGGACCAGGTGATGGACGTCAACGCGAAGGGGACGTTCCTGGTGGTGCAGGCGCTGCTGCCGCACATGCGCGCCGCCGGCTACGGGCGCATCGTCAACATAGCCTCGATCGGCGGCAAGCACGGCGCGCCGGAACAGGCGCACTACTCGGCCAGCAAGGCCGCGATCATGGGCTTCACCCGGGTGCTGGCGCAGGAGGTGGGACAGTTCGGCATCACCGCGAACTGCGTCTGCCCGGGCATCATCGTCACCGACATGGGCCGCACCAACCTGACCGACCCGGCCCTGGTCGACAGGTGGGTCGGCAACACCGCGCTGCGCCGCCTGGGCCAGCCGGAGGACGTCGTGGGGCCGGCCTGCTTCCTCGCCTCCGATGCCTCCGCATTCGTCACCGGCCAGTCGCTCAACGTGTGCGGCGGCATCGTGCTGAGCTGACCGCAGGGGTATGCCGGTCGAGGCGGCGCGCGCACGCGGCCGGGCCGGGGGATCGGGACGCAGGATGGGGATGAAGCCGATGGCGGTGACGGCGCTGTTGTCGCAGCTGGCACTCGGTGCGTGCTCCGTCGTCGGCATACGCGACGGCACGCCCGAGCCCGCGGCCAGCGTGATCGACCAGGTCGGGGCGGTGCAGATCCGGCGCTACGCTCCGGTGCTGGTCGCCGAAACCATGGTGCAGGGCGGCGAGGAGGCGGTGCGCGCCGCGGGCTTCCGGCGGCTTGCCGCCTATATCTTCGGCCGCAACGTGCGCCACGCCTCGATCGCCGGCGGCGGGGTCCGGGCGCAGGCCGCCTCCGAGAAGATCGCCATGACGGCGCCGGTGGCGCAGACCGCCGCACCCGGTGCCGGCCGCGCCTGGATCATCCGCTTCTTCCTGCCAGAGGGCATGACGCAGCAGACCGCGCCGCGGCCGCTCGACCCGCGGATCGTGCTGGTGTCGCTGCCGTCGCGCACGGTGGCGGTGCTGCGATTTTCCGGCGTGGCGACGCCCGCCGCGGTGGCCACGCAGGCGGCCAGGCTCGACGCGGCGCTGACGAACGCGAGTTGGCGAGCCGACGGGCCGCTGGTCACCTGGTTCTACGACCCGCCGTGGACGCTGCCGCCGTTCCGCCGCAACGAGGTGGCGCGACCGGTGCGACCGGCCGCCGCGGCGACCGGCAGCGACACCGCCCGAGGCTGAGTTCAGGCAGGCGCGCCTGCCGCCGCCATGGCGCCGGGCTGCGGCCTGGCCGCCGCGGCGAGATGCGAGGTCACCGCGCTCTCGACCCAGGCACGGTCGAGCTTGCCGCTGATCGTGAGCCTGTAGGCGTCGAGCTGGCGGAACATGGCGGGAAGATGCGTGGCCGGAAGCAGGTCCTGGCAGTGCCTGCGCAGCTGCGAAGCATCCAGCGCGAGGTTGCCCACGGTCTTGAAGGTCGCGAGCAGGAAGCGTTCGTCGTTCCTGGTCATCACCACGACGACGCACGCCTCGATGTCGTGCAGCCTCAGGATCGCCGCCTCGACCTCCTCCAGCTCGATGCGCACACCATTCACCTTCACCTGCTGGTCCACCCGTCCGCGGAACCTCAAGCTGCCGGTCCGCGTGTCCAGCTCGACGAGATCGCCGCTGCGGTAGAAACGGATCGCGACCTCGTCGACGACGCTGGTGAAGAACGGGTCCGGGCTCGGCCTCGACAGGTAGCCGTCCGCGACCTGCGCACCGCCGATGCACAGCACGCCCAGCACCAGGTCGTTCTCGAAGCCGACCTCCTCGATCATGAACACCGTGTTGGCCAGCGGATCGCCGAGCTCGATCCTGCCCGGCGCCGCATGATCGGGCACCAGCCAGTTCGCGACCGCGAGCGTCGTCTCCGCCGGACCGTAGGAGTTGCGCAGCACGCACGAAGGAAGACGCTCGCGGAACCTGCGCGCCAGCGCCGGATCCCAGCGCTCGCCGCCGCAGAACATCACCCGCAGCCGGTTGCAGGCGATGAACTCCGGCCGGTCCAGCAGGCTCTTCAGCAGGCTGGGCACGAAGCCGGCGATGGTGACGCCCTGCCCGACGAGCAGCTCGGCCACCGCGCGCAGATCGAAGAAGCGGTGCTGCGGATAGACGACGAGCAGACAGCCCGCGACCAGGGGCAGCACGAACTCCCAGACGTGCACGTCGAAGGCGAGCGAAGTCTTGAACAGGATCGCATCCGCTTCCGACGGCGCGACCATCTCGCGCATGGCTTCGATGCGATTGATCAACGAGCGATGCGAGATGAGGGCGCCCTTCGGCACCCCGGTGGTGCCCGAGGTATGCGCCAGGTAGGCAGCCGGTCGGCCCTGCCGCGGCGCGCCGGCGGCCTCCAGGGCGTCGTGCCCGTCGGCGGACGTGGCGCGCCTCAGGGTGAACAGCTCGCGGTCGAACACCCGCCGCGACCCGACCGCCCGATAATGCCGGAACGTGGCCGGGTCCTGATCGGTGATGATCGCGGCCGGCTCGCAGGCGTCGACCATCGCGGCCAGTCGTGCCGCGGGCAGATCGGTCGCCAGCGGCACGTAGGTGGAACCGCGGCTCCAGATCGCGAGCACGGCCTGGACCATGGCCGCCGACCGTGCCACGTGCACGCCGATCCTGCGGCCGGGAGGCAGGTCGAACGGCTCGACACCGAGCAGCAGCTCGCCGCCGCTGATCGACCGACCGTCGCAACGCAGACGACAGGACGAGGCGCCCGCGCGCAACGAGGCTGCGATCGCGTGCCAAACATCCTCGACCGAAAGCTGCCGCTCCGGCCCGCGAAGCAGCCAGGCGCGCTGCCCGGAGATCGTGTGCGGGATCGGCATCGCGTCCGGCATCATGCGTGCGCCGAAGCCTCGTCGAGGCTCTTGTTCAAGGCGGCGGCCAGCGAGCCGACATGCGCCTGCATCAGCGAGTAGTGATCGCCGGGGATCTTCTCGATCGTCAGTCTGCCGACCAGCCGCCGCCAGATCGGACGTGGATCCGAAGGGAGGATCTCGATCGGCGAGGTCGGCTGAAAGAAGACGACCTCGCGCGGAAGCCTGGCCGGCCGGTAGCCGTGCAGGGCGACCTTGTTCATCAGGTTTACGTCGACGACCGCCTGCGGAACTCGCGGATCGTCGGGCGGGGGCGCCAGCGAGAGTCCGAGCCGCTTCCGCAGCCGGAAAACCAGGTTGCGCCCGATCCTACCGGACACCGCCGCGCGCTCGTGCGCCGGCGCTCGCACGATCATGGCGAGGCGGGAAGCCAGCCGCCCGATCGTCATCCCGCCATCGGGATAGGAGTCGATGAGCCCGAGGAACTGCACCGCGGAGCCGCGCCGTTCCAGCAGCCTGGTCATCTCGAAGGCGACCAGACCACCGAACGAGTAGCCGGCGAGGATGTACGGGCCGCTCGACTGCACCCGCAGGATCTCCTCGACGTAGGCTGCCGCCATCGCCTCCACGCTATCGTGCGGAGCCGCGTTGCACAGGCCGAACGCCTGGATGCCGTAGACGTTGAACTCGACGTTGATCTGCCTGGCGAGCTGACGCAGCTCGATCGCCGAGCCGCCCAGGCCGTGCACCAGGAACAGGCAGGCCGGCGTGGTGCCCTCGCGCAACGAGATCAGCGGCGAGAACGCGGGCACGGCCTGATCGGCGAGAAGCGCGGTCATGCATCGCACGCTCGGCGCGTCGTAGATCGCGGCAACCGGCAGCTGGTGTCCGGTCATCCGCTCGATCTCGAGGATGAGCGAGATGGCGAGCACGGATGATCCGCCCAGATCGAAGAAGTTCTCATCAGGATACACCGGAGCCCGATCCAGCAGTTCCTCGAAGATGTCGGTGAGCAGGGCCTGGATGCCGGAACGATCCTCCTCGACCGTCGGCGCCGCGCCCGGCATCGTCGCGTCCCGACCGACGATGTGCAGCCCGGCGAGATCGTGCGCGGCATGCGTCACGGGCTTGCCGCCACCCGCGCATCCGCGGCCGCCGCCTCGATCGTCCTGGCGATGCGGATCGCGGTGATCGACCGACGCAGCCAGTTGCCGACCACCGTGGCCGCGTCGTCCCAGCGACGTCGCCCGGCACGGTGCGGCAGGCGGTCCAGGTAGTCGGCGATCGAGGATGGGTCCCGCCCAGAGCCGACGCGGCTGGCGAGGATGGCGAGTTCCGATCCGGTGCGGGCGTCGACCACGTTGCGCGGCAGGTCGGGAAGCCGCGGCAGCTCGCCGCGCAGGTAGCGGTGCACGTCGCGGCGGTGCTCGCGCAGCAGGGTGTCCGGATCGTACTCGGGATGGCCCTGCAGGCAGAGCACGCCGCCGCCGCGCGGATGGACGAACATGTCCGCACCCGTCGCCTCGCCGCGGCTCAGGATGACGTAGCCGGCCGCCTCCAGCGCCGCGGGATCCACATCGTTGGTGCGAGAGTGCGGCACGTGCAGCACCGTGGGCGCGCCGGCCAGCAGCGGGTGCCGTGCCGCTGTGCGGTGGGCGAACACGCCGGACAGCTTGGCCGGCAGGCGACGGCGCACGATGCCGTCCCAGTGCAGCAGGGCGGCGTGCGCCGCGAGGCAGGACAGCAGCACCGGGATGCTGGCCTGCTCCGCGAGATCGAGCAGCGTGATCAGCTCGTCCCAGAACGGCTCCTCGGGAAGAGCAGCCCGGCTCGGCTCCGTCCCGGTCACGATCAGCAGGTCGGGCAGCAGCTCGGGGGGGCAGATCGCGAGGCGCTGGACGGCTGCGGACCGGCCGCACGAGGCGTCGGGGGCACTGTCGCGGACGAGGAGGTCGTGGCGCCATTCCACCGCCATGGTGGGGATCGCGAGGCTGATCAGCCGGCTGAACTGGCACGCCGTGCGACCGCGCGCGGCGAGAGGCATGTTGTTGACCAGCCCGATCACCACCCGCGCCGCCGCAGCCGGCGGCGGGGGTCCGTGCAGCGCGGTGATCAGACAGGCGGTCATGCGACCTGTCCACCGGCGCGCAGCGACCTCAGCGGACGGGACAGATGCGATGCGGCGGCGCAGAGCGCGGCGTCGAGATCGGCCAGGATGTCGTCGATGTGCTCGATGCCGACGCTCAGGCGGACGGTCTCGCGCGTGATGCCGGCCTCGCGACACTGCGCCTCGGTGAGCTGCCGGTGCGTGGTAGAGGCCGGATGGGTGGCCAGCGACTTGGCGTCCCCGAGATTGACCAGACGCTTGAACAGGCGAAGCCCGTCCAGGAAGGCACGACCGGCCTCGAAGCCGCCACGCACGCCGAAGGTGAGCAGGGATGGAAACCGGCCGTCGAGGTAGCGGCGCACCAGGGCGTGCTGGGCATTGTCGGCGTGGCCGCCGTAGTTCACCCACTCGACCCGGGGGTCGGCACGGAGGAAGTCGGCGACCCGCCGGGCGTTGGCGACGTGTCGCTCGATGCGCAGCGCCAGCGTCTCGATACCCTGGAGGATCAGGAACGCGTTGAGCGGCGACAGCGTGGCGCCGGTGTTGCGCAGGCACACCGTGCGGCACCGTGCGACAAACGCGGAGGCGCCGAACTGCTCGGTGTAGACGACGTCGTGGTAGGATGCTTCCGGACGCGAGAACATCGCGAAGCGGTCCGCGTGCCGCGCCCAGGGGAACCGTCCCGCATCGACGATGATGCCGCCGAGCGAGTTGCCGTGGCCGCCGATGAACTTGGTCAGCGAGTGCAGCACCACGTCCGCACCGTGCTCGATCGGACGCAGCAGCATCGGGGTCGCCACCGTGTTGTCCACGATCAGCGGCACGCCGTGGCGATGCGCGACCTCGGCGAGCGCCGCCAGATCGGCGACGTGCCCGGCCGGGTTGCTCACACTTTCACAGTAGACGGCGCGGGTGTTGCGATCGATCAGCCGTTCCACATCGGCCACGTCGCCGCTCGCGGCGAAGCGCGCCTCGACTCCCTGCGCCCGGAACAGGTGGGCAAACAAGGTCAAGGTGGCGCCGTAGAGATACGGCAGCGACACGAAGTTGCTGCCGGCCTCGACGAGGTTCATCAGCGCGTAGTGGACGGCGGCCGCGCCGGCGGCGACGCTGAGCGCCTCCACCCCGCCTTCGAGCGCCGCGACCCGCCGCTCCAGCACCGCAGTGGTCGGATTGCCGATGCGTGTGTAGATGTTGCCCGGCTCCTCGAGGTTGAACAGCGCGGCGCCGTGATCGGCGCTGTCGAACTCGAACGCGACGGTCTGGTAGATCGGCACCGCGCAGGCATGCGTCGCCGGATCGCCGTCATATCCGCAGTGGATCGAGATCGTCTCAGGCTTCATCCGGCACGGGCTCCAGCGTTCCAGGCCGGGTGCCGATGGTCCGGACGCCTGGGTGGCGTCGGGGCCGTGGCGCCGTGACCTGGTGCATCGGGCGATCGAGGCTAGGCGGCGACCAGAGGCAGACCGGCCGGCGCCTCCGACACCCCGGCGGGAAGCAGCTCGGCGATGCCGCTCCAGAACGTCAGCCGCGCCTCGAGCGATCGCAGGGCGGCCTGCGTGGCTTCCTCCCAGAGCGTGCCGTCGTGGCCGCAGAGCTGACGCATCATGGCGATCGCCTTCGGACCGTGGTCGTCGCCGTCCAGCTCGACATGTCTCTCGAGGTATCGCAGGAACAGGCTGGCGTGCTCGCCGTCCCGCCGCACCATGCGCGCCAGGTTCTCGAAGATCAGGGCGATCGAGTCCTCGCGGCCATAGGTGAACGACGCGGCGACGACGTGCGGCTTGCCGCTGTCGAGAAGCGCGAAGGTGGTGCCCACGAAGTCTCGCGCCGCCGCCGGCGCGCCGCACAGCACGAGTGCCTGGTCGATCGCCACGTTCTGCTCGACCAGGCGCACGAGGTGCCGGATCGGTCCGGTGTCCGCACCGACCTGCTCCATCGCGCGCAGGTACAGCTCGAAATGACCGATGGTGATGCCATCGACCTCGTCGCTTTCCTCTTCCAGAACCAGCTCGTTGACCAGGCGGCGCGTGATCGGGTCGCCGACCGGCCGCCACGGCAGCTCGACGCTGGTGAAGGAACGCTGCAGCCCCTTGAGCAGGGACATGAAGTCCCACACGGCGAAGACGTGATGCTCCATGAAGATGCGTAATGTATAAGTCGAAACGATCCGACCATATAACGGATGCTGATCAAGCACAGTACGCAGCGGCTCAAGTCGCTGCGCCAGTCCTATACTCTCATCTTGTTGCATCATGCTGACCCTAGGGCATCGTGCGTGAAGAGCATGCCGGCGGCAATGGCCGAAGACTGGTCGATGTTCAATTTTTGAGACGAGCGAGACAATGTCTACTTAAGATCCGAAATCGATGCAACAACGAGGCGAAATCGCGTGCGATCACAATTTCGCGATTGCGTTCAGGAACCAAATGCGGCGGCAAGGAGCTTGCGGGGCGCCTTGACCGGTGCCCCGATGCGCCGGACCCTGCGCCGGATCGATACGGAGCCCGCCGAATGAAGCTGATCCGCGCGCGCAGCCGCGCGCTTCCGACCTGCTGCCTCGCGACGGGGCTTCTCGCCGTCATCGGGATGGCGCACGCGGCGCAGGCTGAACCGACGCCGCTGCTGCGCACCCCGAACGCCTCGGCGACGTCGGTCGCCTTCGTGGCACGCGGCGAGCTCTGGACCGTCCCGCTGGAAGGCGGCACCGCGACCCGCCTGATCCATGGACCTGGCGCAGTCCTGTATCCGCGCTTCTCGCCGGACGGACGCTGGATCGCCTTCACGGACCGGCGCGCCGGAGCCAGCGACGTCTACCTCATCCCCGCCGCCGGCGGCGCGACGAGGCGCCTGACCTTCGATGCCGCGAGCGGCGGCAACGCCAACCAAGTCGTCGCCTGGACGCCGGACTCGCGCAGGATCGTGTTCCTCTCGACCCGCCTGTCCTATGCCAGCAGACTGAGCCGTGCCTTCTCGGTGCCGCTGCAGGGAGGGTTGCCGCAGCCGCTGCCGCTCGATCATGCCGGCCTGCTGTCCTTCGACGGCGACGGGCACGTCATCGCGTTCAACAGGATCTTTCGCAACGAGCTACCCAAGCGCTACCTCGGCGGTCGGGCGCAGGCCATCTACACCTACGATTTCGACACCCGGCACCTGATCCGCATCACCGACTGGAAGGGCACCGACACCGCGCCGATGTGGTACGGCCGGCGGATCTACTTCCTGTCCGACCGCGGGCCGGGGTTCCGCGCCAACATCTGGGCGTATGACCTGGACAGCCGCACATCGAGCCAGGTCACGCACTTCGCGGATTTCGACGTCGACGCCCCTTCACTCGGCGCGCGGACGATCACCTTCCAGCAGGGCGGCAGGCTGTACGCGATCGATCTGCCCTCCGCGGTGCTGCGCGAGATCAAGGTGCAGGTCCCAGATGACGGGCTGCGGACGGCGATGCGGATGCAGGCGGTCGGCGACGCGGCGCGCGCAGCCGATGCGACCGGCGGCGTCGACTACGCTCTGTCGCCAGATGGGGGCGAGCTGCTGCTCTCCGCGCACGGCGACCTGTTCGGCGTGCCGGTGCACGGCAGTGCCCGCAACCGCACTGGCACGCCCGGCGTGGACGAGGACCATCCGTCCTGGTCGCCGGACGGGCGCATGATCGCCTACCAGACCGACGCCGGCGGCGAGCAGCAGCTCGCGGTGCGGCCGTCGTCGGGCGGTCCTGAGCGGGTGCTGACGCACTTCGCGTCCGGCTATCGCTACAGCCCGCTCTGGTCGCCCGACGGGAACCGCCTGGCCGTGGCCGACGCCAATCACGCGTTGTGGCTGGTTCCGGCGGATGGCGGCGAGCAGCAGCTGGTCGCGCGCGATGCCTACGGCGAGATCCGCGACGCCTCGTTCTCGCCCGACGGACGCTGGCTCGCCTACAGCACGATGCGACCCAACCGGCAGCGCGCCATCCATCTCCGCGAGCTGGGCTCCGGACGCGACGTGATCGTCAGCACGCCCATGAACAGCGACCGCGACCCGGTGTTCTCCGCTGACGTAAGGCTGCTGCTGTTCGTCTCGCAGCGCAACGAGCTGCCCCTGGTCTCAGACCGTGACGAGGAGACCATCATCGCCACCCTGAACTCGGACGGGATCTTCGCCGCCACCCTGGATCGGCGAGACCCGTCGCCGCTGACCCGCCGCGCATCTCTCCGGCGCGCACCGGACGCGCCGCCTCATGTCGATCTCGACGGGTTGATGTCGCGCGCGGTGGCGATCCCGGTCACGCCCGCGGTCATCGCGAGCCTGGAGGTCAGGGGCGACCGGCTGTTCTTCGAGACCAGGCCGCCGCAGCTCATCGATGGCGAGCTGCCCGGACAGCAGGCGGCGCTGCACCGCTTCGACCTGTCCGACCGCACCGACCACGTGATCGTGCGTGGGCTCCACACCCACAGCCTGGCGGGGGGGGGCGGAGGGGTCGCTTTTCGGCGCGCGGGGGGCTGGCACGGCGCCGCCACCGCCACCGGAGCCGACGCGACGCTGAACCTGTCGATGCTGCGCGCACCCGTCGAGCCGCGTCTGGAATGGTCCGAGATGTTCGAGAAAGCGTGGCGGCTCGACCGCGACGTGTTCTTCAGCCGGGCGATGAACGGCGACGACTGGCAGGCGGTGCACGACGCCTACGTCCGGCTGCTGCCGCGCCTGGGCTC
>CAXTNV010000114.1:0-10839 GCA_964245755.1 uncultured Acetobacteraceae bacterium | reverse complement strand
CATTGGCGGGTGTACTACGGCTGGTACTGTGAACACGGCGACGCCGCGCTGGAGCGCATCCTGCTGGAGCACATCTCGGGATGTATCGGCGGCTGATGCGCGAAAGGCGGCGAGCGTGATGCCCGGTGATGCCGCCGCCATGATCGTAGCGCTGGAAGATGCCGTTGCCAGTATCGCAGGCTTCGAGGTCTCGCGCCTGCTCGATGACGACAGCAGCCGCAGGCCCAGCCCGCATTTCGTCTTCGGTCCCTGCACCCACGAGCAGATGACCCACTTCCGCGGCGATCGATACACGCCGGCGGTCCGCGTCTATCTTGGGCATGAGGTCGAGATCAACGGGCCCTGGTTCATGACCGGGGCGCTCCTGAGCCACCGCGGGGTGCATCTGAGCTGCCGCGAACTTGCGCTCGATCCCGCTTCGCCGGAGGCACGCGAGAGGCTGACCGCGCATGAAGCGGCGCGCCGCGACGGCAGCCGGCCGTTGCGCAGGATCAAGGGATGCTCGATCCTGCTGGCGACCAACGGCCATCAGATCTACGGACACTGGCTAATCGACTTCCTGCCCAAGCTGTACCTGCTCGATCGCGCGGGTTTCAGCATCGACGACATCAACATCCTCTTGCCGAGCAACATGGGAACGTTCGGCGCGCAGTATCTCGACCTGCTCGGCATCGATCCGGCGCGCATCGTCAGCTACAACCCGGATCGCGAGGCGCTGCTCGCCGAAGAGCTGCTGATCCCGACGGTGCTGCGTTGGGGCGGACGACTATCCGCGGCCTTCGCGGACTCGATCGCCTACCTCAACCAGAGGGTTGAAAGCTTCAACCGGGTTCCCATCATGCGTGGTTGCGCACGGGTCTTCCTGTCGCGCCCATCGAGCGGCGTCGCCACGCGGCCGCTGGTCAACCAGGAGGCGCTCGAAGCCCTTGCCCTCGAAGCAGGGTTCTGCATCGTCCATCCCGAGAAGCTGCCGCTGCTGGAACAGATCGGCATCTTCCGCGGTGCACGCCGCGTCATCGGGCAGTACGGATCGGCTTTGCACGCGACGATTTTCAGCCGACCCGGCGTGGTGGTCGGCGGGTTGCACGGACCCTTGCCCTCGACTTTCGACGCGCTGCAGTCCGGGATCGCCGAGCGGCTCGGCCAGACCACCGGATATGTCTTCGGCACCTCCTACCCGGCCGCCCCAAGCCGGTACGCGATGAGCGTGGGCGAAGACGACTTCACAGAGTGCGTCAGCACGTACTTCGGCTAGCGTCCCGAACCGCGCACGGACTGCCGACGCCGGACCGATCATCGATCCTTACTGGATCTGGCCGGACAGCAAGAACGCGTTGGCGCCATCCAGCAGGATGCGGGCGCTGCCATAGTTTCCCGCGATCCGGCTGGCGCCGTTTAGCGAGCGCATTGTCATCCCCGCACCGGCCGAGAACGAGATCGTCTGCGCATTCACCTCGTCGACATCGACCGCGCAGCCGAGCGGAAGCCCACTGGGAACGGCGATCGTCACCGCCGTCGCCGCCGCCGGCTCAAGGGTGGTTCCGCAATCACCGACGCTGAGGGTGTAGCTCGCTGCCGCCGGGGCGGAGATGACGGAGCCATCGCTGCGCAGCACGCCGCCATGCAGCGTGCCCTGCACCGAGCCGTCTCCGGTGATGGCGAGCCCGGTACCGGTATATTTCCCGGTCATGTCCAGCGCTGCCACGATGACCGGCTGCAGCGTGCCCGGCTGCAGCGGGCCGTTCTGGATGTCGAAGCAGTAGTCCCGCACCGAGACCACCGGGCAATCCATCACCCGGTGCCAGCCGCCACCCTGGGGAATGTTGCCGCCGGGCAGCAGCACGACCGTGTTCGGCGTGTTGCCCAGATTGTCGATATGCAGGCCGGTCTTGTTGCCCTCGACGCTGTTCCAGACATTGTCGATCCCGCTGTCGTTCAGCAGCTCGATCTCGGCACCGGCCCAGGTCAGGTTCTGGCCGGGCACGACGGTATCGGTCTCGTGGTAGCCCCACAGCGTGCCGCGCTTCAGGAAGGCTGCCATCCCCTGCTTGACCTCGGCCGCCACGATGCCGCAGCCGGAGATCGAGCCATCGTTGGTGCAGTTGACGTTGACCTGGTTCACCAGCAGCGCCTGGCCCTGACGGCTGGGCATGAAGCCCTGATAGACTGCCTGAGAGATGTTCACCGTCGTCGCCACCGGATCGCGGTAGCCGCCGAACAGGCTCAGATCAGAATTGGCGCTGAAGCCGCCGTTTGCCGTGTCGATGGTCTGCGAGGCGGGCACGAAGCCGACGGCCGGTCCGAGCTCGAAGGAGACGCCGTCGTAGGTGGTGATGACGCGGGACAGGAAGTAGGTCCCGGACGGGATGAAGATGCGGCCCCCCGCGCCGCCGTTCTGCGGCGCCAGGAAGAAGGCCGCGTTCTGGAACGCCGGCGCATCGTCCTGCGCCGCGATGCCGACCTGCGTGCCGGCGGCCACCGCGGCGCTCCAGCTGTTGGAGAGGTAGACCGGGAACGAGGTGTATTTGAAGCCGATGACCGCGCCCGAGGCCACGTCGCCCGAAACGTTCGCGCTGAGGTAGACCAGGGTGCCTCCGGCCGCGGGATAGGCGCTGCCGATCACGGTGGTGCCCGCCGCGATGCCGTTGCCCGAGACGGCGGCGCCGACCGGCACGGCGAAGCTTGCGGAGAAGGCGAGCTGGTTCGACAGGCCCGACATGGTCGCCAGAGCCTGCTCCTCCGCATCCGTCTGCGTGAGCGCGCTCGTGGCTTCCGACAGGCTGGTCGCGGCCGCCGGGCCGATGCCGGTGATGCTGGTGCCGGCCGGCAGGCTGGGCGACGTGACCAGGACGCCCGGGTTCAGCTGGGCGATCGGCGCCACCCACATCACATGGTCCGTCGTCGCCTGGCTCTGCAGGATGCCGATGATCGCGGCGCCCCCGACCTGGCTCCCCTGGGCTGCGAAATCCGCTACAGCGGGGCGTTCGCCGCCGCGTGCGGCAAGCGTCCTGCGATTGCTGGCACCGGGTGCGGTCGGCAGCATGATCGTCTGGCTGGCGTCGCCGCCGCCGCTTCGCACGGCTGCGGCCGCGGTGGCGGCGATCGCGGCCTCGGCCGCCGTGGCGCGTGCCTTCTCCTGCGTTGCAGCCGTGCCACCCGGTGCCGCGGCGAGCAGCGCCTGCAGCTGCGTCGCCGACAGCCCGTCGGATCGCGCACCTCCGCTCGGGATGCAGGCGATCAAGCTAATGAGCAGGCAACTGAACAGGGCCTTGAGCATGGCAGCCTGGATGCGCATGGCTTCTCCGGAACGGACCGAGGATGCATCCTACGTTGTCCCGATCCGGCTTGCGTCCGAATTGCGCCGCACGCGTTCCGCGGCGCAGCCTGAGGTTGTGGCGTATCGACGATGCGGCCTATGCTGTGCCCGATGCCCGCACGTTGCGTGGACGTGCCGGCGCAGGCCGAGCCGGATGGCTGGCAGCAGGAGGGTGCAGCGCTTGGCCGAGCCTGTCGACCTGTTGCGGCACGGGGAGGTGCGGCCGGTGCTGCCACGTTCGGCGATGCTCGCCGAGGTCGAGGCGCTCGTCGAGCAGGGAGATCTCAACGCGGCTGCGCCGCAGCTCGAGGCGCTGCTGGCGACCGATCCGGGGGAGGCGGCAGCCTGGTTTCTGCAGGCAAGGCTCCTCGCCGCGCGCGGGGACGCTGCCGATGCGCTGGTGGCCTGCCGTCGCGCGATCGCGCTGTGGCCGGACATCCTGCCGGCCTGCCGCCTGCTGTTCGAGCTTGCCGGAGAACAAGCCGACGAAGCCGGCGACCTGGTCGGGATCGCCGAGCGTCTGCTGCTCGCCGCCGAGCCGGACAACGCGTCGCTGCACAACCGGATCGCCGGCCGGCTCTGCGCCGCCGGCCGTCCGGGCGAGGCGCTGCCGCACCTGCGCGTCGCGGCACCCGTGCTCGGCCACCGCGACAGCGCGCTGTGGAACTACACCACGTCGCTGGCACTCACCGGCAACTTTCACGAGCTGCTCGGCCTCGAGCGAATGCTGCTCGGTTTCTCGCGCCAGGTGCCGCCGCCGTTCGGCCCGTTCGTGCACCTCGCCTGCGCCAAGCTGGCGCTGCGGTTCGACCGCGATGCGGTGCTGCGCACGCTTGGCCAACGCAGCGCTTCCGCCGCCTGGCTGGACGCGCAGCGCCTGGTGGACCGGCTGGGCGCCGCGATCGCGCAGCGCCAGCCGTTCAGCCTCATCGTGCTGTCCGAGGCGCATGCGCGGCTGGTGGCCTATGCGAGCCTGCGGGCGCACCTGATCCTGAGCGAGGCGGAGATGTCCGCGGTGGTGAACTCGGTGTGGATCGGCGCCTTCGGCGATCCCATCGAGACGGACGGCGCCGCCGCCGCCTCGGCAATGACCCGTGCCTTGCTGAGCGCGATCGCCGAGGCCGACGTGATCGCGATGCCGGACGCGGCGCACCTGGCGGCGGCCCACGAGCATTTCGGTTTCCTCGCCGGGATGCTGCGCATCGCCGCGCGCGAGAGCGCGCTTCATGCAGGCTCGGCTGTGCTCGGCGAGATGCACGACCTGATCCCGTTCCTGCGTCCGCTGCTGGCCGATCAGCCCTTCCTCGGCGTCGTCGGTCCCTATCCCGATCTCGCCGAACGCCTCGCGCGCTTCTGCCAGATCGACGAGACCGCCACCTACCTGGTGCCTGCCGCCCTGGATCGGCAGGACATCGCGCCGTCGCTGCGCGGCCGAGGCCACTACCCGGCCCTCCTCGAGAGCACGCTCGCCGGCCTCGCCGTGCCGTTCCCGGGCGCGCTGTTCCTGGTCGCGGCAGGAGTGCTTGGCACCGCGTACTGCGGTCGCATCAGGCAGCTCGGCGGCATCGCGGTCGATATCGACAGCGTTGTGGGGCGCTGGATGAAGCCTTGACCGCTCGCTACCGGCAGTCGCGACCGCCGGTTCAGCCTGTGGAGGCGAGCTGCGCCGGCGCGGCCGCGCGCACCCGCGGACGGCCGATCGAGCTGTACTCCATGCCGCAGGCCGCCATCGCCGCCGGATCGTAGACGTTGCGCAGATCGATCAGCACCCGCCCGCGCATCCGCTCCTTCAGGCGCCCCGGCGCGAGGGCGCGGAACTCGTTCCATTCCGTGATCAGGATCAACGCATCGGCGTCGCGCGCGGCGTCCAGCGCGTCGGTGCAGTAGGTGATCCGCGCCGCCTGCGTGCCCTGCGGCATGCAGGTGCGCGCCGCTTCCATGCCGACCGGGTCGTAGGCGCGTATCAGGGCGCCGTTCTCCACCAGGCGGTGCACGATCGGAATCGAGGGCGCGTCGCGCATGTCGTCGGTCTCCGGCTTGAAGGTCAGCCCGAGGATGGCGATGGTCTTGCCGCGCACCGAGCCGCCGCAGGCGGACATGATTCGCGCGCCCATGCTGGCCTTGCGCGCGTCGTTGACCTGCACGGTGGCCTCCACCAGGCGCGACGAGGCGCCGGCCTCCTGTGCGATACGCATCAGCGCGAGCGTGTCCTTGGGGAAGCACGAGCCGCCGTAGCCGGCGCCCGCGTGCAGGAACTTGCGACCGATGCGCCCGTCCAGGCCGATGCCGCGCGCCACGTCGTGCACGTCGCCGCCCACTCGCTCACACAGATCGGCCATCTCGTTGATGAAGGAGATCTTCATCGCCAGGAACGAGTTGGCCGCGTACTTGATCAGCTCGGCCGACTCCAGGCTGGTGAACAGGATCGGCGCCTCGATCAGGTAGAGCGGCCGATACAGCCTGCGCATCACCTCCTGCGCCCGCTCGCCGCCGTCGCTCGTGGCGGTGTCGGTGCCGATGACCACCCGGTCCGGACGCATGAAGTCTGCGATCGCGCTGCCTTCGCGCAGGAACTCCGGGTTGGAGGCGACATCGAAGGCAAGGTCCGGGCGCGCGAGGCTGACGATCTCGCTGATCCGGCGGCTGGTGCCGACCGGCACCGTCGACTTGGTGACGATCACCGCGTAGTCCGACATCGCCTGCGCCGCCTGCTCGGCGGCCGCGAACACGTAGGTCAGGTCGGCGTGGCCGTCGCCGTTGCGCGGCGGGGTGCCGACAGCGATGAAGATGCACTCGGCACCCTGCACCGCGGCCCTGATGTCGTCGCCGAAGGAGAGCCGGTTGGCGGCGATGTTGTCTGCCACCAGCCGGTCCAGACCGGGCTCGTAGATCGGGATCCGACCCTGCCTGAGGGCGTCGAGGCGGCCCGGATGGGTCTCCACCACGGAAACCTCGACGCCGAACTCGGCAAAGCAGGCGCCGGAAACCAGGCCCACGTAGCCGCCGCCGATCATCGCTACACGCACGGGTCACTCCATCGATGGGCCTGCCCCGTGCCGCCCCCAATGCCGGCCCCGAGACCGCCCCGGGGCGGCACGGTCGCCAAGGTGGCCGGCGCGGACCGTCGGGCCCGGGGATCTCAGTAGGCGGGTTGCCTCACGCCGGTCTGCGAACCGGTGCCGAGCAGCGTCTCGAAATAGGCGATGGTGCGCCGCAGCCCGTCCTCGAGCCCGATGACGGGAGCCCAGCCGAGCAGGTCGCGGGCGCGGGTGATGTCGGGGCAGCGCTGCATCGGGTCGTCCTGCGGCAGCGGCCGGTAGACGATCCGGCTCTGCGACCCGGTGAGGGCGAGCACCGTCTCGGCCAGCTCGCGCACCGGGATCTCATGCGGGTTGCCCAGGTTGATCGGGCCGGTGATGTCGTCGTCGCTGGCCATCAGCCCGACGAAGCCTTCGATCAGGTCGCTGGCGTAGCAGAAGGCGCGGGTCTGGCCCCCGTCGCCGTAGAGCGTGATGTCCTCGCCGCGCAGCGCCTGGGTGATGAAGTTCGAGACCACGCGGCCGTCGTTGGGGTGCATGCGCGGGCCGTAGGTGTTGAAGATGCGCGCGACCTTGATGCTCAGGTTGTGCTGCCGGCGGTAGTCGAAGAACAGCGTCTCGGCGCAGCGCTTGCCCTCGTCGTAGCAGGCGCGCGGGCCGAGCGGGTTGACGTTGCCGCGGTACTCCTCGGTCTGCGGATGCACCGTCGGATCGCCATATACCTCGCTGGTCGACGCCTGCAGCACACGGGCACCGGTGCGCCTCGCGATGCCCAGCACGTTGATCGCCCCCATCACGCTGGTCTTGGTGGTCTGCACCGGATCAAACTGGTAATGCACCGGCGAGGCCGGGCAGGCGAGGTTGTAGATCTCGTCCGCCTCGACGTGCAGCGGCAGTGTGATGTCGTGCCGCATCACCTCGAAGTTCGGCCGGCCCAGCAGGTGCGCGATGTTGTCGCGCCGGCCGGTGAAGTAGTTGTCCACGCACAGAACGTCGTGGCCCTGGTTGACCAGGCGGTCGCACAGGTGCGAGCCCAGAAAGCCGGCGCCGCCGGTGACGAGAACGCGCTTTCTGACCGGCTGCGATGGCATCTGGGCGGGGATCCGAACGGCACGTCCCTGACCATACGTTAGCGCCGGCGTCGTTGGAAGCCCGCATGGTTTCCGCGCCCTGCGATCCGCCGCGCGCTATCCGGCCTGCGCGTTCAATGCGATACTGCGATGCCACGGCACGGCACGACGGAGTGGACATGCGCGGAGGCGGGCGATGACGGAGCGTGGGCGTTTCCTGGTCACCGGCGGCGCCGGCTATGTCGGCAGCCACGCCGTGCTGGCCCTCGCCGACCGCGGCGACGACGTGACCGTGCTGGACGACCTGTCGCTCGGCCATGCCTCCGCCGTAGCCGACGGGGTGCGCCTGGTCGAGGGGAGCCTGGCCGACGCGGCGCTGCTCGAACGCGTGCTCGCCGAGCGTCCCGGCGGCCGCCCCTGGGACGCGGTGCTGCATTTCGCCTCGCTTTCCCTGGTCGGGGAGAGCATGGCGCGCCCGCTGCACTACCTGATCGAGAATGCCGGCCTCGGCATGCGGCTGATCGATGGCTGCGTTCGGCACGGCGTGCCGCGCTTCGTGCTGTCCTCCACGGCGGCCCTGTTCGGCCAGCCTGAGGCGGACGCGACGGACGCCCTGATCACCGAGACTGCCGCGGTCGTTCCCGGTTCGCCCTACGGCGAAAGCAAGGCGATGCTGGAGCGCGCGCTGTTCTGGGCCGACCGCATCCACGGCCTGCGCTCCGCCTGCCTGCGCTATTTCAACGCCGCCGGCGCCGATCCGGAGGGGCGCGCCGGCGAGGACCACCAGCCGGAGACCCACCTGATCCCGTTGGTGATCGACGCCGCCCTCGGCCGCCGCCCGGAGCTCGTAGTGCACGGCGACGACTACGACACGCCGGACGGAACCTGCATCCGCGACTACGTGCACGTCGCCGACCTCGCCTCGGCGCACCTGCTGGCGCTGGGGCAGCTCGACGAGCGCAGCGTCACCTACAACCTCGGCAACGGCAGCGGCCACTCGGTGCTGGAGGTGATACGCAGCGTCGAGCGCGTCAGCGGCCGCACGGTGCCGTACCGCATCGCCGGGCGCCGGCCGGGCGACCCGCCGCGCCTGGTCGCGAGCAGCGAGGCGCTGCGGCGCGACACCGGCTGGACGCCGCGCTTCGCCGGCCTGGACGACATCGTCGCCACCGCGCTCGCCTGGCGGCAGGCGCACACCCACGGCTACGGCAACCGCTGAGCGCACCCTCGGGCGCCCCACCTGCGATCGCGGCGCCGCACCGCGGAACAGCCGGGTGTCGGCCCCCGCTGCCGCCTCCGGGCGCGCACTTTCGGCCGGCGCGGGATGGCGCTATAGCCGTGGCCATGCGCCAGTCCTGCCCGACCGACACGACACGCGACCGGTACTGGACCGCTTGAGCAGCATCCTTTCCGCCGTCGCAGGCCTGGGCGGCAGCGCCCTGGGCCTGATCCGGTCGGCTGGCGCACTGGCGCTGTTCGCGCTCAGCGGGCTCTCTCACCTGGCGCGACCGCCGTTCTACTGGCGTGCCTTTCTCACCGCGTTCGTGGAGTTCGCCTTCTTCTCGCTGCCGGTGGTGGCGCTGACCGCGCTGTTCTCGGGCGGGGTGATCGCCCTGCAGTCGTATACCGGCTTCGCCCGCTACAACGCGCAGAGCGCGATTGCCGGCATCGTCGTGCTGTCGGTGGTGCGCGAGCTCGGCCCGGTGCTGGCCGGGCTGATCGTGGCCGGACGGGTCGGTTCGGCGATGGCGGCGGAGATCGGCACCATGCGCGTCACCGACCAGATCGACGCGCTCGGCACGCTGTCGACCAACCCGATGAAGTACCTGGTCACGCCCAGGCTGCTGGCCGGGGCCCTGGCGCTGCCGCTGCTGGTGGTGGTGGCCGACATCCTCGGCGTGATGGGCGGCTTCATCGTCTCGATCGCCAAGCTCGGCTTCAGCCCGACCAACTACATCCTCAACACGGTCGCGGTGATGCAGCCGATCGACGTCAATGTCGGGCTGGTCAAGGCAGCGGTGTTCGGGTTCCTGATCGCGCTGATGGGCTGCTACAACGGCTACCACAGCCGCGGCGGCGCCGAAGGCGTGGGCACGGCGACCACCGCCTCCGTGGTCGCGGCGTCGATCCTGATCCTGGCCTTCGACTACGTGCTCACCGAGATGTTCTTCTCGCGATGAGCGCCGGCAACGGCGCGCTCGCGGCCGGGGCGCACAGCACGCCGAAGATCCGGGTGAGGGGGCTGGCCAAGGCGTTCGGCGACAAGCAGGTGCTGGACGGCATCGACCTCGACGTGATGCCCGGCACCTCCTTCGTAGTGATCGGCGGCTCCGGCAGCGGCAAGTCGGTGCTGCTGCGCTGCATCCTCGGCCTGATCGAGCCCGACGCCGGGAGCATCGAGATCGACGGCGTCGACGTGCTGCGGCTCGGCCGGCGTCAGCGCGAGGCCGTGAACCGAGGCATCGGTATGCTGTTCCAGAACGGCGCGCTGTTCGACAGCCTGCCGGTCTGGGAGAACGTCGCCTTCGGCCTGCTGGCGCGCCGGCGTATGGGACGCCGCGCGGCGCGGGATCAGGCTTCCGAGGTGCTGCGTCAGGTCGGTCTGGATCCCAGTGTGGGCCTGCTGTCGCCGGCGGAGCTCTCGGGGGGCATGCAGAAGCGCGTCGGCCTGGCCCGCGCGATCGCGGCACGGCCGGAGATCCTGTTCTTCGACGAGCCGACCACCGGCCTCGACCCGATCATGGGGGCGGTGATCGACGGCCTGATCGTCGATTGCGTCAAGCGGCTGGGCAGCACCGCGATCGCCATCACCCACGACATGGCCTCCGCCGCCCGCATCGGCGATGCGGCGGCGATGCTCTACCACGGCAGGCTGGTCTGGCAGGGACCGGCGGCATCGCTGCTGCACAGCGGCAACCCGATGGTCGACCAGTTCACCCATGGCAGGCGCGAGGGTCCGATCGGAATGGAGCTGCGGCGCTAGCCGGGCGATGAAGCGGCCGGGATCCTCGCACTTCGTCTGCCAGTCCTGCGGCGCCGCCTATCCGAAGTGGAGCGGCCGCTGCGACGCCTGCGGCGAGTGGAACACCATCGTCGAGGAGGTGGCCGAACCGCGCGCCACCGCGACCCGTGCGGGCAAGATGCGGCCCGGGCGCATCGCCTTCGTCGGCCTGGAGGGCGAGGCAGAGCCGCCGCCGCGCGTCGGCACCGGCATCGCCGAGCTCGATCGCGTGCTGGGCGGCGGCCTGGTGCCGGCGTCGGTGGTGCTGGTCGGCGGTGACCCGGGCATCGGCAAGTCCACCCTGCTGCTGCAGGCCGCGGCGGCGATGAGCCAGGGGGACACGGGGAGCCAGAAGGACACGGGGAGCCAGGGGGACAGGGGGAGCAAGCGCGGCGGTCGACGCGTCCTCTACAT
>CAXTNV010000113.1:0-10871 GCA_964245755.1 uncultured Acetobacteraceae bacterium | reverse complement strand
GATGATCTACGGCATTCCCGGCTTCAAGCTGGAGAAGGAGATCGTGCTGCGCCGCCACGCGCTGCTCGAGGAGGGCGGGGTCGCGTTCCATCTCGGCCGCGGCATCGGCGACGCGGACAGCGACGAGACCATCGCCTTCTCCTCGCTGCGCGAGCGGCACGACGCGCTGCTGATCGCCACCGGCGTCTACAAGTCGCGCGACATCGGCGGCCCCGGCGTCGGCCTGCCGGGCATCGTCAAGGCGCTCGACTACCTCACCGCCTCGAACCGCCGCTCGCTCGGCGACGAGGTACCGAGCTTCGACAGCGGCCTGCTCGACGCGTCCGGCAAGGCGGTGGTGGTGATCGGCGGCGGCGACACCGCGATGGACTGCGTACGCACCGCGGTGCGTCAGGGTGCCGCGTCGGTGAAGTGCCTTTATCGCCGCGACCGCGCCAACATGCCCGGATCGTTGCGCGAGGTGAAGAACGCCGAGGACGAGGGCGTCGAGTTCGTCTGGCTCGCTGCACCCGAGGCGTTTCTCGGCGACGACACCGTCTCGGCGGTGCGCGCGGTGCGCATGAAGCTGGGCCTGCCGGATGCCTCGGGACGACAGGCGGTGGACGTCGTCGAGCATAGCGGCTTCGTGCTGCAGGCCGACCTGGTGATCAAGGCGCTCGGCTTCGATCCCGAGCCGCTGCCGACGCTGTGGGGGCAGGATGGGCTCGAGGTCTCGCGCTGGGGCACGCTGAAGGTCGGACGCAGCAGCTTCATGTCGAGCCTGCCGGGCGTGTTCGCCGCCGGCGACATCGTGCGCGGCGCCAGCCTGGTGGTGTGGGCGATACGCGACGGGCGCGACGCAGCGGCCAGCATGCATCGCTGGCTGCAGGAACACGAGCAGGTGGTGCAGCAGAGGGCGGCGGAATGACCCACGGCGAGGAGAGCGGCGCGGCATTCGTCGCCGGCTGGGAACGCAACGCGGCGGCGCTGTCGGCGAGCTACCAGCCGAGCCAGGAACACGACGCCTGCGGCGTCGGGCTGATCGCGGCGCTCGACGGCAAGCGCCGTCGCGACGTGGTCGAGGCCGGGATCGCGGCGCTGAAGGCAGTGTGGCACCGTGGCGCCGTGGATGCCGACGGCAAGACCGGGGACGGAGCGGGCATCCACGTCGAGATCCCGCAGGACTTCTTCGCCGACGCGATCGGGCGCACCGGCAGCCGCGCCGACGGCCAGCTGATCGGCATCGGCATGGTGTTCCTGCCCAAGACCGACCTGTCGGCGCAGGAGCGCTGCCGCACCATCGTAGAGAGCCAGATCCTGGCCTTCGGATACGGCATCCACGGCTGGCGCCAGGTGCCGATCGACACCGCCTGCATCGGCGAGAAGGCCAATGCCACGCGGCCCGAGATCGAGCAGATCATGATACGCAACCTGCCGGACTCGTCGGAGGCGGCATTCGAGCGCGACCTCTACGTGATCCGGCGCCGCATCGAGAAGCAGGCGATCGCCGACCAGGTGGGCGAACTCTACATCTGCTCGCTGTCCTGCCGCTCGGTGATCTACAAGGGCATGTTCCTGGCCGAGAACCTGACCGACTTCTATCCCGACCTGCTCGATGCGCGCTTCGTCAGCCGGTTCGCGATCTACCACCAGCGCTACTCGACCAACACCTTCCCGACCTGGCGGCTCGCGCAGCCGTTCCGCAAGCTCGCCCACAACGGCGAGATCAACACCATCTCCGGCAACACCAACTGGATGAAGAGCCACGAGACGCGTCTCGCCGACGCCTCGCTCGGCGCCTACATCGACGACATCAAGCCGGTGATCCAGGCCGGCGGCTCCGACACCGCCTCGCTCGACAACGTGTTCGAGCTGTTCACCTTCACCGGACGCGACGCGCCGATGGCGAAGTCGCTGATGATACCGGCCAGCATCGTCGACGGGCCGGCGATGACCGACGCGCACCGCGACATGTTCCTGTACTGCCACGCGGTGATGGAGCCGTGGGACGGGCCGGCGGCGGTCTGCGCCACCGACGGACGGTGGGTGATCGCGGGGCTCGACCGCAGCGGCCTGCGCCCGCTGCGCTACACCATCACCGCCGGAGACATGCTGATCGTCGGCTCCGAGACCGGCATGGTGAAGGTGCCGGAGGGCGAGATCGTAAGGCGCGGCCGGCTTGGTCCGGGGCAGACCGTGGCCGTCGATCTCGAGACTTGCCGCTTCTACGACGACGACGACCTGCTCGACCTGCTCTCGACGCGGGAGGATTTCAGCGGCTGGTCGAAGCGCATCCACCACATCGACGAGATCGTGCGCGCCGACCTGGCGGAGCCGACGCTGTTTGTCGGCGAGGAGCTGCGCCGGCGACAGCTCGCCGTCGGCACCACGCTGGAGGAGCTGGAGATGATCCTGCATCCGATGGGGCTGCAGGGCGCCGAAGCGGTAGGCAGCATGGGCGACGACACCCCGCTCGCGGTGCTGTCGGAGAGCTATCGCGGGCTCGCGCACTATTTCCGCCAGGCCTTCAGCCAGGTCACCAACCCGCCGATTGACAGCCTGCGCGAGGCGCGGGTGATGAGCCTGACGACGCGGCTCGGCAATCTCGGCAACGTGCTCGACCAGGACGAGCGGCAGTGCGAGCTGCTGCAGCTCGGGACACCGATGCTGACCACCGGCGAGCACGCGGCGCTGCGCGAGTTCCTCGGCGCCAACAGCTGCGTGATCGACTGCACCTTTCCCGCCGAGGCCGGCGAGGCTGGTCTGCGCGCCGCGATCGAGCGCATCCGTCGCGAGGCGGAGGAAGGCGTGCGCGCCGGTTGCACGCACGTCTTCCTCACCGACGAGCACCAGTGCGCCGCCCGCGCCTACATCCCGATGATCCTGTCGACCGGGGCGGTGCACACCCACCTGGTGCGGCACTCGCTGCGCACCTTCACCAGCCTGAACGTCCGCACCGCGGAATCGCTCGACGTGCACGCGATGGCGGTGATGATCGGCGTGGGCGCCACCACGATCAACCCCTACCTGGCGCAGGAGAGCATCGCCGACCGGCATCGCCGCGGCCTGTTCGGCGACACCCCGCTGCGCGCAGCGGTGGAGCGCTACCGACGCGCGATCGACAAGGGCCTGCTGAAGACGATGTCTAAGATGGGCATCTCGGTGATCGCCTCGTATCGCGGCGGCTGCAATTTCGAGGCGATCGGGCTGTCGCGCGCGCTGGTGGCGGAGTTCTTCCCCGGCATGCCGTCGCGCATCTCCGGCATCGGGCTGTCCGGCCTCGCCCGCAACGTGCTGACCCTGCACGAGGCCGCCTGGTCCGAGGAGGCGGTCACGCTGCCGGTCGGCGGCCTCTACAAGATGCGGGTGCGCGGCGAGGTGCACGCCTTCGACGGCGGGCTGATCCACACGCTGCAGACCGCCTGCGCCACCGACAGCTTCACCGCCTACCGGCGCTATGCCGATGCGGTGCGCCGGCAGAAGCCGGTGGCGCTGCGCGACCTGCTGGATTTCCGGCAGGGGCGCACGCCGATCCCGGTGGAGGACGTCGAGAGCATCACCGAGATACGCAAGCGCCTGCTGGCACCCGGAATCTCGCTGGGCGCGCTCGGCCCGGAGGCGCACGAGACTCTGTCGATCGCGATGAACCGGATCGGCGCGCGCTCGGACTCCGGCGAGGGCGGCGAGGATCCGGCGCGCGCCAGGCCACGCGCCAACGGGGACAACGCCTCCTCGGCGATCAAGCAGATCGCGTCCGGACGGTTCGGGGTGACCGCGCAGTACCTGAACGACTGCCGCGAGATCGAGATCAAGATGGCCCAGGGCGCCAAGCCCGGCGAGGGCGGCCAGCTGCCGGGCTTCAAGGTCACCGGCCTGATCGCCAAGCTGCGCCATGCGACGGAAGGCGTGACCCTGATCTCGCCGCCGCCGCACCACGACATCTACTCGATCGAGGACCTCGCCCAGCTCATCTACGACCTCAAGCAGATCAATCCCGAGGCGACCGTCACCGTCAAGCTGGTGGCGCGCTCCGGCATCGGCACCATCGCCGCCGGCGTGGCCAAGGCGCGGGCCGACGCGATCCTGATCTCCGGGCACTCCGGTGGCACCGGCGCCAGCCCGCAGACCTCGGTGAAGTATGCCGGCCTTCCCTGGGAGATGGGGCTTGCCGAGGCGCACCAGGTGCTGATGCTGAACCGGCTGCGCCACCGGGTGAAGCTGCGCACAGATGGCGGGCTCAAGACCGGGCGCGACGTGGTGATCGCCGCCATGCTGGGTGCGGAGGAGTTCGGCATCGGCACCGCGAGCCTGGTGGCGATGGGCTGCATCATGGTGCGGCAGTGCCACTCCAACACCTGCCCGGTCGGCATCTGCTCGCAGGACGAGGCGTTGCGCGCCAAGTTCGAGGGCACGCCGGAGAAGGTGATCAACCTGTTCTCCTTTATCGCCGAGGACGTGCGCAACATCCTGGCCTCTCTCGGCTTCTCGAGCGTGAACCAGATCATCGGCCGCACCGACCTGCTGCACCAGGTCAGCCGGGGTGCGGACTATCTAGACGATCTCGACCTCAATCCGCTGCTGGCGCAGGCCGATCCGGGTCCGCACGCGCGCTACTGCACCCGCGAGGGCCGCAACGAGGTGCCGGAGACGCTGGACGCGCAGATGATCGCCGACAGCGGTCCGCTGTTCGAGCACGGCGAGAAGATGCAGCTGCACTACAACGTGCAGAACACGCACCGCGCCATCGGCACCAAGATCTCCAGCAAGATCGTGCGTCGCTTCGGCATGGAGACGCTCAACCCGGGGCACCTGACGGTGCGACTGCGCGGCTCCGCCGGGCAGTCGCTCGGCGCCTTCGCGGTGCGCGGGCTGAAGCTGGAGGTGATCGGCGACGCCAACGACTATGTCGGCAAGGGCCTGTCGGGCGCCACCATCGTGCTGCGTCAGGCGCCGTCGTCGCAGCTGGTCAGCAACGAGAACGCGATCATCGGCAACACCGTGCTGTACGGCGCGACCTCCGGCGCGCTGTACGCGGCGGGTCAGGCGGGCGAGCGCTTCGCGGTGCGCAACTCCGGCGCCGTCGCGGTGGTCGAGGGCTGCGGCTCGAACGGCTGCGAATACATGACCGGCGGCACCGCGGTGATCCTGGGGCCGGTGGGGGACAATTTCGGCGCCGGCTTCACCGGGGGCACCGCATTCGTCTACGACCGGCGCGGCGACTTCGAGCTGCGGGTCAACGCCGACACGCTCGGCTGGAGCCGCGTCACCGACCCCGGGGCGGAGGCCGAGCTGCGCGGCCTGGTGGAAGCGCACGCCCGGGAAACCAGCAGCCGCTTCGCCGCCCTGCTGCTGCACGAATGGAGCACGGTGCTGCAGCATTTCTGGCACGTGATACCGAAGGAGTACGCCCGCGTGCTCAACCGGAGCGAGCCGCTGCAGATCGCGCTGCGGGCCTGATCCGGCAGGACCACGCCACAGGCCGCGCCACGGGCCGCGCCACGGGCCCGCTGCGGCCGTGATGCGGGCCTTGACCGGCCGGGGCGCGAGGTCCAGACCGCGCCCGGAGGGTTTCGCGCCCCGTGGGAGCCGCGCATGAAGCTGTCCCTGTCTCGCCGCCTGCTGCTCGGAGGCTCCGCGGGCCTTGCGCTCACCTCCGGCGCGGGAGCGGAAGCGCCTGCCGGCAGCATCGCGGTCGGTTGCTGGGGCGGCGCCTTCGCCGCGGCGCTGCACGCCGTGGTCGACCAGCCGCTCGTCGCAGCCCGGGAGATCGAGGTTCGACAGGTCGTCGCCTCCGAGCAGGCCCGGGTCGCCGGCATCGCCTCCCTCGACGTGGCCCTGCTGTCCGGGGTCGACGCCTACCGCCTGTCGCTGCAGCAGCTGTTCGCACCGGTGACCACGGCCGGGGTCGGCACGTTGCCGCAGGTGCTGGCCGGATTGCGGGTGCCGTACGGCGTGCCGCAGGCTCGCACGGCGATGTGCGTGGTCTACAACGCCTCCAAGGTCGCAGCAGCGCCGCGCGGCTTTGCCGCCCTGTTCGAGGCGGCGCGCCGCGGCCAGGTCGGCTTCTCCAGCGAGGTCGCGGTGCACAACCTGGCGGCGGCGGCGATCGCCCGGCACGTCACGCCGGCGAGCCTGGAGGCGGCGAAATCGACCTTCATCGCGCTCAAGCGGGCCGGCGCCCTGCGCATCTATCCCGACAACGAGTCACTCGGGCAGGCGCTGGGTTCGGGGGAGATCGCGATGGCCCCGATGTGGCGCTCGCGCGCCTACGCGTGGCGACAGGCCGGCCGCGACCTGCGCGACAGCGTCCCGGTCGAGGGCGCGATACCGTTCACGATCCTGGCCTGCGTGCCGCAGCAGAGCCGGCGCAGCGGCGCCGCGATGGCCTATCTCGATGCCCTGCTGCATCCGGACACCCAGGTCGCGATGGCGCAGCGGCTCGGCCTGCTGCCCACCGTCGACACCGCGCGGATCGACCGCAAGCTGCTGGCCACGATCGGTTTCAGCGCGACCCAGACGGCGCGCTTCAGGCCGCTGTCGCTGGCCGCGGTGGCGCAGAATGGCGTGGCGCTGCGCCGCTTCTGGGACCGCGAGCTGGCGTAGGCAACGCGGCGTGCGGCGCGGCCGTTGCGATAACGCAATGTAATAAAACTGAGACACCAGCGCCCTAGCCGGAGCCCTAGAAGAGCGGCTTCACGGTCGGAGCGGATCACATGTCGGACGTCGCGATCCAGCGAGCCACGCGGTTCCAGCAGCGCGTCCCCGACTCCCGGCCGAGCCTCGCCGGCCCTGGCCTGTTCGTGCTGCTGCTCGCCTGTGGCCTCGGCTACGCCGTCTATGGGCTGGTCTCCGACATGCATGCGAGCAACACGCCGCCGCTGGCGATCGGCACGTTGGTCCTGCTCGGGCTGGCGCTGCTGATCGCGCTCGGCTTCGAGTTCGTCAACGGCTTCCACGACACCGCCAACGCGGTCGCGACCGTCATCTACACCAACAGCCTCAAGCCGACGGTCGCGGTGATGTGGTCCGGCGCCTTCAACTTCCTGGGCGTGCTGAGCTCGAGCGGTGCCGTCGCGTACGCGATCATCACCATGCTGCCGATCGACCTGATCCTGCATACCGGCAATACCGGCGGCTACTCGATGATCTTCGCGCTGCTGCTGGCGGCGATCATCTGGAACCTGGCCACCTGGTCGTTCGGCATCCCGAACTCCTCCTCGCACGCGCTGGTCGGCTCGATCATAGGGGTCGGTATCGCCAACCAGTTCCTCGCCCCGGCCGGCGAGGCCAGCGCGGGCGTGCAGTGGGGCCCGGTGTTCGGCGTGCTCAAGGCGCTGCTGTTCAGCCCGCTGATCGGCTTCCTCGCCGCCGGCGGCCTGCTGCTTGTGGTCAAGACGCTGGTGCACCGCCGCGACCTGTATCAGGCGCCCGAGGGCAAGAAGCCGCCACCGCTGTGGATCCGCGGCCTGCTGATCCTGACCTGCACCGGGGTGTCGTTCAGCCACGGCGGCAATGACGGGCAGAAGGGCATGGGCCTGATCATGCTGATCCTGATCGGCGCCGCACCGACCGCGTTCGCGCTCAACCGCGCGCTTCCCGACAGCGCCATGCCCGCCTTCCTCGGCGCGACGCACAAGGCGGAGTCGATCTTCGCCGCGCATGCCGGCGGAGCCCGCACGACGCAGCCGGCGCAGGCCCGCGGCGTGGTCGACGCGGCACTGAAGAGCGGCGCGCTCGACCGGGCGCCGGTCTACGCAGCCCTGGCCACCCTGTCGGCGGATATCGCGACCCAGGTGCAGAGCTACGGCACCATCAGCCACGTGCCCGCCGAGGCGACGCCCAACATCCGCAACGACATGTACCTCGCCGCGGAAGCGGTGCGCAGCCTGACCAAGAATCCGGGATCGATGGCGTCCGCCGACGTGGGCGCCCTGAAGGCGTATGCCAGCGACCTCAACCAGGGCACCCGCTACATCCCGACCTGGGTCAAGGTCTCGGTGGCGGTGGCGCTCGGGCTCGGCACCATGGTCGGCTGGAAGCGGATCGTGGTGACGGTCGGCGAGAAGATCGGCAAGGAGCACCTGACCTACGCGCAGGGCGCGTCCGCCGAGCTGATCGCCGCCGGCACCATCGGGCTCGCGGAAGCATACGGCCTGCCGGTCTCGACCACGCACATCCTGTCGAGCGGCGTCGCCGGGACGATGGCGGCGAACGGCTCGGGCCTGCAGATGGCCACCATTCGCAACATGGCCCTGGCCTGGGTGCTGACCCTGCCGGTCGCCATCACCCTGTCGGCGTGCCTGTATGCGCTGCTGCACACGATGTTCTGACGCGGGCTTCTGACGCAGGCCGCCGCCGCTGACGAAAAGGTTCGGCCGGACGCAATGAACGCTATGCTCGGCGCTGCAACACCAGGAGCAGCAACCGAGCATGGCCAATTCCGTGCATCACGATCCCGGCGCGTCGGATCCCTCGCTGCCGGCCGCGCCGCCCGTCCCGGCGACCCGCGACGACGAGACTCCGTCGACGCGCGTCTCGTCGGCGCAGCTCGCCGCCATCCTGCGCACCATCACCCTGATCGCCGGCGCGGGGCTGCTGCTGTGGCTGTTCTCCCATGTCGTGCTGCTGCTGTTCTTCGCGGTGCTGCTGGCCTGCACCCTGCGCGGCGGCGCTGACGGGCTGTCACGGCTGACCCGGCTGCCGGCCGGGCTGATGCTGGCCGCGATCACCCTGCTGCTGCTGGCCGTGATCGTCGGAGCGTTCTGGTGGATCGGCCCGCAGCTGGTGCAGCAGGGGGCCGATCTCGTCGGCAAGCTGTCCAGCGAGATCGACCAGCTCTCCGAGCATTACGGCTCGACGCCGTGGGCGCGCTCGATCACCCAGCATCTGTCCGGTTCCACCCCGAGTGCGGAGCAGGTCAGCGCGCCGGCCTTCAAGGTCGTCGGCCTGACGCTCGGCGCGCTGGCAGACCTGGTGCTGGTGCTGATCACCGCGCTCTACCTCGCGATCTCGCCGGCGCTGTATCAACGCGGCATGCTCCGCCTGATCGCGATCCGGCACCGGCCGCGAGCGCTCGCCGTGCTGCGCGATGTCGGACGCACCCTGCGCCGCTGGCTGCTCGGCCAGATGATCGACATGGTGGTCGTCGGCCTGATCACCGCGATCGGCATGCGCATCCTCGGCGTCCCGGTGCCGCTGGCGCTCGGCGTGGTGGCGGGGGTGCTCACCTTCATCCCGTATTTCGGAGCCGCGATGGCGGGCGTGCCCGCCGTGCTGGTGGCGCTCACCGTGAGCCCGACCACCGCGCTCTACGCGGTGCTCGTGTTCCTGCTCTGCCACCTGGTCGAAGGTTACGTGCTCTCGCCCCTGGTGCAGCGGCGGCTGGTGGAGCTGCCGCCGGCGCTGACCCTGCTGTCGATGGCGGCGTCCGGCGCCCTGTTCGGCCCGCTCGGCATCATCCTCGGCACGCCGATCGCGGCGGCCACCATGGTCGCGGTGCGGGAAGGCTACGTGGTCAGCGTGCTGGGCGACAGCGAGGCGCACGATCCGGGCTGATGGACTGTCGGCGGCCGAAGCGCGCTCCCTGGCGGCCACGGGCCGACGCTCCGCTCGCGCCTCCGAGCGCCTGCTTGGCCGCGCGGACTTGGAGCGGGCCCGGCCACACACCAACTGCTTGACGCAACGCTGCCGCACGCGCCTCCGGGGGCGTGCGCGGTCGCCTCAGCTCTAACAGGATCATGGCGCCAATGCCCGATACGCTCACGCATGCCCTGCCGACCGCCGGTGCCGAGCTGCCGTGCTGGGATCTGTCGGATCTCTACGTCGGCACCGACAGCGAGGCGTTGGAGGCGGACCTGCAGTCCGCCGAGGCAGGGGCCAGGGCGTTCGCCGCGCAGCATGGGGGAAGGTTGGCCGGACACGACGCCGGCCGCCTCGCCGCGGCGATCGCCGAGTACGAGCGCATCGACGAACTGCTCGGGCGGGCATCGTCCTATGCGGGACTGCTGTTCGCGGCCGATTCTGGCGACTCCCGGGTCGCGCGCTTCTACCAGTCGATCAGCGAGCGCATCACCCAGATCGGCACCGACCTGGTGTTCTTCACCCTGGAGCTGAACCGGATCGAGGAGGCGGACCTCGCCGAGCGCCTGCGCGATCCCGCACTCGCCGCGTGGGCGCCGTTCCTGCGCGACCTGCGCGTGTTCCGGCCGCACCAGCTCTCCGACGAGATCGAGCGCGTGCTGCACGAGAAGGAGGTGACCGGGCGCGCCGCCTGGAGCCGGCTGTTCGACGAGACGATGGCGGGCTTGCGGGTCGGCATCGGCACCGAGCGGCTCACCGTCGGCGAGGCGCTGAACCGGCTGTCGGACCCCGACCGGGGCGTGCGCGAGCGTGCCGCGCGCGCCATCGGGACGCTGTTCGCCGAGAACATCCGGCTGTTCTCGCTGATCACCAACACGCTCGCCAAGGACAAGGAGATCACCGACGGCTGGCGGCACTACCCGCGTCCCGGCAGCAGCCGCAATCGCGGCAACATGGTTGAGGACGAGGTGGTGGATGCCCTGGTCGGCGCGGTCACCGAGGACTACGCGCGCCTGTCGCACCGCTACTACACCCTGAAGGCGGGCTGGCTCGGGCTCGACAAGCTCGAGCACTGGGACCGCAACGCGCCGCTCCCCGGCGACGATGCGGGCTCGGTCGGCTGGGACGAGGCGCGGCGTCGCGTGCTCGACGCCTACGAGGGCTTCGATCCGCGGGTCGGCGAGGTCGCGCGCCGGTTCTTCGACCGCCCGTGGATCGACGCCGCCCCCCGTCCCGGGAAGTCGGCGGGGGCGTTCGCGCATCCCACGGTTCCCTCCGCCCACCCCTACATCCTGCTCAATTTCCACGGCCGC
>CAXTNV010000112.1:1609-11198 GCA_964245755.1 uncultured Acetobacteraceae bacterium | reverse complement strand
CGCAGCCGCCACAGGTCGCCGATCAGCCGGTCGTAGCCTGGCGGGTTGTAGGCGCTGCAGCCGCCGCTGTCGTAGTGCGTGAGCTCGCCGAAGCGCGCCCGGCCCTCCACCAGATAGAGATCGACCCGCACGTAGTCGAACGGCGCGCCGAGCTGCTCGGCGATCGGTATCAGCTTCGCCACCCCCGGCGGCGGTTGCAGCAGCGGGTTGGCCGGACAACCCTGGGTCACCGGCAGGCGCCGCAGCTGCTCGTCGAAGAAGGTGACGCGATGCAGCCCGAAGCGGTCGTTATGCACCCCGATCAGCCGCACCCGGCCGTCGAAGACGTGGAACTTGAGGTCGTCGGGGATGCAGCCGCCGGCGTCGAGCAGCATCTCCTCGGCGAGCAGCCGCGGCGGCACGTCGCGGTAGCCCCACTCGTCGGTGCTGGCGTAGTGGCTGCGGCCCAGCCAGCCTGACGCGGTGGCCATCGCGGCCTCGCGGTCGATCGTCCGCTTGTCGTGCACCAGCAGGTTCATCGACCAGCCGTGGCTCGCCTTGAGCACGAAACGCTGCGGCAGCGTCTCCCAGTCGATGTCCTCGGCCCGCTTCCAGGTTCCAAGCAGCGGGATCAGGATGTCGGGGCCGACCCGCGCCGACACCCAGTCGCGCGCCCCGATCTTGTCGATGGTGAGCGGGATCAGCGGGTTGCGGTCATGCAGGATGCGCCAGCCGATCTTCTCATTGAAGCTGCGCGGGTGCTGCAGGTTCGGTTCATAGCCCAGGGCGGTGCGCATGCGGCGGCGCAGCCTGCGGCCGGCGCGCAGCTGCCGGAGCGCCGGCACCGCGTCGACGAGCTGGTCCAGCAGCTGCCGCAGCGGCGGCGCGGCGCTTCCCTCGCCGACCGACCCGAGCCAACCGGCGCTGCCCTGCCTGATGCCACGGGTCCCGGCGACAGGATCGCGAGCGAGGCCTTCACCGACCGAAACCGTCACGTTGCCCGCCCCACCGTTGCGCCGCTACAGCGTTACGATAAAGCAATGAAATCCTTGTGTCGAGGTGCCGGTGCGGCCCGTTCAGCCCCCGAATACAACGAAGGCCCCGGGAGGGTTGCTCCCGGAGCCTTCCATTGTCTGAGGCACTGGCCGCCGTGGGCTCAGGCCGGCATCTCGTTGGAGATGGCGGGAGCCGGGATCCCTGCTGTCCAGGTCACGTCGAGCGAAGCCTTGGTCAAACAATGAGACACTGGATCACCTCCTTTCAACTGTTGAGAGGCTGGAACGTAGAGGGGGCGGACACGTCTTACAAGCGATTCTGCGGCAGCGACCCGCGGGTCGCTCCTGCCCAGCCCCTCCAGTTCCGAGCGAGACGCGCATGCCCTCCCTGTTCGACCCGATCCGCCTCGGCGCGATCCAGTCTCCCAACCGCATCCTGATGGCTCCGCTGACACGCGGCCGTGCCACCGCGACGCACCTGCCGACCCCGCTCATGGTGGAGTACTACGCCCAGCGCGCCGCTGCCGGGCTGATCATCAGCGAGGCCACCGGCATCAGCCGCGAAGGCCTCGGCTGGCCGTTTGCGCCGGGCATCTGGTCCACCGAGCAGGTGGCCGCTTGGGTGCCGGTGGTCGAGGCGGTGCATCGCGCCGGCGGCCGCATCGTCTGCCAGCTCTGGCACATGGGCCGGATCGTGCATCCGGACTACCTCGACGGCGCGCCCCCGGTGTCGTCCTCCGCCACCACCGCGCCCGGGCACGCCCACACCTACGCCGGTAACCAGCCGTACCACCAGGCGCGCGCGCTCGAACTCGAGGAGATCCCGCGCCTGCTGGCGGATTACCGTCGTGCCGCCGGCCACGCGAGCGACGCCGGTTTCGACGGCGTGGAGATCCACGCCGCCAATGGCTACCTGATCGACCAGTTCCTGCGCGACGGCGCCAATACGCGTACCGACCGCTACGGCGGCGACGTGCAGAACCGCATCCGCCTGCTGCGCGAGGTCGCAGAGGCGGTGGCGGCCACGGTGGGAGCGGACCGCACCAGCGTGAGGATGTCGCCGAACGAGCCGATCCAGGGGGTGGGGGACAGCGATCCGGTGACGCTGTTCAGCGCCGCTGCCGCCGCCCTGCGCGAGATCGGCATCGGCTTCATCGAGCTGCGCGAGCCGGGCGCGGAGGGCACCTTCGGCCGCGCGGCGCGACCGCCGGTTGCACCGATGATCAGGCAGGCGTTCGGCGGCCCGGTGGTGCTGAACTCGGACTACGACGGCGCGCTCGGTCAGGCGGTGCTGGATCGCGGCGAGGCGGACGCGATCGCCTTCGGCCGCACCTTCCTCGCCAACCCGGACCTGCCGGAGCGCATCCGCCAGGGCGCGCCGCTGAACCGCGACGTGCGGGCGACCTGGTACAGCCAGGGTGCCGAGGGCTATACCGACTACCCGACGCTCGACGCCGCTTAGGCCGCAGGCCGCGGCCCGGGCAGGGACCGCAGGCGCCGCGGCCGCAAGGCGCCGCAGCCGCAATAAGGAGACTCGCCGGGATATTATTAAGAATCCCGATCATTGTTGATCGCCGAAAATACTTGATCACGGAACCGTGATATTGGTAATGATCTGCAACCGGAGAGAAGACAACGACTAGAAGTCTTCGGATCTCTCCACTGAGATTGCAACGTTATTTCAATGGAACGCTTTCAAGGGGATCTTTGATCATGTCAGCGATGATTTTCAGCGGCTCTGCCACCATGACCGCCCAGGATTTCGCGGCCACGGCCCGTATCGGCACCGTCCTTCCCGCGACCGGCGTTTCCGGCGGGTTCTCCGCCACCCTGCCCACGCTCGCCGGCGGATCCGCCTCGCACCTGATCTCCGCCGCGGCCGCCGCGGGCGCCGGCGGCGGCGTGCACGTGCTCACCCACGTCAGCTGAACTCGCCGCCAGCCGAGCCCACCTTCGCCGAGCCCACCTTCGCCGAGGCAACCTTCGCCGAGCCCGGCTTCGCCGAACCAGCCTTCTTCAAATCCACCTTCGCCAAACCCCGGGCCGCCGCGGGCGGTGCCGAGCCTTCCTGTGCCTTGTCGGTCGCGCGCAGCAGGTATCTGACCGTCTTTGCACGGTCCTGCAGCACCGCGCGGCCTACCTCGGAAAATCCGAGGCTCGCGTGCAGCGCCTCCGAGGCCGGGTTGGGCGGATCCGCATTGACCTCGCAGGCGATCCGGGTGTGACCCGCGGCCGCCGCGTGCCGGAACAGGTCGGCATAGAGCCGCCTCGCATGGCCTCGCCCACGCGCCTCCGCCGCGACCGCGATCCGGTCGACATAGACGAATGCTGCGTAGCGGCGGCGAAACCAGGTGAAGTTCGGGCTGGCGTAGTCGGCATGCTGGTCGAACGCCAGCAGGAAGGCCTCCGCCCGGCCGACGCTGCGGGCATGGAAGGCGATCTGCAGCATCGCGGCCAGCGCCGCCGCATCGAGACGCGACAGCTCCGCCGCGTGCAGGTTGTTCAGCCGCAGGATGGCCGGCCGTGCCCCCGGCGCGATCGCCAGCAGCCCAGCGGCGCGCGTCGCTCGATCCGGCGCCTGATCCATGCTGCTCCTAGACGTCGAGCACCTCCACGTCGCGGGCGTGCTCCTGGATGAACTGGAAGCGCAGCTCCGGGCGTCTGCCCATCAGGCTCTCCACCATGGCGCTGGTGCGCGCGCGGTCTTCCGCATGCGCCACCACCTTGAGCAGGGTGCGTCGCGCGGGATCCATCGTGGTCAGCTTGAGGTCGGCGGTGGGCATCTCGCCCAGCCCCTTGAAGCGGCTGACCTCGACCTTGGCGCCGGCCTTGAAGGCGGATCTAAGCTTGCGCTCGCGGTCGCGGTCGTCCATCGCGTACACCGTCTTCGCCCCCTGGGTAAGACGGAACAGCGGCGGCTGCGCCAGGTAGAGGTGGCCGAGTCGGATAAGCTCGGGCAGCTCTCGGTAGAAGAAGGTCATCAGCAGCGAGGCGATGTGCGCGCCGTCGACGTCGGCGTCGGTCATGATGATGACGCGGCCGTAGCGCAGCCGGCTGATGTCGGCCCGCTCGCCGACGCCGCAGCCCAGTGCCTCGACGAGGTCGCGCAGCTCCTGGTTCTGCCGCAGCTTCTCGGTGCTGGCGCTGGCGACGTTGAGGATCTTGCCGCGCAGCGGCAGCACCGCCTGCGTCTCGCGCGAGCGCGCCTGCTTGGCCGAGCCGCCGGCGCTGTCGCCCTCGACCAGGAAGATCTCGGTCTCCGCGGCGCGCTCGCTGGTGCAGTCGGTCAGCTTGCCGGGCAGGCGCAGCCGCCGGGTGGCGGACTTGCGCGGCGTTTCCTTGAGCTCGCGCAGCCGCCGCCGCTCCTCGGCGCGATCGATGATGAAGGCGAGCAGGTTGTCGGCCTGCGCCGGATGGCCCGACAGCCAATGGTCGAAGCGGTCCCGCAGCGCGGTCTCGACCAGCCGCGTCGCCTCGTTGCTGGTCAGCTTCTCCTTGGTCTGGCCCTGGAACTGCGGCTCGCGGATGAACACGGAGAGCTTGGCGGCCACGGCGCCGAACAGGTCCTCGGCGGTGACCTGCAGGGCGCGCCTGTTGTGGCGATGCTCGCCCCAGGCACGCAGGCCGCGCAGCAGCGCGTTGCGAAAGCCCGCCTCATGGGTGCCGCCCTGCGGCGTCGGGATGGTGTTGCAGAAGCTTGCCAGCGCCGCCTCGCCGGACGCCAACCAGGCGATCGCCCATTCCAGCCGGCCGGTGGCGACGCCGGATGCGGTCGGCAGCTCGGCCTCGCCGGACCAGGCTTCCGCCAGGCCGCCGGCCTCGCCGACCTCGTCGCGCAGGCTGTCGGCGAGGCCGCCCGGAAAATGCAGCAGCGCCTCCGCCGGTACCTCCCCGCCGCTGCGGGCGGGAGCGCCGAGCACGCTCTCGTCGCAGCTCCAGCGCAGCGTGACGCCGCGGAACAGGAACGCCTTGGAGCGGCACAGCCGGTACAGCCGCAGCGGGTTGAACTGCAGCGTGCCGAAGATCTCGGCGTCCGGCACGAAGCGGACCTGGGTGCCGCGCCGGTTCTGGGTGGCGCCGACACGGGTGAGCTTGGTCAGCGGACGGCCGCGCTCGTACTCCTGGCGCCACACCGCGCGGTCGCGCGCCACCTCGACCTCGAGCCGTGACGACAGCGCGTTGACCACCGAGGAGCCGACGCCGTGCAGACCGCCGGAGGTGGCGTAGGCCTGGCCGGAGAACTTGCCGCCCGAATGCAGCGTGGTGAAGATCACCTCCAGCGCCGAGCGGTCGGTGAATTTCGGGTGCCGGTCGACCGGGATGCCGCGGCCGTTGTCGCGCACCGTGAGCTGGTTGCCGGCCTCGAGCGCGAACTCGATTAGGTTGGCATGGCCGGCCACCGCCTCGTCCATGGCGTTGTCCAGGATCTCGGCCGCGAGGTGATGCAGCGCGGCCTCGTCGGTGCCGCCGATATACATGCCCGGGCGGCGGCGCACCGGCTCCAGCCCCTCCAGCACCTCGATGTCGCGGGCCGAGTAGCCCTCCTCCGCGGGCGACGCCGGCGGCGCCGCACGGGAAGGCTTGGCAGCCTTGCGGGGTGATCGACCGGGCGCGCGCGAGGAGATCTCGTTCATGGTGTGTTCTCGCGTGTCCGGCGCACGGCGGTCAAGCTCGGGTCGCGCCCCTGGTCACGCCCCTGGTCACGCCGCTGGTCGCGCCCCTGGTCACGCCCCTGGTCACGTTCCGGGTCGACCCCGCGCTTGAGCCCGGGGTCCAGGCGCCGCCGTGCTGGCGGGGATCCTCGCCCAGGGCTCAGCCCCGCCGGCGGGCGGTGCCGCGGACGTGCCGCACCCTGCCGCTCTCCCTGACGTGCGCCGGGGCCGCGCAGCTGTCGTAGGCGGCGGGCTGCACGATGTCCTTGGCCTCGGCGTAGCCTCCGAGATCGCCGACGCTGTCGAGCGCCGCCACCTCGTCGAACATGCTGACCCGCTGGTCGCAGAACTGCGTGCCGGCCTGCAGGCCGCGCTCGGACTCGACGTTGGCGAGCTGGGTGATGTAGTCGTCCCGCTGCTTCTGGGCGGCGCGTCCATAGGTGCCGGCGAAGTACGTCTTGAGCGCCTCCTCCTCGGCGGTGAGCCCAGGGCGGAACTTCTCCACGAACGCGTTGTAGCGGTCCTGGGCGCCGCAGGACAGCGCGGTCACCATCAGCTCGCTCTTCAGGCCCTGGACGTCGAACGCCTCGCGCGTCGACGACATGGCGCATCGCGGACCGGCCAGCGCCTGGGTGCCGCTCAGCGCCGCGACGCCGACGAGCACCGCTGCGGCGAGCCGGCTCCGCGAAGGCCAGCGGTCGAAGCGGGGCGCGCCGGCTGGGCGGAACGACATGCGTATCTCCAGGGTCATCGCGGCGCCGCGCCGCGGCGCGCAGGCTAGGGCAAGCCTGCGGCACGGCAAACCCCCGCCGCGAATGCTGTTGCAGCAGTGCAACGACCGGGCGGCGGCGAACCGCGATCTGCCGCGCGTCCCGGCGGCGCCGCCGGACACAGGCTTCCGCAGCGGCGGGGCTTGCTCTACAGGGGCTCGGCGCCCGCCCGCCGCGGTCCTGACCTGGACCGGCGCCGGCCGGAGCTGGAGCGGAGCTGTCGAGTGCGCCTGGGTATCGCTGCGATCTTTCTGACCCTCACCGGCCTCGCCGGCTGTGCCCACGCGCCGCTGCCGCCGGCAGAGCAGGTGGCACCCGATCCGTTCGGCTACCTCAAGCGCTCCGCCCTGTGCAGCCCAGGCAAGCTCGCGACGACGCCGCAGGGACGCGCGGTCACGATCCGCACGCGCAGCGACGGCGGGCTTTGCACGGTCGCGCTTAGCCAGCCGGAAGGCGGCGCCTACGCCTCGTTCGTGCTATCCGGCCTGCCGATGCACGGCAGCAGCTTCATCTACAACTATGACAAGCGGACCCACGTCACCTACACCGCCGATACCGCCTATGCCGGCGCCGACGCGTTCGCCGTCAGCCTGATACCGGGCAACGGCAAGCCGCGCAGCCTGCTCAGGGTCGAGGTGTCCGCGGACGCGACGGGAGTGCCGCCGCCGCCCGCGGCGGCAGCGCCACCTGCCCAGACCACCGGCAAGCCCGCGACGCATCGCAGGCGGCGCCACGTCACCCACGCCTGAGGCGCCTTCGGCCGCGGCACCTGGCACCGCGGCGCGCGTCGACCTAGTCCCCGGATCGCTCGGCGCGGTCCTGCTCGAGCGCCGCTTCGACGTCGTCCAGGTCGCGGCGCAGCATCTGCAGGGTGAAGCGGATCGGCACTCCGGCGGTGTCGCCGAGCGAGGCCAGGGTGTGGTCCAGCGTGTCGATCTCCCCGGCGGCCGCCACCCGGTCGGGCGGATGGTCGTCGTGCGACAGCGCCACGCAGCGCGTGCGCAGGGCATCGAACACCTCGCCCAGCGCCAGGCTCGCCGGATGCAGCGTCGTCGAGAAGGCATAGGCGTCCGGCAGCTCGTCGACCGCACGGGTGACGAACAGCACGTCGCTCTGCAGGCGGCGCAGCATCGGCACCAGCCGGACCAGCAGCGGAGCGGCGGCCTCCAGGGGGCCCAGATGCTCGCGCCGCGCCTCGATCACCGCGTCGGCGAGCGCGCGCAGCGAGGTGGAGGCGATCTCCGACAGCGAGTCGCGCGACAGCGTGGCGCCGGAGCCGGACAGCACCTCCTGCAGCAGGGTCTGCAGCGCGTCGAGCATGGCGGACGCGGCGGCGAACGCACTCGAGCGCGCTCGGGAGCGCAGCACCAGGTAGGATACCAGCAGCGAGGTCGCCGCGCCGATCAGGATCGCGAGCACGCGATCGAACGGCCGCTCGAACGGGCCGCCGGGGGAGGGGAACAGGAACACCACCACCAGGGTGACGCAGGTCAGGCGCAGCGTCGGGCGCGCCGCCGCCAGCAGCGCCAGCGGCGTCAGCATCATGACGAACACCGGCAGCTTCGGCCATCCGAGCAGGGCCAGGCCGATCGCGGCGGTGCCGGCGGCGGCGCCGATCAGCGTGCCGACGATCTGGTCGCGCCCCGCGGTCCAGGTCGCGGTGACGCTGTTCGAGGTGACGATCGCCGCCGTGATCAGCGCCCACCCGGGCTCGTGCAGCCCGCACAGCAACGCCGCCGCGTCGGACAGCGCCATCGAGGCCAGGGTGCGCGCCGCCTGACGCAGCCAGCCGCGATGCCTGGCCGAGAGCACCGCAGCCAGGGCCGGCCCCTGCGGTGGGGCGTCAGTCCGGATCCTTGCCCGGCGCGGCGCGGTCGGTGGTGTCGTGGCTGCCTCCGGCCGCGATCGGCAGCGGCACCCAGCGCATGCCGTCGCCGTTCTGCACCAGCATCAGCACCGAGGCGCGCTTGGCATGCCGGGCCTGGGCGATGCGGTCGGCGAGCTGGGCCGGGCTGGACACCTCCGACTGCTGCACCTCGGCCACCACGTCGCCGGCGCGCAGCCCGCGCTCGGCGGCGCGCCCGTCCGGGCTGACCTCGGTGATCACCACCCCCTTCTGCCCGTCGGGAAGCTGGAAGCGCTGGCGCAGCGCGTCGGTGATGGCGGCGACCTTCATGCCGAGATCGGCCAGTGCCAGCGGCGCCGCGGCCGCCGGGGCGCTCGCCGCCGGATGGTTGTCCGGCTTCGGCTGGTCCTCGGGGAAGTCGCCGATGGTGATGGGCAGCGTCTGCCGCTTGCCGTCGCGCCACAGCGCGAACTGCGCGGCCTCGCCGACCGGCGTCTCGGCCACCCGTCGCGGCAGGCTGCGGCCGTCGACGTCCTTGCCGTCGAGCTGCAGGATCACGTCGCCGGTGCGCAGGCCCGCCTTCTGCGCCGGGCCCTTGGGCTCGGTGCCGGCGATCAGCGCGCCGTGCGCCGGCTTGAGGCCGAGGCTGTCGGCGATGTCCGGGGTCACGTCCTGGATGCGCACGCCGATCCAGCCGCGCTTGGCATGGCCGAACTTGCGCAGCTGCGCGATCACCAGGCTGGCCTCGTTCGCCGGGATCGAGAAGCCGATGCCGATCGATCCGCCCGACGGCGAGTAGATCGCCGTGTTGATGCCCACCACCTGCCCGTCCATGTTGAACAGCGGGCCGCCGGAGTTGCCCTTGTTGATCGGCGCGTCGGTCTGGATGAAGTCGTCGTACGGTCCCTGCTGGATGTCGCGGCCGCGCGAGGAGACGATGCCTGCGGTGACGGTGCCGGACAGGCCGAACGGATTGCCGATCGCCAGCACCCAGTCGCCGACGCGCGACTTGTCGCTGTCGCCGAACACCACCGCCGGCAGCTTGCGGTCGGTGTGCACCTGCAGCACCGCGAGGTCGGTGCGGTCGTCGTGGCCGATCAGCTTGGCCTTTAGCACCGTGTTGTCCTGCAGGGTGACGGTGATCTCCTCGGCGCCGTTGATCACGTGGTTGTTGGTCACGATGATGCCAGACGGGTCGATGATGAAGCCCGAGCCCAGCGCCTGCATCTTGCGCGGCGGCGCGTTCGGCTCGCCGCCGCCGCCGCCATGCTCGCGATTCATGAAGTCGTGGAAGAATTTCTCGAACGGCGAGCCCGGCGGGAAGGCCGGCATGCCCGGACCGGCGCC
>CAXTNV010000112.1:0-1509 GCA_964245755.1 uncultured Acetobacteraceae bacterium | reverse complement strand
AGAATTTCTCGAACGGCGAGCCCGGCGGGAAGGCCGGCATGCCCGGACCGGCGCCGGGTCCCTGGCCCTGGCCCTGGCCCTGACCCTGATTGTCATCGTCGTCGCCGTCCGGCTGGTCCGCCGCCACCGTCTCGGTCGAGGAGATGTTGACCACCGCGGGCAGCAGCGAGGCGGCGAGGTCGGCGAAGCTGTCCGGTGCGGCGCGGGCCGCGGCCTGCGCCGGCGGCACGATCAGGGCCGCGGCGACGACCGCCTGCAGCGCGCCCGCCTGAAGCATGGAAGCCGCCAGCAGGCAGGCAAGACGGGAAGGAGCGCGCATGGCGGAGCAAATCCTTGAACGTCGCGCCTGTGGGTGGCCCGGTGGCGCCGCCGGTGACGGCGAGGGCGTATCGCGACGTGTACGAGGCGAGCTTAGCCCGGCGCGCCGCTCCTCGCCAACGGCCCGGCACCGTCTTCGCTGCTGCCGTTTCGATGCGGTATTGCCAGGCCACCGAGCAGCCAGCCGGCGAGGGCGGCACCCAGCAGCGCGCAGCCCTCGTCGCCCATGTGCAGCCCGTCCGGCGAGAGGCTGTCGCGGTTCTGCCCGGGCATGTCGCACCAGCCCTGCATCAGCCGGTAGCGCGGGAACACCGGGATGCAGGCCTCCTGTGCCACCCGGTGCAGGCCGCTCAGGAAGGGCGGGAACGCCGCGCACTCCTCCAGCGCCCGGCAGTATTGCTGGTCGATGAGCACGATGTCGGCATCGCTCTCGCGGCCCAGCCGGTCGAGGTCGTCGCGGGTGAGGCGTTCGAAGCGGTCGAGCGGCACCTCCTGCAGCGGATCGTTGCTGCCGGTCTGGAACAGCACCAGGTCGGGCCGGTCAGCGATCACCGCGTCGAGGCGGTCATGCAGGTGGCCCGCGTTGTTGCCGCCGATGCCGCGGTTGCTCAGCACGACACCGTGACGCAGCTGCGTCGGTCCGCGTCGCAGCATTTCCCGGCGCATCACCGCGGCGAAGCCGGCATCCGGCGAGGAGGCGCCGATGCCTTCCGTGGTCGAGGAGCCGAACGCGGTGATCCGCCAAGCCCGGGCGGCCACGACCGCGGCGCTGCCGCGCCGCAGCGCGAGCGGCGGCAGCGACAGGCCGGTAGCGGAGGAATCCATATCGTGCATGGCTCAGGACGCGGCGATCGGGTGCCCGGAGGAAGCCCCCTCGGCCTCGCCCGAGGCTTGTGCTCGCGCCGCGCGCTTGCGCTGCGCCTTCCTGCGGTCGAGCCATCGCGCCAGCAGGAACAGGGTGCCCAGCCCGATCACGTTGACCGCGACCTGCAGCAGCCAGCCGCTGCCCAGGGTGGCGAACAGCAGCTTGGCGAGCAGGTCGAGCAGCGTGCCGGCGGAGAACACCTCCAGCGAGTGCCGTCCCAGCACCGCCAGCACCTGGCCGGCGCGGGCGGCGGCGCCGCGAGCGGCGCGCGGGCTGCTCTGCACCAGGTAGAAGATCGCCAGCACGTCGATCAGCCGCAGCGGCGA
>CAXTNV010000111.1:0-11734 GCA_964245755.1 uncultured Acetobacteraceae bacterium | reverse complement strand
GTTCGCGGCGGCGCTGCAGTGCTGGACCCTGCGCCGGCCGGCGCCGCGGCGGCTGCTCGGCTGGCTGCTGGCCGTGAGCTTCGCCTACATCGCGGCACAGCTGCTGCTGCAGGCGCTGGTCGGCGTCAACCTGTTCGGCACGCCGCGCTTTCACGACGGCACCCTGACCGGTCCCTACGACAAGCCGAGGGCTGCCGCCCCGCTGTCGCGACTGCTGTTCCCGACCCTGCTGCCGGCGGCGGCCTGGCTGACGCAACGCGGCCGCCCGGGTGCGGCGGCGGCACTCGCGGTGCTGCTCGGCGGGCTCGCGATCATGGTGCTGGCCGGGCAGCGCATGCCGCTGCTGCTGAGCGGGCTCGGGCTGCTGGGGGCGGGGCTGCTGCTGCCGCGGCTGCGCGTCATCCTGCTCGGCTGCCTCGCCGCTTTGCCGGCGCTGGCGGCCGCCTCCGCGCTGGTCTCGCCGCGCAGCTTCGGCCACCTGGTTGTGCTGTTCGAGCGACAGATGCGGCACTTCGGCGCCAGCCCGTACGGGCTGATCTATGCCCGCGGCCTGGCCATCCTGCGCGCCGAGCCGCTGACCGGACGCGGCTTCGACGGCTTCCGTACGGGTTGCGCCGACCCCCGCTACTTCCACGGCGTGTGGCCGCTCTCGCCTCCGGCCTCGGACGGCGGCGGCGCCGGCTTCTGCGTGCAGCACGCGCACAACCACTACCTGCAGGCCGCGACCGACGCCGGAATGCCCGGGCTCGTGCTGTTCTGCCTGATGGTGCTGTCGTGGCTCGCCGCACTCGCCCGGCGTGGTCCGGCCGATCCGGTGCTGCGCGCATGGCGCGCCGGCCTGTTCCTCGCGGTGCTGATCCAGGAGTGGCCGATCGCCTCCTCCAGCGCGTTCACCAACATGCCGCTGGGCGGCTGGTTCTTCCTGCTGCTGGGGTTGGGGCTCGCCGCCGCACCATCCTATATGCAGGCACCGCGCATAACCCAGGCACCGAGCAGAGGCTGAACCGCATGTCCGAGATCCGTCACGAACCGCAGCTGATCCCGGTCACGGTGCTGACCGGCTTCCTGGGTGCCGGCAAGACGACGCTGCTGAACCACATCCTGACCGCACAGCACGGCCGGAAATACGCCGTCGTGATCAACGAGTTCGGGGAACTCGGCGTCGACAACGACCTCGTCGTGGAAACCGACGAGGAGGTGTTCGAGATGAACAACGGCTGCATCTGCTGCACCGTGCGCGGCGATCTGATCCGCATCCTGGGCAGCCTGATGAAGCGACGCGACCGGTTCGACGGCATCATCGTCGAGACCACCGGGCTAGCCGATCCGGCGCCGGTGGCGCAGACCTTCTTCGTCGACGAGGAGGTCCGCGCGCGCACCCGCCTCGACGCGGTCGTCACCGTGGTCGACGCGCTCAATCTGCCGGCACGGCTGCAGGACAGCGTGGAGGCGCAGAACCAGATCGCCTTCGCCGACGTGATCGTGCTCAACAAGACCGACTTGGTCGACCAGCGCACGTTGGCCGAGGTCGAGGCGAGGATCCGCGGCATCAACCGCCTCGCGGTGATCCACCGCGCCGAGCGCGGTCGCGTCGCGGTGGCGGCATTGCTCGATCAGGGAGGCTTCGACCTGCAGCGCGCGCTCGAGCGGGCGCCCGACTTCCTGGAGGCCGACAGCCACGAGCATGACGAGACGATGCAGAGCCTGTCGTTCGAGCTTGAGGCGCCGCTCGACCCTGCCCGCTTCCAGGCCTGGATCGGCAGCGTGCTGCAGGAGCAGGGAGCGAGCATCCTGCGCACCAAGGGCATCCTCGCCTACGAGGGCGAGAACCGCCGCTTTGCCTTCCAGGCGGTGCATATGATGGCGGACGGCGACTTCGTGGCTGCCTGGAGGCGCGACGAGCCGCGCCGCTCGCGCCTGGTGTTCATCGGCCGCGACCTCAACCGCCCGCGGCTGCGACGCGGCTTCGAGAGCTGCCGCGCCGCCAGCGTTGCCGCCGCGATCCCGCAGTGAGCGACGCGCCCGGCCGGTCCGCGGTCCCGGAGCTGCTGCGCGAGGCGCGCGGCGTGGTGCGCGAGGCCGACGCCTTCATCACCGGCTGCGCGGTCTCGCGCGACTCCGGCCGGGTCGCGTTCGCCACCGGCGACGGCGCAGTGCACCTCGCGACCCTCGGTGCGTCCTGCGCCTGGAGCCGTATCGAGGCGCACGCCGGCGCGGTGCTGTCGCTGTCGCAGGACGTGACCCCCGGGGACTTCCTCACCGGCGGCGACGACAACCGTCTGTGCCGCATATCCGGCACAGACGCCGCAGCGTCGGTGCGCGAGCTCTCCCGCGGGCGGCGCTGGGTCGAGCACGTGGCCAGCGTGCTCGACGGCAGGACCGCCTTGATCGCGAGCGCGCACGGCAGGCAGGTGCAGATCCGCGACGCGTCGGGCGAGCTGATGCGGGAGTTCGGCCACGACTCGAGCGTCGCCGGGCTCGCCTTCGATGCCAAGGGCAAGCGGATCGCGGCGGCGCACTATGGCGGGGTGTCGCTGCGCTTCGTCAACGCCCGGGCCGACCAGGCGCGCCTGCTCGGCTGGAAGGGCAGCCACATCGCGGTCGCCATGCATCCGGCCGGCGAGGCCGTGGTCACCGCGATGCAGGAGAACGAGCTGCACGGCTGGCGCCTGGCCGACGGGCACAACATGCGCATGAGCGGCTACCCGCAGAAGACCCAGTCCCTGTCCTTCTCGCGCAACGGCCGCTGGCTGGCGAGCTCGGGCGCGGACAGCGTCGTGCTGTGGCCGTTCTTCGGCGGCGGCCCGATGGGCAGGGCGCCGACGGAGCTCGCGGCGGTTCCCGGCGTCATCTGCAGGTGCGTCGCATTCCACCCGCAGCACGAGATGGTGGCCGCCGGATTCGCCGATGGCAGCGTGCTGATGGCGGAGGTTTCCGGCAAGCGGGTGCTCCCGATCTGCCCCGCGCAGCGGGCTTCCGTCTCCGCGCTCGCCTTCTCGCCAGACGGCACCAAGCTGGTTTTCGGAAACGAAGCCGGGCGAATGGCGATAATTGATCTGGCTGTATCGCAAGCTAGACTTCTGGATGAAAACAAGATCGAAACTAACCAGAAATGATGTGAAAATCCCAAAACTTGCAATGGTATATTTCATCGCCGCAACCGCATGATAGTCCTGTCGCGTTCCTCTGAAGGATCAGGTCCATGCTGTTCAGCCGCATCGCCAACCACCAACAAGCCGCCGCCATGTCCGTCGTCTCCGAACCCTGCTCACCCGAGGCGATCTCCAGTCGGCAGTTCGAGCATCTCAGCGTCCAATACGATCAAGGGCTGCGCACGTGCTGGGCGTATGGCCGCCTCGGCCAGAGCTACGGCCGCGCGACCAGCGCGCTGCTGTCCGACGTCCAGGCGATGCAGAGCAACCTGCGCGCTCTGCGCGACGCGCAAGTCGATACCGGTACCGAAACGATGCAGTATTTCGTGATCGGCTCCAGCATATCCGGCGTTTACAACCTGGGCGGCGACATCGTGTTCTTCGCCGATCGGATCAGGGCCGGGGATCGGGCGGCGATGCACGCCTACGCGCATCAATGCATCGATGTCATTTACGGAAATTATACGGCCTTCGGCATGCCCATCGTGACGATCGCCCTGGTGCAGGGCGATGCACTGGGCGGTGGCTTCGAGAATGCCCTGTCGCACGACGTGCTGGTGGCCGAGCGCAGCGCCCGCCTGGGCCTGCCGGAGATCATGTTCAACCTGTTCCCCGGCATGGGCGCCTACAGCTTCCTGTCGCGCCGCATTGGAGGACCGGCCGCCGAAAGGATGATCATGTCCGGCAATCTCTACAGCGGTGCCGAGCTGCACGAGATGGGGATCGTCGACGTGCTCGCCGAGGACGGAGAGGGCGAGGCCGCGGTGCGCGACTACATCGAGACCCGCAGCCGCAAGTTCAACGCGCAGCAGGCGATGTGCCGCACCCGTCGCCAGGTCAATGCGGTGAGCGTCGAGGAGCTGCGCAGCGTGGTGGACATCTGGGTCGACACGGCGATGTCCGTCACCGAGCCGGACCTGCGCAAGATGGAGCGGCTGGCGCAGGCGCAGATGCGCAGGCTGCGCACGGTGCCGACGCTGCAGCTGCATGCCGCGGAGTAGGCGTGTGCCGCCTGCGGCGCCGCCGGGCGGTCATGCGCCGCCGATCGCTTCATCCGACCGAGGCGTCGGGCTGCGCGTGCAACCTCTGCCATTCGCGTTCGAGGCAGGCCAGCTCGTGGCGCAGCCGGTTGGCGACGATCCGGCCGCCCGTGGCCAGGGTAGCCTGCCCGACCTCTCGTGAGGCCGCAGCATCGCGAAGCGATGCCGCGCCGATATTGGCGGCCGCGCTGCACATCGCGTGCAGCTCGAAGCGGAACGTGGTCATGTCCAGGGCGTCGACCGCTCCGTCGATGCGCTCGATCAGCCCGTGCGCATCGGCGATGAAGCCTTGCAGCAGCTCGTTGACGAAGCCGCTGCCTCCAAGCACGCGCAGCTCCGCCAGCACCGCCGGGTCCAGCGCCGGGCTCGCGTTGGGAAAACGCGGATGCTCCGCGATCAGCGCCACGCCGCTGTCCCGGGCCGGCGGCTGATCCTCCCCGAACATCGCATCGATCCTGGCGATCAGGCGGGCCGGCGTGATCGGCTTGGTGATGCAGCCGTCCATTCCGGCCTGGATGCAGTTCCGCTCGGTTTCCGCTGTCGCATCGGCAGTTAAGGCGAGGATCGGCAGGCGGGGCTTCGCCGGCATCGCAATGCGGTAGAGCCGCGTCGCCTCCAGCCCGTTCATGCCGGGCATGTTGACGTCCATCAGCACGAGGTCGAAAGCCTCGGACTCCATCGCGTCCATCGCCTGGAGCCCGTCATCGACCACCACGGTCTGATGACCGGAGCGCTCCAGGATCTTGCGCACCACGCGCCGGTTAATGTCATTGTCGTCGGCCACCAGGATGTGCAGCCTGCGTCGCGTCGGCCTGGCGATGACGCCGGGCTCGGTCGCGGACTGGCCGGCGTCGCCGCGCTCGGGCGCCGGCGCATCGCCGAGCGGCGGCTGCAGCCCCGGTCGCGACGCCGCCGCGGCGGCCAGCCGGCAGGCACGCGCGAGTATGGCATCCGGCACCGGAACCGTCAGGGCGGTCATGAAGTGGCGCTTGAGCATGGCGCCCGGCAGCGCCGGTGCGGTCGAGCGCGACAGCAGGATGCGCGGCATCGCGGTCTGCGGGTCGAGCCGGCCGAGCAGCGCGCAGTCGCCCGGGAGGTCGCCGTGCGGGTCGCGGCGATACAGGAACAGGGTCTCGTTGGCCGGCTTGCCGCCCGGCGGGCTGAGCACGCCCTGCAGCCGGCTCGCGCGGCGCACCATCAGGCCCTGCGCGCGCAGCATCGCGTCCAGGCTCTCGACCAGGTCGGGATCGTCGCACAGCAGCACCGCATTGTTCGCCGGCTGCCCTGCCGCCGCGGCGGTCTCGGCCGTGACGGCGGCCGGCTCCTCGAGCGGGCAGGTGAACCAGAAGGTGCTGCCCTGGCCGGGGCGGCTCTCGACGCCGATCCTGCCGCTCATCAGCTGGACCAGCTGGCGGCACAGCGCGAGCCCGAGTCCGGTGCCCCCGAAGCGGTCCAGGATGCTCGGATCGGCCTGCGAGAACACGTCGAAGATGCGCTCCTGCGCCTCGGGCGCGATGCCGATGCCGGTGTCGCTGACTTCGAAGCGCAGCAGGCGCGCGGCCTCCGGGCGATCGGGCTCGGCCGCAGCGAGCTCGGCGCACAGGCAGATGCCGCCGGTTTCGGTGAACTTGACCGCGTTGGAAGCCAGGTTGAGCAGCACCTCCGACAGGTGCTTGCGGTCGCCGAGCATCGTCAGCGGCACGTCGGCGCCGACGTGGATGGAGAGCTGAAGCGACTTCATCCGCGCCTGGATCGCGACCAGGTCGCGCAGTTCCACCAGCAGGGCAGCTAGGTCCACCGGCTCGTGCTTCACCGGCATCAGCCCGGCTTCGACCCGCGAGAAGTCGAGGATGCTGCCGATCAGCGACAGCAGCGACTGCGTGCCGATGCGCATCGCCCCGAACAGCGAGCGCTGCTCCTCGTTCAGCGGCGTGTCCTCGACCAGGGAGACCGAGCCGAGGATCGCGTTCAGCGGCGTGCGCAGCTCGTGGCTGATCGCGGCCAGGAACATGCTCTTGTCGCGGCTCGCCTGCTCGGCCTGCAGCCGCGCGCGCGACAGCTTGCGGATCAGGGTGCTGCTGTAGGTCGGCACGACGATGAGGGCGGCCAGCAGGCTGAAGGAGAGGGCGGGCTGGTCACGCCAGTACGGCGTCGTCGCGATTACCGCGGCGAAGCCGGCGAAGGCGACGCCCATGCCGAAGAACAGCGGCTTGATGCCGAGCCTGAAGCCGTTGCCCTGGATCACCCAGAGATAGATCGGAAACAGTGCGGCACTGCTGGCGCCGCCGAGGTGCATGCCGATCGAGATCATCCCGAGGTCTGCGACCAGGGCGCAGCCGAAGGTGGCCTTCATGTGCGATGGCCGCCAGCGCAGCCAGGCGAACACGGCGCAGGCGAAGCCGAAATACGCGACGACGGCCGTGTGCAGTGCCCAGGACGAGCCTGCGGCCGTGAAGTAGATGCCGATCAGGGCGCCGAAGGCGAGGCGGTTGAGCGCCATCTCCTGGGCGTGGCCGAGAAGGGAGTCATCTCCCGTCGCCGTGTTCATGCCTGTCGGTCATCCAGGTGTCCGTCGGTCTGGCCGAGCAGCGCCTTCTCGCGCAGCAGGATCTGCTCGAGCTCGACGCCCGGGACCGGCCGGCTGAAATAGTAGCCCTGTATCTCGTCGCAGCCTTCGCCCATCAGGGTGCTGAGCTGGGCCACGGTCTCGACGCCTTCGGCCATGACACTCATGCCCAGGCTGTGTCCGAGCGCGATGATGGCGCGCACGATCGCGGCATCCTGGGTCGCGGCACCCAGGTCGCGCACGAACGACTGGTCGATCTTCAGCCGGTCGACGGGGAAGCTCTTGACGTAGTTCAGCGACGAATAGCCCATCCCGAAATCGTCGATCGCGATACGCACGCCGAGCGCGCGCAGCGCCGCCAGCACCCCGGACGCCGCCTCCAGGTCCTCCACCAGATCGCCTTCGGTGAGCTCCAGCTCCAGCAGCCTCGGGTCGAGCCCGGTCCGAGACAGCACCTCGGTGACCAGGTCGAGGATGCCGCGCCCGGCAAGGTCGGTCGGCGACAGGTTCACGCCGACCCGCACCCGCGGCATTCCCCTGGCATGCCAGGCCGCGGCTTCGGCGCAGGCGTGGCGCAATACCCACTCGTCGATCATCGCGATCATGCCGCTCTCACGGGCTGCGGGCAGGAACTCGCCCGGCATCAGCAGCCCGTAGCCCGGCCGGTTCCAGCGCAGCAGCGCCTCGACACCGCTGATCCGGCCCGATCCCAGCGTCACCTGCGGCTGGTAGTGCAGCACGAACTCGTCCGACGCCAGCGCGCCGCGCAGGTCCGCCTTCATCCGGATGGCGCGGCCGACCCGCTCGTTCAGGTCGGGCACGAACAGCCTGAAGCCGGAACGGCCCTCGGCCTTGGCCTGGTACATCGCCAGGTCCGCGCTGCGCAGCAGCTCCTCGACTTCCGAGCCGTCCTTGGGGTGCAGCGCGATGCCGATGCTGCAGCTGATCCGCACCTCCTCGCCGCCGCAGGAGAACGGCACCCGGATCGCCGCGACCAGCTGGTCGGCGAGCATCTCGGGCGTGGTCGCGCTGGCGTTGCGGTCCTGCAGCACCGCGAACTCGTCGCCGCCGAGGCGCGCCACCAGGTCCTCCGGGCCGACGGTCGCGGCCAAACGTCGCGCCACCTCGACCAGCAGCAGGTCGCCGAGCTGGTGGCCGAGCCGGTCGTTGGCGGTCTTGAAATAGTCCAGGTCGAGGAAGTGCAGCGCCAGCGACGCCTCGCCGCGGGGCCCGGTGGTGAGCCGCCGCTCCAGGCGCTCGCGCAGCCGGAAGCGGTTCGGCAGCCCGGTCAGGCTGTCGTGGTTGGCGATGTGCAGCAGGTGCTGTTCGGCGCGCTTGCGGTCGGTGATGTCGAGCGAGGTGGTCAGCACGCAGGCCACGAGCTCCGAGCCGCTGCTCAGCGGCGACTTGGTGGTGAGCAGGATGCGCCGCGCTCCGGTCTGGTCGACCACTTCCTCCTCGAATGCCGGCAGGGCGTTGCCGGTGCGGAACACCAGCTGGTCGAGCGAGCGGCCGCGGTTCTCGTAGTCCGGGCCGAACCCCCGCGCGATGCTCTGGCCGACCAGGGCGGTGGAGGAGGCGCCGGCCAGCAGCGCGTGCATGGTGTTGACGAAGACGTAGTGGCCCTCGCGGTCGGTGGCGCTGATCGAGGCCGGAACGGTGTCGATCACCTGCACCAGCGACTCCCGGCTGTCGCGCAGCAGCTTCTCGCGCGAGCGCTCGCTGTCCTGCAGGTCGATCTCGAGCTTCTGCGCCCGGTTCTGCAGCATCCGGTGCTGGTTGTACATGCGCAGCATGTTGCGCGCGCGGGTGACGAACTCGGCGTGGTCGACCGGGCTGCGCAGGAAGTCGGTGGCGCCCGCCTCGAGTGCCGCCAGCCGGAAGGCGCGGTCGTCGTAGGCGGTGATCACCAGCACCGGCACGTCGGCGCATCCGGAAAAGGCGCGGAAGCGCCGGGTGAACTGCGCGCCGTCGAGGGTCGGCATCTTGTAGTCGGTGATGACCAGGTCCGGCGTGCTCTCCTGCGCCCAGCTCAGCGCGACGCCGGGATCGCCGAAGGTCTGGACCACCACGGAGTCGTTGATCGTCTCGGCCAGCCGGGCGTAGATGTTCCGGTTGCTCGCGCGGTCGTCGAGGATGGCGATCGAGGTCACAGGCAGGCGCCCGGCATCGGCGTCGTCATCGGCGGGAACCTTGCCTGCTGCGCCATGAGGATATCAGCCTGTTCGGAATAAACAGTTGATTGGGTAGCATCACACGCCCGTCCAGGGCGAGACGAATGAAGCTCGGCGTCCTCGCACGCGGCTCGGCCCGGTCCTGTCCGGTCACGAGACCCACGGGTCTTAGGCGCCACGGTCCGGGTCAGGTCAAGGACAAAGCTCTGGGCACCCGGTCGGCGCGCCCGCAGCCGCCGAGCCACTTGGCTGCGAGCCGCGCCCGGCGCAAGTTCACTCTTTGTTCTTGACAGCGTGCCGACCGCGCGGACAGGCTGCGGGCGAGGGGAACCGAGCGCCATGCGGGAAAGCCAGTCGATGCAGCAGCCGGCGAGCGGTGCCCAGGACGCGATACCTGCGATACGCCGCGGCCGCGGCGTCAGCGGCAACGTCGGCAACCGGTTCGACCGCCTGGACGCGTCGGCGTTCGACGATGGCTGGGGCTCCATCGAGCAGGAGACGCTGGCACCGCCGCCCGTGGCGACCACCCTGACCCCGGACGCCAGCCGCAGCGCCATCTCCTGGAACGAGTCGCCCGATCTCGGCTTCGACCGGGCCGTGAACCCCTACCGCGGCTGCGAGCACGGCTGCGTCTATTGCTACGCCCGGCCCAGCCACGCCTACCTCGGCTACTCCCCCGGCCTCGACTTCGAGACCAGGCTGACCTTCAAGCCCGACATCGCAAGGCTGCTGGAGCGCGAGCTGGGGCGCCCGAACTACGTGCCGCGCCCGATCGCCTTGGGCTCCAACACCGACCCGTACCAGCCGGTGGAGCGCACGCTCGCGCTCACCCGCTCGGTGCTGGAGGTGCTTGAGCGCTGCTCGCATCCGGTCAGCATCGTCACCAAGTCGGCCGGCGTGCTGCGCGACGCCGACATCCTGGCCCGCCTGGCCGAGAAGCGGCTGGTGCGGGTATGGCTGTCGGTGACCACGCTCGACGTCGAGCTGGCGCGCCGCATGGAACCGCGCGCGGCGGCGCCGTCGCGGCGTCTGGCGGCGATCGCGGCACTCGCGGAAGCGGGCGTGCCTGCCGGCGTGCTGGCGGCGCCGATGATCCCGGGGCTGAACGACAGCGAGCTCGAGCGCATCCTGCGCGCGGCGCATTCGGCCGGTGCCACCGACGCCGGCTACACGCTGCTGCGACTGCCGGGCGAACTGCGCGGGATGTTCGAGACCTGGCTGCACCAGCATTATCCGCAGCGCGCCCGGCACGTGCTGAACCTGATCCGCGAGACCCGCGCCGGCGCGCTGAACGACAGCCGCTTCGAGCATCGCTTCCGCGGCCAGGGCGTCTACGCCGACATGCTGGCGCAGCGCTTCCGGCGCGTCGCTAAACAGCTGGGCCTGACCGGTCGCGTGGCGCTGGAGACGACGCTGTTCCGTCGCCCCGCCTCCTCGTCCCGCACCGTGGACGGTGGCGCGGCCACTGCGCAGCTGGCGCTGTTCTGAGCGCCGCGTTGCGGATCGGCGGGCTCCGGATCGCCCCGCGTCGACGCAAGCTCGATCGAGCCCTGGCGCTGCTGCTCGTCATGGCGTTCGCCGCGGCGCCGCTGCCGGCGGCAGCGCGGCACCATGGCCGCAGGTCCGATACCGGTCGGTTCGACTACTACCTGCTGAGCCTGAGCCTTGCCCCGAGCTTCTGCGCCCTGTCGGCGGCGAACCAGTCGCGCCAGGAGTGCCGGACGCTGACCGACGACGCGTTCCGGCGAACGCCGCTGACCGTGCACGGGCTGTGGCCGAGCCGGGCCTACGCCGGGCTGCGTCGGCAGCCGCAGCACTGTCCGGGCGCACCGCTGACCGCGCTGGCGCCCGAGCTGCAGAGCGCCCTGGCGCGGTTCATGCCGGGCGGTCCTGGTCTCGCGCGGCACGAGTGGCGTGCTCACGGCACCTGCTCGGGGCTCACGCCCGACGCCTACTTCGCCATCCTGGTCCGGCTGGCGCAGTCGGCGGACGAGACCATCGGCGGCACGCTGCGCGACGACCGGCTGCTCGGGCACGGCGTCCGCATCACCGACCTGCTGGCGAGCATCGGCCGCCGCGATCCGGTCCTGGCGCGCGCCGTGGTGGTGAGCTGCCGCAGCGCTCCCGACGGCGGCGTCCTGATCGAGGAGATCAGGATCGCGCTGTCGAAGGCGTTCACGCCGCTGGACGCAGGCAGCGTCGGCCTCGCCCGGAGCGAGGGCTGCCCGCAGGACGCGGGCCCGCTGCCGTCGCTTCCCGGCTGACGCCGCATGCGCACCCGAAAGAGTTTTTCACCGCCTCGCGCAGCTGACGTGCAGTAGGGAAGCCGCAAGCCATGGCGGATCCTGCGCGTGATTCCATGTCGAAACGGTTCGCTTCGATGCGCGAGACGAGCAAGCCGTCGCTCGAATGGGCGCTCGACGTGATCAAGCTTGCTGTCCCGGGAGCTATAATGTCGGGATCGTTCTTCGTCCTTGCCTACCTGCAGTCGATGGGCGCCCCGCTGCCCACGGCCGACCTTTCGGCGATGACGTCGCTGTTCCTGTCGATCCTGGTCCTGTTCGGTGCGTTCGCGATCGGCGGCGCGATGGTGGTCCTGCTGCCGGCGGTGCTGTGCTCGGTTCCCGGGTCGGTGCGGCAGCCAGTCGGCGCCGCCACGCCGCCTCGCGAGGAGATCCTGCGAGCCTTCACGCGAAGAGCGTTGATCTTCGAAAGCGGCTTCTACTTCGGGCTGCTCGGGCTCTTCGTGGGCTACGTAGTCTACCTGTCCCGTGAGAAACTCGGTTTCTTGGTCATGCTCCT
>CAXTNV010000110.1:0-12092 GCA_964245755.1 uncultured Acetobacteraceae bacterium | reverse complement strand
GGGCTGCCGCGCGCGCCGCGTCCAGCGCGGACGCCGGCACGCCGGCCGCCCGGGCGACGCTCTCCAGCCAGGCGGCGGTGCCCTCGACGCCCACCGGGCCGGAGCCGACCACCGGCCTGCCGGCGGCGCGGAACTCGCGCACGCTCGCGACATAGAACGGATGCACCGCGGCCGCGACGCCGCAGTCAAGCGCGCCGTACAGGTCGCGCCACTCGCGCGCCGGCGTCGACGGCGCGACGCCCAGCCCCATCGGTGCCAGCAGGCCGCCGATGCCGACCGGGTCGGCAGGGAACAGCTCGCCGATCAGCGCCACCGTCGGCATCGCGGCGGCGGCCCCACGCGGGCGCTGCACCGGCCCGGCCTCCGCCTCGGCGCGGGCGTAGCGGAGCATGGCGGCGGCCAGCACGTCCTTGGCCTCGGCGTGGGTGGGAACGCCGAAGCCGGGCACGTCGATGCCGATGATGCGCACGCCGTCGATCTCGCGCGGCAGCAGGTCGAGCGGCACGCCCGACGCGGTGGGCACGCAGAGATTGATCACCACCACGGCGTCGTACTGCTCCGGCTTCGCAGTCTCGCGCACCGCGTCGCGTATATCCTCGAACAGCTGGCCGCGCACCAGGCTCTCGGAGTTGAACGGCACGTAGCCGACGCTGCGCCGCGCGCCGTAGAAGCGCGAAGTGAAGCTCAGGCCGTAGACGCAGCAGGCCGAGCCGCACAGGATGGTCGCGGTGCGGCGCATGCGCAGCCCGACGCGCAGCGAGCCGAAGGCCGGGCACATCGACTGCGGCTGGTCGTGCGGGCCGCGCGGGTAGTCGGCGAGCAGCCGGTCGAGCCCGGCCTGCTTGCCGGCGGCGCGGGCCGCGGCCTGCATGGTCTCGCGGCCGCCGTGGCAGCCGGAGGACTGCGGCTCCGGAACGGTGCCTGCCATGCCCGCGCTGTCCATGCTCGCGGCATCCATGCTCAGACGCCTTCGTAGACGACTTCGAGGGAGGGCTTCGGGGCCAGGCTGGCGGTGCCGCACATGTCGGCGAGCGAGGCCGGCTCCAGCACCACGCCGCGTCCCACCGCGTCGCCCTTGAACAGGTTGAGCAGCCCGTCATGGTTCAGCGGACGCGGGCGCAGCGGCGGCGCTTCCGCGACCTGCACGCCGAGCGCTTCGAACAGCGACGCCCAGGCGCTCCCCGGCTTGCCCACGATCTCGTAGTTGGCGCTCTTGCGCCGGATGTCGTCGTCCGCCGGGATCGCCGCCAGCACCGGAATGCCGACCGCCTCGGCGAAGGCCTGCGCCTCGCCGGTGCCGTCATCCTTGTTGATCACCAGGCCGGCGACGCCGACGTGGCCGCCGAGCTTGTTGAAGTACTCGACGGCCGAGCAGACGTTGTTGGCGACGTAGAGCGACTGCAGGTCGTTCGAGCCGACCACGATCACCTTCTGGCACATGTCGCGGGCGATCGGCAGGCCGAAGCCGCCGCACACCACGTCGCCCAGGAAGTCGAGCAGCACGTAGTCGAAGCCCCAGTCGTGGAAGCCGAGCTTCTCCAGCAGTTCGAAGCCGTGGATGATGCCGCGCCCGCCGCAGCCGCGCCCGACCTCGGGCCCGCCCAGCTCCATCGCGAACACGCCGTCGCGCTTGAAGCAGACGTCGCCGATCTGCACCGCCTCGCCGGACGCCTTCTTGCGCGACGAGGTCTCGATGATGGTGGGGCAGGAGCGTCCGCCGAACAGCAGCGAGGTGGTGTCGCTCTTCGGGTCGCAGCCGATCAGCAGCACCCGCTTGCCGGCCTGCGCCATGCTGTACGAGAGGTTGGCCAGGGTGAAGCTCTTGCCGATGCCGCCCTTGCCGTAGATCGCGACGATCTGGGTCTCGGGCCGACCGGACGCCGCGGCAGGGTTTTGCGACGCGGCCGGAACGATCGGGGCGTGTGCGTTCATGCCGCGCGGCTCCACTGCAGGATCATCTTCAGACAGTCCGGATCGTCGAAAGCGGTGCGATATGCGTCGGCCGCCCGTTCCGCCGGGCTGCGATGGGTGATCAGCCCGTCCAGCGCCAGCGTGCCGTCGTCGAGCAGCCGTCGCACCGCGACCAGGTCCTCGGGCAGCCACTCGGCGGCGCAGCGCAACCGCGCCTCGCGCATGAAGGCGGGCGGGAAGGCGAACGACACGGAGTCGGGATAGAACCCGGCCAGCACGATCTCGCCGCCGCGCGCGAGGCGGGGCACCAGCGCGTCGAGCAGGCCGGCGTCGCCGCTGGCGTCGTAGATCGCGCGGTAGTCGCGCCGGGAGTCCTGCTCGGAGCGGACGACCTCGTAGCCGGCGCCCCCGGACGCGCGCGCCGCGCACTCCTCCCAGACCATCGGCGCCGGATGACCCAGCGCCAGGGTCAGGCGCGCCAGCAGCCGGCCCAGCACGCCATGGCCGATGATCAGCTCGGGCGCTGCCGCGTGCGGCGCCGCAAGGGCATGGTGCGCGGTCGCCGCGAGCGCGAGCAGTGTGCCGCGCTCGCCCAGCTGGTGGTCGATCGGGATCGCCCGCGCGCCCGGCAGCACCAGTCGCGACGCCGCACCACCGAACAGGCCGCGCACCTCGCCGAAGCACTTGGCGCCGGGGACGAACACCAGCTCACCGGCATGTCGTCCGGACTGCCGGCCGGCCTCGACCACGTGACCCACCGACTCGTAGCCGGGAACCAGCGGATAGCCCATGCCCGGAAATGTCGGCATCCGCCCGCTCCACAGCAGGCGTTCGGTGCCGGCGCTGATGCCGCTCCAGGCGGTGTCGACGACGATGTCCGCGTCGCCCGGCGCCGGGAGGGTGATCGCGCTCAGCGTCACCTGCCCCGGGGCGCTCATGACGACGGCGTTCGTCTGCATTCGATCCTCCCGGGCTACCCGGCTGCGTCGCATCTGCTGCGAAACGTCGGCCGATGTAACCTAACCGATGTGTAAGCCTAACATAACATCTACGAGTGACAACCTTGGTTGACACCGCAGCTTCTTCACGGAAGCGAGAGCGCTTCTGCACGGATCCGGGAGGACTTGCCGCCGGGCGACCTCAGCTCGCGAGCATCACCCTGGCCACCAGCGGCATGCGCGTCGGCAGGGTGCGGCAGCGCCCGAAGCCGGCCGCTTGAAGCATCGACGCGATGCGCGCCGGCGTGCGCGGGCGTCCGCTGCCCATCGCCATCAGGTAGAAGCCGAAATACGCGTCGCCGCTGGCTTCGGCGCCGCGTGTGCCGGACATCGGTTCGGCGATCAGCAGCGCGCCGCCGGGCCGCAGCGCCAGCCGCGCGGCACGCAGCAGTGCCGCCGCCTCGGCATCGTCGTGATCGTGCAGCACGCGCACCAGCGTGATCAGGTCCGCCCCCTCGGGAAGCGGATCGCGGTGGAAGTCGCCGCCCACCACTTCGACGCGCCCGGACAGGCCTGCCCGCTCGAGCTGCCCGCGCGCCAGCGACGCCACCGGCGGCAGGTCGAACAGCATCAGTCGCAGCGCCGCCACCCGAGCCGCGGCGGCGATCAGGAAGCTGCCGTCGCCGCCGCCGACATCGAGCAGGCAGCGGTGCCGGCCCATGTCGTAGGCGGCCAGGATCTCGTCCTGCAGCATCGACTGGGAGGCTGCCATCAGGGCGCTGTACGGCGAGACCTGCGGCTCGGTCACCCCGTCCGCGGAGGTGGCGTACGGCCAGTAGCGGGCGAGCGCGGTGCTGCCGCCGCCGCGCAGCAGCGCCACCGGGTCGCGCAGGTCGTCGTAGAGCATGGCGTGGTGCGCGATCATCGCCACCACGCCCGGATTGTCGATCAGCGCAGCACCCAGCGGGCCCAGCGCGTAGCGGCCGTCGCGGCGCCGGCGCCGTGCGAGGCGCAGCGACACCGCCGCGTCCAGCAGCCGCGCCGCCGCCTCCGGCGGCAGGCCGATCGCCCTGGCGATCTCGCCGGCGTCGCCCGGCGCGCGCAGCAGGGCTTCCGGCAGGCGCAGCGCGACCGACGCCGACAGCACCTGCGAGTAGACGAAGCCGGCGCAGAGATCGAACAGCGCCGCCGCCCGGCGGCGCGCGATCGGCCGGGTCAGCGGGAAGGCGCTCGCCCAGGCGCGGAAGCGGGCGCTGCTGAGCAGGCGCTGCAGACCGCCGCCCCCCCGACCGCCAAGCGATCGCGCGGCGCGCGCGTCCGGCAGCTTCACCGCGATCACGCGGCGTGCAGCAGCATCTCCCGCGGCAGCAGCCGCTGCACCTCCAGGCGGATCAGCCCGCGCAGGTCGCCTGCCCGCGGGCAGCGCGGGATCGCGGCGATCGCCTCGTCGACCAGCGCCTGCAGTCGCAGCATCGCCCCCGGCACGCCGTGCTGCAGGGCGATCGAGGGACGTCCCAGCGCCTGGTCGCGGCCGCTCGGCTTGCCGAGCTGTGCCGGGGTGGCGACGACGTCGCGTATGTCGTCGGCGACTTGGTAGGCTTCGCCGAGCCGCTCGCCGAGCGCGTGCCACGGAGCCGCCTCGACGCCCGCCGCCAGGGCGCCCGCCATGGTGGCGGCCGCGAACAGCGAGGCGGTCTTCGCCCGGTGGTAGGTGGCCAGCGGGATCTCCGGCTCGCACTCCCAGGCCTGGCCGGCGATGATCCCGCGCGGCAGGCCGGTGGAGCGCGACAGCAGCAGCAGCAGCGGCGCCAGCGTAGTGCTGGAGGACGACGCGGCAAGCGCCAGGGTCTCGAACGCCAGAACGATCAGGGCATCCCCGGCCAGCACCGCCAGCGCCTCGCCGAACGCCTGATGCACCGACGGCAGGCCGCGACGCAGGCTTGCATCGTCGAAGCAGGGCAGATCGTCATGCACCAGCGAGGCGCAATGCACCAGTTCCAGCGCCACGGCGGCGGCCTGCGCCATGGCGTCGTCGCCGCGGCCGCAGGCATGCGCCACCGCGAGACAGAGCCGCGGCCGCACGCGCGCCCCGCCCGGGAACACCGCGTGCCGGATCGCCGCGCCCAGCCGTGGCGGTCCCGAATGCGCGGGGACAGGGGCCACGGCGGGAGCGAGAGCGGCTTCCAGCGTCCGTTCGATCCGTGCCACCACGTCCATCGGTCCCTCCGGGCTCGAGTGTCATGCTTGCTTGTCAGACTAAACTGTCAGACATTATGGACATCGTCGTCAATCGGGATCTTGGGGTGCAGGCGCGATGCGGACGCAGCAGGCGATCGTCATCGGAGCCGGTATTGGCGGCCTGGTGTCCGCGCTCGACCTCGCCCGTGCCGGTTTCGCGGTCACCCTGCTGGAAGCGTCGGCCGGACCGGGCGGCAAGCTGCGCGAGGCGGAGCTCGGCACAGCGCGGATCGACGTCGGTCCAACCGTGCTCACCCTGCGCCACGTGTTCGATCAGATCTTCGACGATGCCGGCGCCTGTCTCGAGCGGCGCCTGGTGCTGCGTCCGGCGCAGATCCTGGCCCGCCATGCCTGGGACGAGCGCGCAAGGCTGGACCTGTTCGCCGACCCGGCGCGTACCTCCGACGCGATCGGCCGTTTCGCGGGTGCGGCCGATGCACGCGGCTACGAGGCGTTCCGGCTCCGCGCCCGGGAGATCTTCCGCACCCTGGAGCCGAGCTTCCTGTGCGCCCAGCGCCCTTCGATGGCGACGCTGATGGCGCGCACGGGAGTGGCGCCGCTGGTGCGAATCAGTCCGTTCAGGAGCCTTGCCGGGGTCCTGGCCGACAGCTTCCGCGACCCGCGCCTGCGCCAGTTGTATGGCCGCTACGCCACCTATTGCGGCTCCTCGCCGAAGCTCTGCCCGGCGACGCTGATGCTGGTGGCGCACGTCGAGCAGGCCGGGGTGTGGCTGGTCGAGGGCGGCATGCACCGGCTGGCACAGGCGCTGGCGAGGCTGGCCGAGGAGAACGGCGTCGCGATCCGCTATCACAGCCCGGTCGCCGACATCCTGGTCGGCGACCGTCGCGTCACCGGCGTTTCGCTGCAGGGCGGCGAGCGGCTGGCCGCCGGTCACGTGGTCTGCAACGCCGACGCACAGGCGGTGGCGAGCGGGCATTTCGGCGAGGCCTGCCGCCATGCGGTGGCGGCTCTGCCGAGCGGCATGCGCTCGCTGTCGGCGATGACCTGGGCGATGACCGCGACCAGCAGCGGGTTTCCGCTCGATCGCCACAACGTCCTGTTCTCGGACGCGGCGGATTCCGAGTTCGAGGACATCTTCGGCCGCGGCCGCATGCCGGACCGCCCGACGCTGTATATCTGCGCCCAGGATCGCGGCGATGATGCGGGCGATCCCGGCGTCGAGCGCCTGTTCTGCCTGATCAACGCGCCGGCGAGCGGCGACCGGCACGAATTCTCCAGCACGGAAATCCAGCAATGCGAGACCAGGATGCGGAGCGCGATGGATCGGTGCGGCCTGTCGCTCGGCACCATCTCGGCGCAGGCGGTAACAACGCCCAACCAGTTCGCGCGCCGCTTCCCGGCGACGGGGGGAGCGCTATACGGCCCGGCCTCGCACGGCTGGATGGCGTCGTTCCGCCGGCCGGGGGCGCGATCGCGGCTGCGCGGGCTGTACCTGGCCGGGGGCAGCGTGCACCCGGCGCCGGGTCTGCCGATGGCAGCACTCTCGGGTCGTCTGGCGGCGGCGTGCGTGATCGCCGACCATGCTTCGACCATCCGGTCGCGCCGGGCGGCTACCTCTGGTGGTATGTCGACTCGCTGATCGACGACGGCAGCGTCGTCATCACCGATATCGCCTTCGTCGGCAGCGTGTTCTCGCCCTACTATGCCTGGGCACGGGCGCGCGGCCGGCGCCGCGAAGCGGCCCCCGACCCGGAGCGGTTCTGCGCGCTGAACGTGTCGCTGTACGGCAGCCGGCGACGCTGGAGCATGACCGAGCACGGCCGCGGCGGCATGCGGCGCGAAGCCGACGCGCTGGCGATCGGCCGCAGCCTGGTGCGCTGGCAGAACGATCAGCTGATCATCGACATCGACGAGTTCGGCACGCCCTGGCCGGCGCGGCTGCGCGGTCAGGTGCGCGTGCATCCGCATGCGCTGACCGGCTACGGCGTGCGGCTGGACGCGGCCGGGCTGCATCGCTGGCGGCCGATCGCACCCAGCGCCCGGGTCGAGGTCAGCCTGGAGCAGCCAGCACTGCGGTGGAGCGGCCTCGGCTACCTCGACAGCAACGACGGCGACGGGCCGCTGGAGGCGTCATTCCGGCGGTGGGACTGGGCCCGCGCGCCGCTGCGCGAGGGCACCGGCATCGTCTACGACGTGATCGACCGATGGGGTGCGGATCGCGCGCTCGCCCTGCAGGTCGATCGCGGCGGCGCCGTTTCCGAGCGTCCCGCGTCGTCGCGCATCACCCTGCCGCCGACCGCCTGGAAGCTGCCGCGCTTCACCCGGGCCGATCCGGGCCACGGCGCCGGCGTCAAGCGCACGCTGCAGGATTCGCCCTTCTACGCGCGTTCCCTGGTCGCCACCCGGCTGTTCGGCGAGGCCTCGCAGGCGATGCACGAGAGCCTGGATCTGGACCGCTTCGCAGCACCCTGGATGCAGATGATGCTGCCATTCCGGATCCCGCGCGCCCTGGCCTGAGCCGGCCTGGGCTGCGCGCGGGGTGGCCTCGTCTCGTCGAGCCTGTCTCGACGGCGCGGTCCGCGCTTGCCAGAGTGTCAACGGTACGGCAATGAACGCAGCCTGAGCCGTTGCAATTTTGAGACGAAGGCGTTGAAAGAAGACGTTGTGACAAATCCTGACACGACCGGCATGCAGTTTGCGCATCCCGCACGGGCGCCGGCGATCACGTCGCTGTTCATCGCGGCTTCGGTGGTCCTGTCGTTCAGCCTCGCGCTCTCGTTGCTCGGCCTGCACGGCATCGACTACGCGATCACGCGCGCGCTCAACCGCTTGAGCGGTCGCTACTTCCTGCTCGACCACGTCGCTCACGACCTCACCAAGGAGGCGTTCTCGAACCTGCCGATGATGGCGCTGATCTGGTTCGTATGGTGCAGGACCGGCGATGATCAGCGAGCCCGCATCGTCTCCGGTGTCCTGGTGAGCATCCTCGCGATCGCCCTGTGCTATGTCCTGCAGGTCGCGTTGCCGCACCATCTGCGCCCGCTGCACGATCCGGCGCTGCGCTTCCTGCCGCCGCCCGCCATCGATCCGCGCGTGTTCAGTCCTGGCATGTCGTTCCCGAGCGAGCACGCGGCGATGCTGTTCGCCCTGGCGACGACGATCTACACGGTGCTGCCGCCACTCGGCCTGTTCTGCCTGGTGCTGGCGTCCCTGCTGAGCGCGATCCGCGTCTATCTCGGGTTCCATTTTCCGACCGACGTCGTCACCGGCGCCATGATCGGCATCGTGGCGGTCGGGCTGAGCCGCTCGGGGTGGGTGCTGGCGACGAGCCGCAGGACGGTGGAGTGGGCGCGGAGCCACCTGATGCTGTTCTCCGCCGTTTCGTTCTACCTGTGCGCCTGCATCAGCCGCATGTTCGAGGATTACCGCTACGTCGCGGTCGGGGTCTCGCGGATGCTGAAGGCGCACATGCCGCACTGACGCCGCCACGGGTCGTCGACTCGATCACCTAGGTCACAGCCTTGTGACCGCAGGCGTTGCACTCCGTGCTCGGAGATGCCTGACGGGCTGCCCTAAGGTTCTAAAAATTGAGACTGACGCTCCGGGATATCTGAATGCCCACGCTCGAGCCTGAGATACGTGCCAGCCTGCGCTTGCCGCCGCCTCGCGGAATCGAGCCACCGGTGATCATGACGATGAGCCGTCAGATCTGCGACCTGGAGCTGATCCGGGGAAGCCTGCGCACGATGAAGTGGGCGGTAGCCGTGATGCTCGCCTGCAACCTGGCTTTGCTGACCCTCCTGCTCTGTCGCTGACCGACGTCGTGGGTCAGGCGTCGCTGCCCAGCCGGTGGCGACTGGCGGCCGGTCGACGCAACGCTGCCGGCTCGGGCGAGGCCCGGATCTCCCGGCCGCGCGTGCCGACGAGGCAGCAAATCCCGTAGAAGCCGGCACTCAGCGCCGTGATCCAGAACGAGGCCGGCCAGTCGGTCAGCCAGGCGAGGCCGATGCCGCCCCAGGCCTCGGCCAGCGCCAGGGTAGCCGAGAGCAGCAGCCCGGTGCCGAGGCGGATGGTCAGGCGCTGCGCCGCCGCCGCTGGGCCTACCATCAGCGTGAACACCAGCAGCACGCCGACGATCTGCGCGCAGCCCGCGGTGGCCAGCGCCACCAACGACAGGAACAGGGCGGAGACCAGCCGCATCGGCACGCCCTTCGCCTCGGCCAGTTCCGGCTGCAGCGTTGCGAACAGCAGCGGCCGGGCGATGACGCACAGGCCGCTCAGGCTGAGCAGGCCGAGCGCGGCCAGGCTCCAGACCGTCGCCGCGTCGACGCCGAACACGTTGCCGAACAGAAGGGCGCTGGCCTGGCTGGCATAGGCGGTGAAGAAGTGCAGGAACAACAGGCCGAAGCCGAGCGCGGTTGACAGCACCAGGCCGATCGCGACGTCCCGGCCGGCCAGCCGCTCGCCGAGCAGGCCCATGCCGATGCCGGCTGCCACGGTGATCGTCACCAGCCCCCAGAGCGGGGAAAGCCCGAGCAGCACCGCGCCGGTGGCTCCGGTGAAGCCCACGTGCGAGAGCGCGTGGCCCGCAAAGGTCTGGCCGCGCAGCACCAGGAAGAAGCCGATCAGGCCGGCCGTGAGCGCCACGATGCCGCCGGCAGCGAACGCGTGGCGCATGAAGTCGTAGCCGAGCATGGCGATCAATCGCGCAGCCCCCGCATCCCGTGCGGGTGCGCGCCGCGTTCGACATCGTGGCCGTCCGACATCACGAAGATCCGCTCGCCGAGCCGCACCACCTCCATCGGCGCTCCGTACAGCCGCGACAGCACCGGCGCGGTGATGACCTCCTCGACTCTGCCGAGGCTGGCCCTGCCGCCGCCCAGGTACAGCACCCGGTCCAGCGCGCCGAGCAGCGGGTTGAGCTCGTGGGCGCTGAACAGCACGGTGATGCCGAGCTCGCGCTGCAGCCGACGCACGAGCGCCACCACCTCGCCCTGCCGATGCGGATCGAGCGAGATCAGCGGCTCGTCGAGCAGCAGCAGTCGCGGTCTGCCGAGCAGGCTCTGCGCCAGCAGCAGCCGCTGGCGTTCGCCTCCGGAGAGCTCGTCGAGCGGACGTTCGGCGATCGCTCCCGCGTCCACCAGGGCGAGCGCGGCGTCGACCTCGCGACCGCCGGCGGCGTCGAGGCGAGGCAGACCCCAGCGGGCGCCCCCCGCCGCCGCGGCGACGAAGCTGCGACCGCTCAGGCGGAACCCGCCCATGCTGCGCAGCTGCGGCACGTAGCCGACCAGCGGGTTGCCGCGACGCACCGGCACGCCCAGCACCAGGATGGCGCCCTCCGCCGGCGGGATCAGGCCGAGGATGGCGCGCATCAGCGTGGTCTTGCCGGCGCCGTTCGGTCCGAGCACGCCGATGAGTTCCCGGTCGGCGATCTCCAGGCTGATCCGCGACAGCACGTCTCTGCCGCCCAGACGCAGGGTGACGCCGCGCAGCGCGATGGCGCTCATCCGGGTGCGGCGGACATCGCCCGGTCCAGCGCGCCGAGCTGGCCGGCGATCCAGCCCTGGTAGCTCGCTGCACCGCGCGGCTCCGTCTCGGTGACGCCGAGCACCGCGATTCCCGAGGCGTGGGCGATGCCGAGCAGCCGCCGCGCCGCGCTGTCGGTGGCCTGGCTGTTGTAGATGAACAGGCGCACGCGGTGCTCGCGCAGGTCGCGCTCCAGAGCGGCGACGTCGCCGGCACTCGGCTCGGTGTTGTTCATCACCGCGAGCTGGAAGCGCTGGTTGCGCATCACCAGGCCGAGGGCCGAGGCCATGTAGCCGAACACCGGTTCGGTCGCGGTCACCGGCAGGCCGGCATAGCGACCTCGCAGCGCCGCCACCTCGGCGTCGATCGGGCGCAGCGACCGCAGGAAACGATCCAGCCGCGCGGCATAGGTCGCGCGATGCGCTGGGTCGTCGGCCACTAGGTCGGCACATAGGGTGCGCGCCACCGCCGGCATGGTGGCGGGATCGTACCAGACATGCGGGTTGTCGCCGGCGCGGTGTCCGGTCAGCGCCGCCGCGACGATGGCCTGCCGATCGGTGGATCGTGCGGCGGAAACCAGCTTGTCCATCCAGGGATCGTAGTCCGCCCCGTTGAAGACGACGATACGGGCGTCGGAGATGGCGCGCGCGATCGACGGGCTGGCCTCGAACAGGTGCGGATCCTGGTCGGGATTGCTCAGGATGCTGGTGACGCTCCAGCCCGGGCCGGCGAGCTGTGCCGCCACGTCACCGTAGAAGTTCTCCGCCGCGACGATGCCCGGCTTGTCGGCGGCGGTCTGCGCCGCTCCCGCGCATGGGGTGAGCAGCATGGCCAGCATCGCGGCGAGGCCGCGCCGGCGTGCACCACCGCCGGATGTTTCGTGCGCGTGCATTTATCGTCCTATCAGCTCGACACCGACTAAGGTCGCAACAATATAACGTATTGTCGGCGCGGTGGAAGCTAGCTCGTTTCCCGCGCCGGAGCCGCTGCCTGCCTGCTACGGTACAACCGCTTCGATGAGAGGTCTCGCGTGCCCGCTACCCAATTCTCCGAGGCGACCGACGCACTGCTGTCCCGCGCCGCCCTGTTCTGCAGCCAGCGCGGCACGCGGCTGACCGAGCTGCGTCGGCAAGTGCTCGGGCTGGTGCTGGACAGCGAGCGTCCGAGCGGCGCCTACGGCCTGCTCGACCAGCTGCGCGCCAGGCACAAGGGCGCCGCGCCACCGACCGTCTACCGGGCGCTGGAGTTCCTGCTCGAGCAGGGCCTGATCCACAAGGTCGAGCGGCTCTCGGCCTTCGTCGGCTGCGTGCACGCCATCGACGAGAACGAGCACGACCGCCATCACGTCGCCCAGTTCCTGATCTGCACCCGGTGCCGGCGCGTGGTGGAGCTGGAGAACAAGCGGATCGACCGGGCATTGCTTGCGGCGGCCCGCGATGTCGGCTTCCGGCTCACCACCTCGACGATCGAGGCCGAGGGAGTTTGTGCGGCCTGCACGGTGGGCGATGACCTTTGCCC
>CAXTNV010000109.1:5042-12252 GCA_964245755.1 uncultured Acetobacteraceae bacterium | reverse complement strand
GATCCGCCCGCCAAGTTCCGCAACTGGTAGAGGTTTCGCACCATGGAGAACCTGAGGATCAAGCACATTGCCGGAAGCCGACTTCCCGGCAAGAAGCAGCAGGCGATCATCGGCGTCGTGGCGTCGGGAAACCTTGAGGTTCTGCTGGAGCGCGTGCTGCCGGGGGAGCAGTGCGAGCTGGACATCAACACCACCGCCAGAGGCTACGAGGAGACCTGGAGAGCCGTGGTCGCCGACTTCGTCGAGCGCTACTCGCCGGGCGGGCTACGCATCTCGATCAACGACGGAGGCGCCCGGCCCGACACGGTTTACCTGCGCCTGATGCAGGGCAGCGCGCTGATGGAGGCGGAGTGATGGAGGACGCGGCGACCCGCGACCAGGCGAGCTGGTTCCAGGCAACCGCGCGGCAGCGCGTGGACGGCCTGCTGGACCCGGGCAGCTTCACGGAGTTCCTCGGGCCGGCCGAGCGGGTGCAGAGCCCGCACCTCGGTCTCTTCGACCTTCCATCGGCCTTCGACGACGGGGTGATCATCGGCCGCGGCAGGCTGGACGGCAAGGACGTGCTGCTCGCGGCCCAGGAAGGCCAGTTCATGGGCGGCACCTTCGGTGAGGTCAGCGGCGCCAAGATCACCGGCCTGCTCCGCGCTGCCCGCGATCATCATGAGCTACCGAGGACCGTCCTGCTGCTGCTGGATAGCGGCGGCGTGCGGCTGCAGGAGGCGAATGCGGGTGAGCTCGCGGTCGCCGAGGTGATGCGCGCCGTGGTCGAGGCGCGCTGCGCCGGGATCGCGGTGATCGCCCTCGTGGGCGGCAGGTCGGGAGCATTCGGCGGTGCCGGGTTGACCGCGGCGACCTGCTCGCGCATCGCGGTCTCCGAAGAGGGCCGCATCGGCGTGTCCGGGCCCGAGGTGATCGAGACCAACAAGGGCGTCGAGGAGTTCGACGCGGCGGACAAGGGCCTGGTCTGGAGCACCGTCGGCGGCAAGAACCGCAGGCTGATCGGGGGCGCGGACGCCTTCGCGCGCGATACCATGAACGGCTTTCGCGAGGCGGCCATCGACCTGCTCGGCAAGGCCCCGCCGTTCGACCTCCGGACCCTCAAGGCCGAGCAGGCTCGCCTGGCGGAGCGTCATCGGAGCCTCGGACACTGCGACGATGCCGTCGCCATGTGGAAAGCGCTCGGCATCAAGCAGCCGGAGAGCATCCGGGACATGGACCACGGCCCGTTCACCAGCATCGCGGACAGCCTGAAGGAGGCCAATCATGACGCTCGATGACGTCCTCGAAGGCTTGTTTCCCTCCGGCCACGACGTCAGGATCAGCAAGGATGGGTGGATCACCGGCCACGCCGGGCGCCGCGGCGGCGAGCCCGTCGCGGTGATCGGCGTTGCGAACGGCGTGCCGCTCGGCACCACGGGCGTGCTCGCCTTGGCGGAGCACGTGCTGACCGTCGTGGAGCACGGGGGCGGCACCCCGATCCTGGTTCTCGTGGACACGCAAGGGCAGCTGATGGCCCGGCGCGAGGAGATGATCGGCCTCAACGAGTATCTCGCCCATCTGGCCAAGACCCTCCTGCTGGCCAGCCAGCAGGGGCACCGCACCATCGGGCTGGAATATGGCCGCGCGTCTGCCGGCGCGTTCCTCGCGACGGCCCTGGCGACGGACAGTCTCGTCGGTCTGCCGGGTGCGGAACCCGCCGTGATGGACCTGCCGTCCATGGCACGCGTCACCAAGCTCCCGGAACACAAGCTGAAGCAGCTGGCCAGGACGACGCCGGTGTTCGCGCCGGGCCTGGATGCTCTCGCCCGTACCGGCGCCGTCGCGGAGATCTGGGACCCGAACAAGCCGCTCGACGAGCAGCTCGAGGCGGCGCTGGCACGGTCGGAGCAGAAGGACGTGCGCGACCGGCTCGGAGCCGAACGCAAGGGCAGGCCGATGGCGGCGGAGGTCGCCCTGCGGGTGGCGGCGGCGGCGACCGGACAGGGTTACGATGCTGCGACGGCATGACCTGCTGCAATGCGCGCCGGTCCCCTGGGCTGCCCTGCTGCGGCATCGTCCAGATCTGGCGGACGTGCCGCTGCTGGCCGACTGGGCCCGGCTCGGCCGGCCCGTCATCGTCCGCCGCCGCATGGCCGGCGACGCAGCGGACGACGTGCCGGCGGCGCTGCCGCTGCCGCCGAGCCATGGCAGGCAACGCATCGCCATACGCTTTGCTTCCGCGGCCGGGCTGACCGCCCTGCCGCCGGTGCGGCTGCGGGATGCAGCTGCGGCGGCACCTGCGGCATGGCGGAAGCTCATCGCGGCGCTGGTCGCGGTGGGCGACAGCGTGGGCATCACGCCGTGCGTGTTCGGCGCCCTGCTGTGGCAGCACGCGACCGGCCTGTCATACCTGACCTCGCGATCGGACCTCGACCTGCTATGGCCTGTTGCCGACGAGGCGGCGGCCGCGTCGCTGGTTCAGGCGCTCATCCGGCTCGAGGCATCCGCGCCGGTTCGCCTCGATGGCGAGTTGCTGCTGCCCGATGGGGCCGGAATGCAGTGGCGAGAGTTCGCGCAGGCCGAGGCCCCGGCGGCCACCGTGCTCGTCAAAGCGATGCACGGCGTGGCATCGCGGCGCAGGTCGGAGCTGTTCCGCACCCGGGTCCCGGCATGATGCCGGCGGCGGCCGTGCGCGTCACGCGCTGCCACGCCGTCGATCTCGGCATGCGGGTGGCCGGTGTCGCGACGGCCGCCCTGCTGGCCGAGGTGGAGACCTGGCCGAAGCCGGGTCTGGTCAGCCACGTCGATACGGGCAGCCACACGGACATGGATGCCCGTACCTTCAGGGCCAGCGCCGCGGCATTGCGGCCGTTTTTTGCCGAGCTGGTGATGGCCGGCGCATCTGGCGCCACGATGCGCGAACTGCGCGCGATCGGCATGGCGGCGGAGCGGGCGATGATGACGACGACGGGGGGCGTCAACACGCATCGCGGTGCCATCTTCGGCTTGGGGTTGCTGTGCGCGGCCGCCGGGGCCGCCTGGGCGGGTCCGGCTGATGGGGAACGCGACCGCAGCTCGCTCGCATCGGTGCTCGGCGCGATCGTGCGGCGACGCTGGGGAAGTGCCATCTTGCGTGACCCCATCCCCTCGCACAGCCACGGCACCGCGGCCCTGCGCCAGTTCGGCGCGGGCGGTGCGCGGGCGCAGGCAGCCGCCGGCTTTCCGCACGTCCTCGAAGTCGGCCTGCCGGCGCTGCGGCTCGGCCGCGCACTGGCGCCCGGAGATGCGCAAGCTGCCCGCGTGCAGGTGTTCTTCGCCCTGCTGCAGTCGGTGCAGGACACCAACCTGCTGCATCGCGGCGGGGCAGAGGGCCTCGACTATGCCCGCGAGCAGGCCAGCCGGTTCCTCGCAACTGGCGGCGTCGGGCAAGCGGGTTGGCGGGAGCGGGCTGCCCGCATGCACCGGAGCTTCGTCGCCCGGCGCCTCAGTCCCGGCGGGTGCGCCGACTTGCTCGCCGCCACCCTGTTCCTCGATGGGTTGAGCCACCTGCGGTGACCGGCACCGCGATCCTCTGTTCCGGTCAAGGTTCGCAGGCGGTTGGCATGTTCGACCTGCTGGCCGACGCACCGGAAGCAGCGCACGTGTTCACGGCGGCCAAGGCGGCTCTCGGCGGCCAGGATGCACGCGAGCTCGTGCGGCACGCCGATGAGGCGGAGCTGCAGGCGAACCAGGCCGGACAGATCTTGTGCTGCACCCAGGCGATGGCCGCCTGGGCTGTCCTGGGCGACGCTGTTCCGGCGCCGATGGTGGTGGCAGGCTACAGCATCGGCGAGCTCGCTGCCTGGGGCGTCGCGGGGCTGCTGGACGCGAAAACCGTGCTCGACCTCGCGGTGAAGCGTGCCTCGGCGATGGATCGCGCCGCGAACCGGCCATCCGGCCTGCTTGCGATCGAGGGACTTTCGAGGCGACGGCTGGAACCGCTTTGTCGGGCGCACGACTGCCACGTCGCCATCGTCAACGGAACCGACCAGATGCTGGTCGGCGGCACCCGCGGTTCCCTGCAGGGCCTTGCCAAGGATGCCGAGGCGGCCGGTGCCCGGCATGTGAAGACGCTTCCGGTCGCCGTCGCGTCGCACACGCCGTTCATGAAGGTGGCGAGCGAGCGGTTCCGGAACGCGCTCGCGGAGGCGCACCTGGGGGCGCCTCTGCGATCCGGCGTGCGCCTGCTCAGCGGCATCGACGGCGAGCCCGTGTTCGACCTCGGTGCCGGGCTGGACAAGCTCGCGCTGCAGATCCGGCAGACGGTGGACTGGGCCGCCTGCATGGACTCCTGCCAGGGTGCGGGAGTGTCCAAGATCCTCGAGCTGGGGCCGGGCAACGCTTTGGTCCGGCTCATGCGGCACGCGGCGCCGGACGGCGATGCTCGGGCACTGTCGGACTTCCGTTCGCTAGCCGGACTGAAACGGTGGATCACCACGGCGAGGACGTGATCGGGAGACCAGCACCCGTCCGGGCCGGTCCAGCTGGCTCGTCGCATGCCTCCGCCGTTGCGGCGCTGGGAAGGTGGTTTCCGGATCGAGGTGGTATTCCGCGCGCCGGCCGCTCGCTAGCCTAGGCTCTTGGTCAATGGAGCGGCGGCGGATGAAGCAGCGCGTTCGCCGGGCGATCCCGGGATCCTCGCGAGCCGGCGACGCGCTCGCTCCTGGCCCCGCCGGGAGCCGCGGGTCATGAGCGCCACCCGCTTGGTCGACCTGCCGGCGCGGTTGCTGATGTCGCTGCTCTTCCTGTGGTCGGGCTTCGGCAAGCTGGCCGGCAACGCCGCGACCCAGCACTACATGCAGGCCTACGGCGTTCCGGGAATGCTGTCCTGGCCTGCCGCCGCCTGGGAGATCGGCGGCGGCCTGCTGCTGCTGCTCGGGCTGTGGATCCGGCCGGTGTCGATCCTGATGGCCGGCTGGTGCGTGCTGACCGCAGCCATCTTCCACACCGCGTTCTCCGATCAGAACCAGATGATCAACTTCTTCAAGAACATGACGATGACGGGCGGCTTCCTGCTCATCGCGCGGGCTCATCCGATGGCGTCGAGCTTCGATGCCTGGCGGCTGGGGCGGACGACGTCGCCGGTTCGGCGGGGCGGCGTGCTGGGAGGAGACTCATGAAGATGATGAAGGCGGCGGTGATCCGCGTGCCCGGCTCCCCGGACGTGCTGAAGATCGAGGAGCTGCCGATCCCGGTGCCGACCGGCGGCGAGGTGCTCATCCGGGTCAAGGCGTTCGGACTCAACCGCTCGGAGCTGTTCACGCGGCAGGGGCTGTCGCCCGATGTGCCGTTTCCGCGTGTACTGGGGATCGAGGCGACCGGCACCGTCGAGGCGGCGCCCGGCGGCGAGTTCCTGCCCGGAGAAACCGTGGCCACCGCTATGGGAGGCATGGGACGGCAGTTCGACGGTGGCTACGCCGAGTACACGCTCGTCCCGGCCTCGCAGGTGCAGTCGATCCAGACCGAGCTGCCCTGGGAAACCCTCGGCGCGGTGCCGGAGATGCTGCAGACGGCATGGGGCTCGCTGTTCAAGTCGCTGCGCCTGGAGAAGGGCGAGCGCCTGCTCATCCGCGGCGGCACGACTTCGGTGGGTCTGGCGGCGGCGGCGATCGCCAGGAAGCACGGCGCGCTGGTCATGTCGACGACGCGCAAGCCAGAGCATGAAGGGCTGCTGCGCCGCAGCGGCGTCGATCAGGTGTTCATCGACAGCGGCACGATCGCGGAGCAGGTGCAGGAAGTCTGTTCCGGCGGCGCCGACAAGGTGCTGGAGCTGATCGGCGCCACCACCTTGCCCGACTCGCTGCGCTGCGTCAGGCCCCGCGGCATCGTGTGCATGACCGGAATGGTCGGCAACAAGTGGATGCTGCCGGATTTCAGCCCGATGGACGTCATCCCGACCGCGGTGTGCCTGACGACCTACGATGGCGGGGCGGAGGATTTCATGCTGACGCCTCTCGATGAGCTGACACAGCAGATCGCGGCGGGCGAGCTGCACGTCCAGATCGGCCGCATCTTCCGCCTGGAGCAGATCGCCGAAGCGCACCGCTGCATGGAAGAGAACAAGGCAGGCGGCAAGATCGTCATCCTGACCTGACCCGATGCGCCCGCGGCAACCAGCCTTGTCGGGAGGTGAGCTGCTTGTCCGCGCATCCCCGCGGACCGCCGAAGGCACCACGCTAGCTCGGCAGGTCCGGAAACAGGTTCGGCGCCATCCGGTAGGTGAACTCCTTGAACATGCGGACCGGTCGCATCAGGCGGCGCGAACCAAGATGCACGATCGAAAGATCGAACACCGGGAAGTGCCAGTCCGGCATGATCTCGACCAGCCGTCCGTCGCGCATCAACGCGGGCTGCACGATCGGCGGAAGGTCGCCGATCCCCTGTGCGGCCAGCAGCCCGGCGGTCACCCCGGCGAAATCGTTGATCCCGAGGTGGGGCAGGAACGTCACCGTTTCCTTGTCCTGTCCGTTCGCGTGTGTGAACACCCAGTGGTTCTCCGGCCGCCAGTGCGAGAACGCCAGGATGCGGTGATCCAGCAGCTCCCTGGGCCGCTGCGGCGGCGATCTGCCGGCGACATACGCCGGACTGGCAACGAGCTGATGGCGATAGGTCAGGATGCGGCGCGCAACCAGCGACGAGTCCTGCATCGGGCCGACATGGAAGGCCAGGTCCACCCCATCGGCGATGTGGTCGATCTTGCGCTCGGTGACCAGGATCTGCACCCGGACCGCCGGATAGGCCGCCTGGAAGGCGCCGACCAGCGGCATCAGCAGCGAGTCCGAGATGCTGGGCGGTGCCGAAAGCCGCAGCGTCCCTGCGACCCGCGACAGCTGGTTCGACACGTGCCCATCAAGCGCTTCGGAGATCTCGAGGATGCGGTTGGCGTGCTCCAGCACGTCGGCTCCGACCTCGGTCAGGCGCAGGTTGCGCGTGGACCGCTCCAGCAGCCTCGCCCCGAGCTGATCCTCGAGGTCCGCGACCCGCCGACTGACCGTGGACACCGGCATCTTGAGGCGTCGCGCCGCCTCGGAGAAGCTGCGCGCCTCGATCACCTTGGCGAAGATGATCAGGGCATTGAGGTCGGACATGCGGATCGGCCTTCCACGAGAGGCAGGTCATGCCGGGTTCCACGCCCATGCCGGGGCGCCCTCGCCTCTTGCGGGAGCCGGCTGCACAGCGCAACCCGCTGCCA
>CAXTNV010000109.1:0-4942 GCA_964245755.1 uncultured Acetobacteraceae bacterium | reverse complement strand
TTCAGGCTGGGGCGGAACGCCAGGATCGCGGCCTGGGCAGCGAGGCGGCGCTAGATCGAGCTGCGACCATCGGCGGCACTCGCGGCACCGGCGATGTCGAGCGCCTCGTCGCCGGCGGGGAAGCCGCGGCCGGGTGCGATCCCGTCGACCGGAGCACCGCACCCGAGGGCGGTCAGCTCGGTCAGCGCCGCAGCCCGAGGCGGAGCCCGGCCAAGCACGATGCGCCGCCGTCGCCGCTCGATGCGCCGGTCAGGCGCGCCGTCTTCCAGCCAGCTGTTGAGCCTGCAAACCTGAGGTGCGCCGTCGCGGAACATGCACGAAGCCGCGCGCCGCTCATCATGCCCTGCCTCGCCTCCCGTGACCGGGCGAGCCGGGCGACGGGTCAAACCTCGACCTGGCTTCCGTCCGGATTGCTCCGGATCGTCCACTTGCCGGCGCTGCGGAACGACGCCGTGGTGGCGAAGGTGTCCTCCATGAATTGCATGTAGTGGCACAGCCCATCGCTGACCCGGCCGAACACGCTGAACGGCGACGTGACCGTCTGCGACAGCACCGTGGAGGTGTACGTGAAGCGTCCGAAGATCGCGGCGAGCTCGCCGGAGTCGAGTTCCGCCTCGATCCGGAACTCGTCCGTCTTCCAGTAGCGCCTGACGTCGACGAAGGTCTGCACGATGGCCTCCGCGCCATGCGAAGTGCCGCACCACGGCATCACGCGCTTGAGGTCGGGATCATCGAAGTTCAGCGACACGTAGGTGACGTCCGCCGTCACGAGCGAGCGGACGTGATCAAGGCTCGTCGGCTTCGCCAGGATGGCGGTCATGACCTCCAGGGCGGTCCTGGTCATCGAGTGCTGCCTTTGCTGGTCGGACACGGGTCTCGTGCCGCGCGCGTTTCCGACGCTACGACGGCACCGGCCCAGCCGGTAGGCGCGGACGGGGAAAGCTGCTTCCCAGATCTGGCACGGTGCGGGCCGCCTCACCGACCGCGCGAGGCTCTCGATCTCGCGGCGAAACTGGAAAGCTGCTTTTCGCGAATGGCGGCTAATGCGCCCACGGTCAATCGGATAGCCCTGGCCGCTCGTGGCGGCCGTCGCCCCGGTTCAAGGATCAGAGAGATGATTTCATGCCTGTCAGGTGGCTACTCGCTCCTGCGGTCGGCGCGGTCTTGGCGTGCGCCGCAAGTTCCGGCGTCTCGGCCGCTTCTGCCCATGCGGCGGCACGCGGCATGACGGCGCAGGCGCATGCCGGCATCGAAAGCACGATGGCGGCCTACAACGCTGCACTGAACGGCGGCGACACCAGCGCCGTGCTGCCTCTCTACACCGAGGGCGGCGTGTTCATGGCCCCGTTCAGCCGGTCTTCGGAAGGCAAAGATGCTGTCAAGCTAGCATACGACAAGGTCTTCGCCGAGCTCAAGTTCGACGTGAAGTTCAACATCGTCGAGATCGTGCAGATGGCGCCGACCTGGGCATTCGTCAGGACCAACTCGACCGGCAAGACGCTGCACCACTCCACCGGAAGCACCACCTCCGAGGCGAACCAGGAGCTGTTCGTCCTGGAGCAGGGTAGCGACAGCAAGTGGCGCATCGCGCGCTACAGCTTTTCGCCGACGAACCTGCCGAGCTCCTAGCGGTCAATCGACGAGGGCTGTCTCGCCACGGGCCTGCAGCTGGATCGCCGGCGGTCGGCTGATCCCGGCGGCTGGCGACCTGCGCCGCATCCGGCATCGGCAGCTACGGGCGTGACGCGCCCCGGCTGCGTGACGAGGTGATCGTCAAGCCATCGGCTGTGCCGTTCACCAGGTCACCGCCGCCCGCCGGCGCTCTGACTCGCCCGGCGCGAGACCGTGCAGAACTGCGGAAGCGGCGTTGCGCAGGACCCGGGTCTGCCTCGACGTGGCGATGCCAGCCGAGGCAGCTCACGCACCGGCGCCATGGCGTCGCTCGTCCGGTCCGGGCCATGCCGCTCGGGCGTCTCGCCCCTCATCTGGACGCTTGCATCCGTATAGGGCGTTATGCGTCGCATGGCTGTCCGCGCCAGTGCTCGGGGCGGCAGCCTCAGGCAGCCGGCTGCCGCGCCGCCGGAAGGTGGCGAGAGAGGAGAGACAGCATGGACGCCGCCGCCCTGCCGCGGATCGAGACCGACATACCTTCACGCCTGGATCGCCTGCCGTGGAGCCGCTACCACCTGATGATCATCATGGCGCTCGGCGTGACCTGGATCCTCGATGGTCTCGAGGTCACGATTGTTGGCTCGATCGGGCCGGCGCTGGAGGACCAGGGGGCGCTCAATCTCAGCGCGAGCGACGTCGGCGAGGCCGCGTCCGCCTACATCGCCGGCGCCGTCGGGGGTGCGCTGTTCTTCGGCTGGCTGACCGATAGGGTTGGACGACGCGCGGTGTTCGCGATCACGCTCGGCATCTACGTCATCGGCGTGCTCGGCTCGGCCTGTTCGGTGAACGTCCTGACCTTCGCGCTGTCGCGCGTGCTGACCGGCATCGGCATCGGCGGCGAATACGCTGCCATCAATTCGGCTGTCGACGAGATGACACCTGCTGCCATGCGCGGACGGGTCAACCTCGCCGTGAACGCGAGCTACTGGGCTGGAGCCGGCCTGGGAGCCGTCGCCTCGTTGCTGGTCACCAACCACGCGCTCGTGCCTCCTAATCTCGGCTGGCGGCTCGGGTTCGCGGTCGGCGGTCTTCTCGGACTGCCGGTGATCTTTCTCCGCCGCCTCGTGCCCGAAAGCCCGCGCTGGCTGGTCACCCACGGCTACACCGCGGAAGCGGAAGCGGCGACCGGCCAGATCGAGGGTGCGGTGCGCCGGCTCGGCCATGTACTTCCGCCGCCCAAGGGGACGCTGTCGATCCGACCGCGCCGGAGCTACGGCTTGCTCAGCGTGTTGCGCGCCATGTTCGTGACCCATCGCAAGCGCAGCCTGCTGGTGATGGTGCTGATGCTGAGCCAGGCCTTCCTGTTCAACGCGATCTTCTTCACGTACGGGCTGGTGCTGACGAAGTTCTACGCGGTGCCTGTCGACCGCATCGGCCTGCATATCCTGCCTCTGGCTGCCGGCAACCTGTTGGGACCCTTCATCCTCGGGCCGTTGTTCGACAGCGTCGGTCGGCGTCGGATGATCGGCGGAACTTTCGCGGCGTCTGCCATCCTGCTGACGGTGACGGCCCTGCTGTTCGGGTTCGGCCTGCTCAACGCGCTTACCCAGACCCTGCTCTGGATGGCGATCTTCTTCGTATCGTCGTCGGCGGCCTGCGGCGCCTACCTGACCGCCAGCGAGATCTTCCCTCTGGAGACGCGTGCGATGGCGATTGCGGTGTTCTACGCCTTCGGCACGGCGATCGGTGGGCTCGCCGCACCCACGGTCTTGGGGTTGCTGATCGGCACCGGCGAGGCCTGGTCGGTCAGCATCGGCTATTTCTTTGCGGCGTTCCTGATGGGATGCGGCGCACTGGCGGAGTTCACGTTGGGGATCGACGCCGAAGGCCAGTCGCTGGAGGACGTCGCCCAGGTGCTTTCCGCATAGTCGAGCCGCTGGCCGAAGACCATCATGGTATCTACGCCATCGTGTTCTGCAGGATGCCGCGGAAGTCGCCCGGGGCATCTGGCCAGTGCCTGCCCGGGCAGGGTCGTGCAGCCAGCGAACTCAGGAACCGCTTCGGCGCGGCCTCAACAGCCGTCCCGTCGTTCTCTGTCGCGATGCGACGGCAAGGGCTGCCTATTCGCTTCCTTCCGGAACGATCGACACCTTGCCGTCTCGTTCGACGATGGCGTACCGCACCTGCTCCAACCGCATCAATCCCTTCTGTCGAACCGCGGTCATGATGTCGCTTTCCAGCATGCGCAGACTACGCATCCTGGCATCATGCCACTTGCCGTCCTCGTAGACGACGATCGGTGTTCCATCAACTAGACGTCCGAACCACGGCCACCAGCGCTTGAGCGATGACACCAGCACGTGCATCAGTCCGATCGAGAACACCGCGCCGACCGCTGCCACGAAGGAATGGTCGTCTCCCAGAACGGCCGACATGAGGGCGCCGCCGAACAGGAACAGAACGATGAGATCGAACGGCGCCAGCATGCTTGCCATCCGCCGGCCAATCAAGCGCACGGCAAGCAGGAGGACGATATAAGCCAGTGCCGCACGCAATATCACACTCATCGGCGCACCTCAGGGCACCACGACCTGAGTCCAATGCAACGGTGGGTGATCTCCCAGACGGGCGACGAGAGCCTTCGTGCCGATGTCGTCCGGCATCAACATGAGGCGAAGTGCCGCATCGGCGGTGTTCGGAGGCACCGCAATCGTCAGAAGCAGTCCACCCTGCACGGCTTGCGCTCTGATTGGTTCAGGAAGGATGCGTCCCAGCCCCATGGGCTCGATCAGTTTCGAGCCGATGAACAGGTTCATCTCCGGTTTGTCGGTGGCATTCCTCAGGTGAAAGGTGACCTGCGTACCGGTCTGTGATCGAGCCACCGGTTCGAAATCCACGGCGAGCGAGGCGTCATCGAGTCTCTTGGTTTCGTGGCTGTAGGGACCGCGCCCAAGCAGGCCTGCGAGACTAGCTGCAACCACCGCGACCATGAAGACGCGCCCAGCCTGTTCCGCACGGTGCCACCGTTTCTCGAAGACTTCGTTGAAGCCAACTTCCAGCTCGTTGTTGACCCTGTCGGCGCCTTGCATCGACCGGAAACACGCAGGCAACGGGCTAGTTTCCCGAGGCAGCGTACGTTTGCCCCGAACCGCTGCTTCAGCTGGTTCAGCGGAGCCCTCGCTCGCGCAGATAGAAAGCCAGGGCAAGTACCGGATCCGCGCGATCGCTGAGCCGCTTCCAACAATTGATCCAAGTCGGACGTCGGTAGAGCATCTCGGTTCATGTCGAGCCTGGTCGTGAAACGAGCGTTGGAACAGCCTTAACCAGGTGC
>CAXTNV010000108.1:3218-12330 GCA_964245755.1 uncultured Acetobacteraceae bacterium | reverse complement strand
TCGAGGTTCTCGCGCATCACCACGGTGGACTTCACCAGCAGCCCGGACATGCCGATGGCGTGCGCGTTCTCGCGCCGCACTGCCGCGACCATGTCGGCGAGCGGCACCTTGATGCCGAGATTGACCACCCGGTAGCCGTTGTTGGTCAGGATGATGTCGACCAGGTTCTTGCCGATGTCGTGCACGTCGCCCTTCACCGTCGCCAGCACGATGGTGCCGCGGGTCTGGCCCGAGGTCCGCTCCATGTGCGGCTCCAGATGCGCCACCGCCGCCTTCATGGTTTCCGCCGACTGCAGCACGAAGGGCAGCTGCATCTTGCCCGAGCCGAACAGCTCGCCCACCGTCTTCATGCCGTCGAGCAGGACGGTGTTGATGATGTCGAGCGCCTTGAGCCGCGTCATCGCCTCGTCGAGCTCGGCCTCCAGCCCCTTGCGGTCGCCGTCGACGATGCGGTCGCGCAGCCGGCCCTCCACCGTGTCGGCCTTCTTCTTCTTGACCGCCTCCGAGGCCTTGCGGTCGGCGAACAGCTCCAGCAGGCGCTGCAGCGGGTCGTAGCCCTCGCGCCTGCGATCGAAGATCAGGTCCTCGGCGACCTGTATCTCCTCGGCGGCGAGCAGGTGCAGCGGGCGGATCTTCGAGACGTGCACGATGGCGCCGGACATGCCGGCGCGTACCGCATGGTCGAGGAACACCGAGTTCAGCACCGCGCGCGCCGCCGGGTTGAGCCCGAACGAGATGTTGGACAGGCCGAGGATGATCTGGATGTCGGGGAAGCGGTCGCGTATCAGGCGTATCCCCTCCAGCGTCCACTGGCCGAGCTTGCGGTCGTCCTCGCTGCCGGTGGCGACGGTGAAGGTGAGGGGGTCGATCAGCAGGTCCGACTGCGGCAGGCCGTGCGTGTCGCAGGCGAACGCGACCAGCCGCTCCGCCACCGCCAGCTTGTTCTCCGGCGTCTTGGCCATGCCCACCTCGTCGATGGTGAGCGCGATCACGGCGGCGCCGAACTTCTTCGCGAGCAACAGCCGCTCGGCGGCGGCCGCCTCGCCGTCCTCGAAGTTGATCGAGTTGATGATCGGCTTGCCGCCGTGCAGCTTCAGCGCCGCCTCGATCACGTTGGTCTCGGTGCTGTCGATCACCAGCGGCGCATTCACGCTGCTGGTGAAGCGGCGGATCACCTCGGTCATCTCGCCGACCTCGTCGCGGCCGACGAAGGCGGTGCAGACGTCGAGGCTGTTGCTGCCCTCGGCGACCTGATCGCGTCCCACGGTGACCGCGGCGTCCCAGTCGGCCGCCTCCTGCAGCTCGCGCCACTTCTTCGAGCCGTTGGCGTTGCAGCGCTCGCCGATCGAGAAGTAGCTGTTCTCCTGGCGCAGCGGCACCTGGCCGTAAAGGCTGGCGACCGAGGGGATCCAGAGCGGCCGCCGCGCCACCGGCGCCGGCCGCAGGCGCGAGCCGGCACGCGCGCGCAGCATGGCGTCGAGGGCCTCGATGTGCGGCACCGAGGTGCCGCAGCAGCCGCCGACCAGATTGAGCCCGTCCTCGACGATGAAGCGCTCGATCCACGACGCCATCTCGGCCGCACCCAGCGGGTAGTGGGTGTGCCCGTCGACCAGCTCCGGCAGGCCGGCGTTCGGCTGCACCGACAGCAGCCCCGGCCAGTTCGCCGCCAGCCAGCGCACGTGCTCGGCCATCTCCTGCGGGCCGGTGGCGCAGTTCAGGCCCAGCAGCGGCACGTCGAGCGCATGGATGGTGGTCGCCGCCGCGGCGATGTCGGGACCGACCAGCAGCGTCCCGGTGGTCTCCACCGTGACCTGCACGAAGATCGGCGTGTCGGTGCCGGCCTCGGCGCGGGCCAGCTTGGCCCCGTTCACCGCTGCCTTGATCTGCAGCGTGTCCTGGCAGGTCTCGATCAGCAGCGCGTCGACGCCGCCGCTGATCAGGCCGCGGCACTGCTCGGCGAGGCCCGCCTCCAGCGGGTCATAGCCGATGTTGCCCAGGGAGGGCAGCTTGGTGCCCGGCCCAATCGATCCGATCACGTAACGGTGACGGCCATCGGAAAAGCTGTCCGCGGCCTCGCGCGCCAGCTCGGCAGCGGTGCGGTTGATCTCCAGCGTGCGGTCGGCGAGGTCGAACTCGCCGAGCGTGATCGGCGAGCCGCCGAAGCTGTTGGTCTCGACCATGTCCGCACCGGCGGCGAAGTAGCCGCGATGGATCTCGCGCACCAGCTCCGGCCGCGACAGGTTGAGCACCTCGGTGCAGTTCTCGCGGTTCCAGTAGTCCTGCTCGACGTCGAGGGTGAGCATCTGCACGCGCGACCCCATGCCGCCGTCGCACAACAGCACCTGGTTCTGCAGGGCTTCGAGAAGATGCGGTCTGGTCATTCGCGCGGCCTCGGCATGGTTGCCCGTGTGTCGGTAGCCTGTATATCGTGCGCGAGACCGATCGCGGCAGGTTTTCCTCCGCGCCTTTTTGCCTGTGCAGCATCCGGAGCCCGTGCATGACCGTCGATGCCCGCATCCCGGTGCGCTTCGTGCCCCACGTGCCGGCCGCAGCGCCGGCCGATCAGGTGCTGCTGCTGCCCGAGCGCGGCGGCGAGCAGACCGATGCGCCGGAGGCGGCGGCAGGCTGGATCGCCGTGCTGCGCCTGCCGGACCAGGGTGCCGCGCATCAGGTCGCGCATCGGGCGTTCTGCCGCTGCTGCGGCGGGCGGACAGAGCAGGCGTCGAAGCTGACCTGGCTGTTCCAGGCGCGGGCGCGCGGCGAGATCGGCTTCTTTCGCGGCGTGGTGGCGCAGCTGCCGCGGCCGCAGGAAGCGGCGTTGCGGGCGGTGCTCGCCGCCGACCTGTTCCTGCGCGGCCACTTCGTGCAAGCAAATTGAAACGACTTCCACCAACACCGCGCACCGGGAACAGAATATCAAAAAGTAGATGAAGCGTTGCCGACGTCTTCAGCACTGCAGCAGAAACTTACGGAAATAGCATTTACGCTATGCTAAGGGTCCGTTGCATCAAGTTGCTGCGCGGAACGATCGCCATCCCCGTTCGTGACCAGGAACGCGCTTCGATAGAGGAAAGCCAGTGGTTCAACCCAACGACAACGCCGACTTCGCCGGTAGTGGCAGTGCGGGCGCCGGCAGTGCGGGGGCCGCTGCGCGTCCCGCGCAGGTCGACGGCCGGCTGGCACGGCTGCGCGCCGTCATGGCGGCGGCGCGCTACCACGGTGCGGAGCTAGACCCGAACGATTTCCGCGGCCCGATCACCGAGGTCACGCCGTCCCCGGCCAGCCTGGTCACCTGGCTCAACGACCAGGGCCTGGTGGCGCGCGCCATGCGACTCAAGTGGCGCTACCTGGTGCGCATGCACGACACCCCGCCATTCGCGTTGATGTTCAAGGACGGCTCGGCGGCGTTGCTGGTCGGCGCCGATCCCGGCCGCGGCGTGGTCTGGCTGCGCGACCCGATGGGCACCGACGGCGACACGCCGGTCGCGGTGGACGAGCTGCGGTTGTCGCAGGTCTGGAACGGCGACGTCGTGCTGGTCGCGCGCAGCCGCAACCAGTCCGAGGCCGAGGCGCCGATCAACATCGGCTGGCTCACCCGCATGGTGCTGCGCGAGAAACGGTCGCTGCGCGACATCTCGATCGCCTCGGTGGTGCTCAGCCTGCTGACCATCTTCCCGGCGCTGATCGTGATGCAGGTGATCGACAAGGTGGTGAACCACCACTCCATGTCGACACTGGTCTCGATCTCGGCGATCATCATCACCCTGACCTGCTACGAGACCCTGCTCAGCTTCGGCCGCCGCGAGATCGTGCTGGTGCTTTCGACCCGGCTCGACAGCCGCATCGCGCTGGTGGTGTTCGGCCGCCTGCTGTCGCTGCCGCTGGAGTTCTTCGAGCGCCAGCAGGCCGGCAACGTGATCGGCAAGGTGTCGTCGATCTACAAGGTGCGCGACTTCATCACCGGCAAGCTGATGAGCACCTTCCTCGACATGTTCAGCCTGATGGTGATCCTGCCGTTCCTGTTCGTGATGAGCACCACGCTGGCCTGGATGACCCTGGCCGCGGCCGGACTGATCGGGCTGATCGTGGTGATCTTCATCGGCCCCGTCGCGCGCCTGGTCGGGCGCGTGATCAACGCCGAGATGCGTCGCGCCAGCATCCTCTACGAGTCCGTCGCCGGCATACGCACGCTCAAGACACTCGCCCTCGAGCCGTCGCGTCGCACCGAGTGGGACGTCGCCACCGCAGACGTGGTGCGCGCCAAGCTCGAGGCCGGACGGCTGGCGAACTGGCCGTCGACCCTGGCGAGCCCGATCGAGATGTTCATCAGCCGCGGCGTGATCCTGGTGGGCGCCTACCTGCTGCTCACCGGGTCCAGCTCGCTCGGCGCCGGCGGCCTGGTCGCCTTCATGATGCTCGGCGGCCGCGTTGCAGCACCGCTCGTCAGCCTCGCCAAGCTGCTGGAAGAGTTCACCGACATCCGCGCAGCCCTCGGCGAGGCAGGCTCGGTGCTGAACCAGCCGACCGAGACCCGGGCGCTCACCAACGGCATGCGCCCGCGGATCATGGGCGCGCTGTCGTTCCAGGAGGTGATGTTCACCTATCCGGGCGCCTCCACCAAGGCGCTCGACGACGTCAGCTTCGACATCCCGGCCGGCACCATGCTGGGCGTGGTGGGACGCAGCGGCTCGGGGAAGTCGACCCTGACCCGCCTGCTGCAGGGCGTCAGCCGCAACTACACCGGCTTCCTCAAGCTGGACGGCATCGACCTGCGCGAGATCAACCTGACCCACCTGCGCAAGTCGTTCGGCGTGGTGCTGCAGGACAACTTCCTGTTCCGCGGCACGATACGCGACAACATCACCGCCAATCGCCCCGGGCTGACGCTGGAGGACGCGGTGCGTGCCGCACGGCTCGCCGGCGCGGAGGAGTTCATCGAGCGCATGCCGGGCGGCTACGAGACCTGGATCGAGGAGGGCTCGACCAACATCTCCGGCGGCCAGAAGCAGCGCCTCGCCATCGCGCGCGCGGTGATCACCGACCCCAAGCTGATGATCCTCGACGAGGCCACCTCGGCGCTCGACCCGGAATCCGAGGCGCTGGTCAACGCCAACCTGAAGCGGATCAGCAAGGGGCGCACGATGGTGATCGTCTCGCACCGGCTGTCGTCGCTGGTCGACTGCGACCAGATCCTGGTGATGGAGCGCGGCCGCGTCGAGGACATCGCCCCGCATCACGTGCTGCTCGAGCGCTGCGCGATCTACCGCCAGCTCTGGATGCAGCAGACCCGGCACATGAACCCGGAGCGCCACGCAGGTCCGGCGCCGTTGCTGGCCGAGGGAGACTGAGCCGATGAGTGGCACCGACATCGTCCCGGCCGGCGCCCGCAAGCCGTCGCGCCGCGGCAGCCGTCGCGTCGAGAACGACGACGACATGCCGCAGGAGCTGCTGCAGTTCAACTCGCCGAGCGCCGCGCTGGTGGCGATGCCGCCGCGGCCGCTGGCGCAGTACATACTCTGGGTGATCGCGTCCATGGCGGTGGCGATGATGGTCGTGATGGGCGTCTTCCCGCTCGACCGCGTCGTGACCGCCCAGGGACAGCTGGTCTCGACCTCGCCGACCCTGCTGGTGCAGCCGCTTGAGACCTCGATCGTCAAGTCGATCGACGTCAAGGAGGGCGACCTCGTCCGCAAGGGGCAGGTCCTGGCGCATCTCGACCCCACCATGACCGGTGCCGACGCCACCAACATGCAGCAGCAGTCGCAGTCCTACGCGGCACAGATCGAGCGGCTGCAGGCGGAGGCGTCGGGCAGCGACTACCGGCCGGATCTGGCCAACCCGGCATCCACCGCGGAAGCCGCGATCTTCATGCGCCGGCAGGCCGAGTTCAAGGACAAGCTGCTGAACTACACCCAGCAGATCGCCTCCCTGCGCAGCGACACCATGGCCTACCGCGCCTCGGCGGCGATGTATGCCGGGCGGGTCAGGCTCGCGTCGGACGTGCACAACATGCGGCTTCAGCTGCAGCACGACCATGTCGGCAGCCGTCTCTCGTCGATCTCCGCCCAGGACGACCTGATGGAGGTGCAGCGCTCGCAGATCACCGCGCAGCAGAGCGCAGCCGGCGCCCAGAACAAGCTCGACGCGATGGTCGCCGAGGAGGCGGGCTTCGTGCAGAACTGGAAGGCGCAGATCTACCAGGACCTGACGGAGGCGCAGCACAAGTACTACGAGGCAAAGGGCGACCTGGACAAGGCGACGCTGCGGCAGAGCCTGGTGGTGATGCGCGCGCAGGCCGATGCCGTCGTGCTGACCATCGCCAAGGTCTCGATCGGCTCGGTGCTCAGCCCGGGCAGCCAGTTCATCTCGATGGTGCCGCTCGATGCGCCGCTCGAGGTCGAGGCCAAGCTGAAGGGCACGGAGTCCGGCTACGTCAAGCTCGGCGATCCCGCGCTGATCAAGTTCGCCACCTTCACCTACACCCAATACGGCGGCGCCGAGGCCACGGTGCGCAACGTCAGCGCCGACAGCTTCACCAAGGACAGCGGCGGCCAGGCGGCGGCGAACGGTCCGGCCAACGAGGCTCCGGTCGCGGGCGGCGGCGACACCTTCTACCGCATCAGGCTGCGGGTGAACCGCTACACCCTGCACGGCGTGCCGAACTACTTCCATCCCACGCCCGGCATGCCGGTGGTCGCGGACATCAAGGTCGGCAAGCGCACCATCCTGCGCTACCTGCTGAGCACCGTGCTGCCGGTGGCGACCGAAGGCATGCGCGAGCCCTGAAGCCCCCTCTGGAGGTGCCGCCGCGAGATACCCATCTCTGCAGCAGCGCACCGCCTCCGCGACCTCGAGGATAGCCCGCCTCCGATGGCCAGTCTCCTTAGTCAGCGTCTGGCCTCGTTGTTCTCGGCGAAGGCGAAGCTCGTCTACGCCTGCAGCCTGAACGAGGCCGGGCAGCCGGGACGCGCCTTCGCCCCGCTCAGCGCCGCCGCTGCCGCCGGCATCCCGGAAGCGCAGTTCCGCGTCGGCCGCGCCTACCTCGACGGCACCGGGGTGCCGGTCAGCCGCGAGGAGGGTGCGCGCTGGATGCAGCGCGCTTCCGAGGCCGGCTGGGTGGAGGCGCAGTTCGTGCTCGCAACCCTGCACCTGTTCGGCCTAGGCAACAGCGGCGGCGCCAGCAGCACCCTGTTCGCCGCAGGCCCAACCCAGACCGAGGCCAAGCCGGATTACGAGCAGGCGGCGCGATGGGCGCGCAGCGCCGCCGAGGCCGGCTCCCCGGACGGACAGGCGCTGTACGGCTACATCCTGACCTCCGGGCCGGAGTCGATGCGCGACCTCGAGCAGGCGGACCAGTGGTATCGCCGCTCAGCCGATGCCGGCTGCTCGCAGGGCTCGCTCGGCCTCGGCCTGGCGCTGCTGGCGCGCGAGGACGACGCCGAGGCGCAGGCCAAGGCGGCGGTCGAACTGACCCGCGCGGCCGCAGGCGGCCTCGCCACCGCGATGTACCTGCTCGGCGTGATGACCGAGCGCGGTGCCGGGGTGAAGCAGGACCTGCAGGCGGCGACCAGCCTGTACCGGCAGGCGGCCGAGAAGGGGGTGCGCTCCGGCCAGGCGCGCTACGGCCTGGCTCTGATGGAGGGTCGCGGGGTGCAGCGCGACGTCAACCAGGGCGAGTCCTGGCTGCGTCGCGCGGCTCTCGCCGGCGACCACGAGGCGGCGGCGCTGATCGGCGACCTCTACGCACGCGGCGGCGACCTGCCGCCGAACTACGCCGAGGCCGCGACGTGGTACGGTCGTGCGGCGGCGCAGGGACACGCCGCCGCGGCGCGGGCACTCGGTTCGCTGTACCTCACGGGCGCCGGGGTGCAGCGCGATCCCGACGAGGCGGCGCGCTGGTTCCGCCGCTCCGCCGAGGGCGGCGACGAAGCCGCACACATCGACCTCGCCAACCTGGTGATGGCGGGTGCGGGGCTGGAAGCCGACCGCATCGCGGCGCGCGAGCGTTTCGAGCGCGCGGCGAGCACCGGCGATCTGGTCGCCGCGTTCAATTTCGGCGTCTGCCTGGCCGAGGGCGTTGGCGTCGAGCGCGACGAGCGCAAGGCCGCGATCTGGCTGCGCCGCGCCGCCGACGGCGTGGTGCACGCCCAGTACTGGTATGGCCGCATGCTGACCGAGGGCCGCGGCATCGAGATCGACCTCAAGGAGGGCCGGCTGTGGATCGCGCGCGCCGCCGAGAGCGGCATGGCGGACGCGCAGGTGGCCTATGCCGAGCTGCTGCTGGGCGGACGTGGCGGTGCACGGGACCATGCGGCGGCGCTGGAGATGTTCGAGCGCGCCGCGGCGCAGGGCCACATCAACGCGCTGTTCTCCTCGGGTGCGATGCATGGCGGCGGCCACGAGGTGCCGGAGGACCGCAGGCAGGCGCAGGGCTACTTCCGTCGCGCCGCCGAGCGCGGCCACGCGATGGCGCAGCTGATGCTGGGCCGCTACCTGGCGCGCGGCCTCGCCGGCGACAGCGATCTCGCGGAGGCGCGGCTGTGGCTGCAGCGCGCACGCGCCCAGGGCATCAGCCAGGCCGAGGCCGAGCTCGCCCGTCTCGGCCAGGCTCCGGGCGGCGCCTCAGGTGCTCCCCCGGGTGCATCGGCGACGGTCGGCGGCAAGGCCGAGGAGGTCGCGCATGCCGGGGCTGGCCTCTGAGACCGCGGCTCGCCGCTGAGCCTGCAGCCGCCACCGGCGCGGCCGACCGCGCGGACTGGCTGAGCTGGGCGCAGGAGCGGGCGCAGCGGGCATTCCTGCAGGGACGCCTCGCCGGCGAGCGCGGTGACGCGGCCGATGCCCGGCGCTGGCTCGAACGCGCGCGTCGCATCAGCGGCGGTGCCGTGCCGGTGGACGTCGCACTGGCGCTGGCCCGCCTCAGCAGCGGCGACGCGGCCGGCGCGATCCGGCTGCTGCGCGACCTGCTGCGCCGGTTCGACTTCCGCGAAGGCTGGATGGCGCTGGCCGCGGCGCATCGGGCACTCGGCGAGCCCGACGCGGCGGCGCTGGCGCTGGCGCGCGCGCTGAGCCGCCATGCACCGGATCCGGCGACGGCGGCGATCATGGGCCGGAT
>CAXTNV010000108.1:0-3208 GCA_964245755.1 uncultured Acetobacteraceae bacterium | reverse complement strand
AGACCGGCTGGTGCGACGAGGCGGGGCCGGTTCCATTCCCTACGCCGGTGCGAACCGGATCAGGTTCTATGGATTTCCGCGCCGCCCTCGCGGGCCCAGCGGTGTCTCAGCCCCTTGCCGGGGATCTCCGTGGAACAGGTCCTAGATGGATGGTCCGGGCGAACGGGTCAAGGTGGGCTCGGCGCGGTCCGCGCCGGTTCCCCGCGCGGGGCGCCGGGGCCCCGGGGGCTGCCGGGGCCGGGGCGCGCGGGCCGCCGCCGCGGGGGGCGGTGGCGGGGCGCGCCGCTGCTCGGCAGCCCGCTCGACGTGCGCTCGATCCTGCGCAGCGAGGGTTTCGTCGAGGCGGCCGATGGCGCGCTGTCGGGCTGGCTGTGGCATCCGGGGGAGCCGGAGCGGGCGCCGTGGCTCACCGTGCTCGGCGCCGACGGCAGCCGCCGGCAGGTAAGGCTGCAGGCGTTCGCCGAACACGTCGACAGCGACATCCCGCTGGCCCGGCCGCGCCGGCTGCTGCTGGCCGCCGCCGGGCTGCCGCCCGGTCCGCTGCGGCTGCTGGCCGAGGACGGCAGCGCGCTGATCGGCAGCCCACTCGATCCCGGCCTGCTGCTCGGGCAGTCTCGGCGCCGCGATACCGCGCGCAGGACCGCGAAACCCGCGGCGGCGGCAGCGCAAGCGCCGAATCCGGAGTTCGACGTGGTGATCCCGGTGTTCCGGCACCTGCGCCGCACCCTCGAGTGCATCGACAGCGTGCGCGCGACCATCCCGGCGGCGAGCCGGATCGTGGTGGTGGACGACGCCTCGCCTGAGCCCGCGCTGTCCGATGCGCTCGACCGGCTGGCGGCGCGGCATCTCATCCTGCTGATCCGCCAGCCCGTCAACCGCGGCTTCCCGGGCAGCGCCAACGCTGGCATCGCCGCCTGCGGCCGGCGCGACGCCGTGCTGCTCAACAGCGACACGCTGGTCGCTGGCGAGTGGGCCGCGGCGCTCCGCGAGGCGGTCTACGCGGCACCCGACATCGGCACCGCGACGCCGTTCTCCAACGACGCCAGCATCCTCAGCTACCCCGAGCACCGCGCCGGCAACGCGGTGCCGGACCTCGCCGAGACCAGGCGGCTGATGGCGCTCGCCCGCGCCGCCAACCGCGGCCGCGGCGCGGTCGAGATCCCGACCGGCAACGGCTTCTGCTGGTACCTGCGGCGGGACTGCCTGGACCAGGCCGGTACCTTGCGCGAGGACCTGTTCGCGCAGGGCTACGGCGAGGAGAACGAGTTCTGCCTGCGCGCGAGAGCGCTGGGCTGGCGCCACGTCGGCGTGCCCGACGCCTATGTCGGCCATGTCGGCGGCATGTCGTTCGCCGCGGCCCGACGTGCCCTGATGGCCCGCAACCTCGCCATCCTGGAGCGCCTGCATCCAGGCTACGGCGCCGAGATCGAGGCGCACATCGCGCGCGACCCGCTGGCGCCCGCGCGCCGGCGCATCGACCGGCTGCGCCTCGCGGGCGGGCGCTCCGCACCGCCCCGCGCGGTGCTGCTGGTCACCCACGACGAGGCCGGCGGAGTCGAGCGCGTGGTGCGGGCGCGAGCACTGGCGCTGGCGGCGCAGGGTATCCGTCCGATCGTGCTGCGCCCGCGCGGCGCGGCCTGTGTGGTCGACGTGCCGACCGCGAGCGACCCGCTCGCCGCACCCGGCGAGGATGCGGAGCGGCTGCGGTTCCCGAACCTTCGCTACCTGCTGCCGCGCGAGATGGACCGGCTGCTGGCGCTGCTCATGCCCGAGGGTGTGCTGCACGCCGAGTGGCACCACCTGCTCGGCCACCACCCGGCGCTGCGCACGCTGTGCCGGCGGCTCGGCATCCCGTACGACGTGCACCTGCACGACTATGCCTGGTTCTGCGCGCGCATCGCCCTGGTCGGGCCGTCCGGGCGCTACTGCGGCGAGCCGGACGTCGCCGGCTGCGACGCCTGCGTCGCGGTGCAGGGCAGCAACCTCGGCGAGGCGATCTCGCCGGCGGCGCTGCTGCGGCGTTCGGCCGCGGAGCTTGCCGACGCGCGCCGGGTGTTCGCCCCGTCGGATGACGCGGCACGGCGCATCGCGCGCCACTTCCCGGCCATCCGTCCCGTGGTGGTGCCCTGGGAGGACGACGTGCCGGAGCTGCCGCTGGCCCGCTTCGCCGACGCAGCACCGCCGCCGCCGCCGCTGCTGCCGCATAGCCCGGAGCGCACCCGGATCTGCGTCATCGGCGGCATCGGGGTGGAGAAGGGCTACGCGGTCCTGCTCGCCTGCGTGCTGGATGCCCGCGCGCGCGGGCTGGCGCTCGATTTTGTCGTGGTCGGGCACACGCCGGACGACGAGGCGCTGCTCGCGGCCGGCTGCCTCGACGTCACCGGCGCCTACCGCGAGGCCGAGGCGGTGGCGCTGGTGCGCGCGCAGCGCTGCGACCTCGCCTTCCTGCCCTCGATCTGGCCGGAGACCTGGTGCTTCACGCTCGGCGTGGCCTGGCGCGCCGGGCTCGCGGTGGCGGCGTTCGATATCGGCGCGCAGGCGGAACGGATCCGCCGCACCGGACGCGGTGCGGTGCTGCCGCTCGGGCTTCCCGTGCCTGCGGTGAACGACGCGCTGCGACAGCTGGGCAGCCACCGGCACGACGCGGCGGCGCTGCCCGGGGATGGCGTTCCATCCCGGATAATGTCATGACGTTAGGCGATCGGTGACGCCGGCAGCGTTCCGATCTGGCGACGGATGATCCTACGAACGGACGGAAACCAACCGATGTCTCAAGCCAGTCCGGCGCCTGCCCAGAAGCTCGTGACGGAGCTGAAGGTCTCCGGTCACCTGATGACGCTCGACAAGGGATTGTTCTGCGTCTTCCACGCGCCCGGCAGCGCCGGCGCGGATCCGCAGACCGGATTGCCCGGCGTGCGCATCACCCAGCCGCCGATGCAGGACAGGCACCGCATCAGCATCAGCAGCTTCAGCGACGACGGCTGGATCGGCGCCGAGGGCAGCGCCGCCCTGGTCCGCGTCAACGAGGGGCCGTCGCAGCTGCTGGTGACGATCTACCAGAACGGTGGCGGCCAGCACGAGGCGCCGAAGCTGCAGGTGATGCGCCTGGGCGACGTGCCGGCGGCCGCATCGGTCATCCCCTCGCGCGCGGTGGCGCCGCCGGCAAGCGCGCCGGCGGTGTCAGAGCCCGAGACAGCCGCGCCCGGGC
>CAXTNV010000107.1:11561-12450 GCA_964245755.1 uncultured Acetobacteraceae bacterium | reverse complement strand
CGCAAGAAGGTCTGAGCCGGGCGCAAGAAGGTCTGAGCCGGGCGGCTGATTGCGCGCCCGGATCCTGTTCCCGCGGTCAGACGCGTATCAGCAGCTTGCCGAAATTGCCGCCTTCGAGCATCCCGATGAACGCCTGCGGCGCGTTCTCCAGACCGTCGACGATGTCCTCGCGGTAGCGGATACGACCCTCGCGCAGGCCGCCGCCGACCTCGTGCTGGAAATCCGTGTAGAGCGCTTCGACGAACTCGGTGTTGATGAAGCCCCGCACTGTCAGGCTTCTGGTCAGGACCGTCCGCATCGTCGCGGCGAGATTGTCGCCGGTCCCCGATGCGCCGTTGTACTGCGCGATCAGGCCGGACACCGGAACCCGCGCGTAGCTGTTGAGCAGCGGCAGCACCGCCTGCCAGATCGCGCCTCCGACGTTCTCGAAATACACGTCGATGCCGCCCGGGCAGGCACCCGCGAGCTGTGCGGCGAAATCCGGCGCACGATGGTCCAAGGCCGCATCGAAACCCAGCGTGTCGCGCACGTAGGCGCACTTCTCCGGTCCGCCGGCGATGCCCACGGCTCGCGCGCCGCGCAGCTGTGCGAGCTGCCCGACCAGGGAACCGACCGGGCCGCTGGCGGCGGCGACCACGACGGTCTCGCCCTGCCGCGGCTTGCCGATTGCATACAGGCCGCTATAGGCAGTGAAGCCGGGCATGCCGAGCACGCCGAGATTCGTCGTGAGCGGGGCGGCTTCGGGATCCAGCCGGAACACCCCCGAGGCGGACGAGAGGGCGTGGGACCGCCAGCCGGTCTGGGCACGGACGCTGTCGCCGGCGGGGGGAGCGGCGCGGGGGGGGGGGCGGCGCCCCCCCACCCCCCCACCCGCGGCGCCCGCGCGCCC
>CAXTNV010000107.1:2912-11551 GCA_964245755.1 uncultured Acetobacteraceae bacterium | reverse complement strand
CGGACGCTGTCGCCGGCGGCGAAGCCGGCGAGGTTCGAGGCGATCACCCGGCACCCCGTCTCTCCGGGCATCGCCTGACCGATCTCGACCGGCTTCGCGTACGCCCTCGCATCGCTCATGCGGCCGCGCATGTACGGATCGAGCGACAGGAACTGCGCCTCGAGCAGGAGCTGGTTGTCGCCGGGATCCGGCAACGCGACGGTCTCGAGGCGGAAATCCTCCGGCCTCGGACGCCCCTGCGGTCGCGCCGCGAGCACGATCTGGCGTGCGGTCACTTGGGTCACTGCATCGGCCTCGTCTTCTGGACCATGACGATGCCGCCGTTCCGCGGGCGGGTAAAGCGGCGTCAGGGCCGTTCGATGACGATGCTGCGCTTGCCGAAGAAGTGCATGATGCCGTGCGCGTACCAGGCATCCGCCGCGGGCTCGCTGAAGCGCCCCGTGGGGATATCCTGGTCGCCGGCGATCGCGGCGGTCGGCGGCAGGCGGAAGATCATCGCCTGGATGCCCGGATCGCGCCCGGCCTGCCAGTTGGCGTGGTTGCTGGCGCTGATCGGGCGCATCAGCCGGAAGTCGGCGGCGATCGCGCCGAGGCGCGGGACGACGCCGAGCAGGCAGGCCGCCGCCAGCGCGGGCGGACCGAGTCGCGACAGCGCCGGACGCGCGCTCCAGCGCGTCGATGCGATCGCCAGCGCCACGATTGCCAACACCACCCAGCCCTGACGCAGCGTGTCGTGCCGCTGGCAGCACAGCACGCCGAACTGGAACAGACCGGCGGCGATGGTGGCGCAGGCGCCCAGCATCAGGGCGGCGGCGAAGCTTGCCAGCGCCGGGATCGCGCCCTTGGGTCGCGCCGCGCCGCTCCAGCCCCAGCGCACGCCGAGCAGGAAGAGCAGCCTGGCCGGCCAGGCCGGCCGGATGTCGTCGAGCAGCACCCGGGGCACCGGGCGCAGGCTCTGCATGAGGTGGCGCAGCGCAGGCGCGTGCACGACCGCCTCGGGCGAGACCAGGCGGTTATGCGCGAGCGTCCAGAACACGAAGCCGGTGACCAGCAGCGGCGGCAGCAGCAGCGGCGCGTATCGCCGGTGCGGCGCCGTGACGGCGAGTCCGAGCGCCAGCGGCACGGCCGCCATGGCGCCCGCTTCGCTGCTGGCGGCGCAGGCGGTCAGGACGGCGGACAGCATCAGCGCGCCGCCGCGGCTGCCGCTGCGGCCGTCGACGATCAGGAACAGCGCCAGCGTGGTGGCGGCCAGCGTGGTCAGGTAGGCGACCGCGCCGGCGGGCCAGTAGAACATCTCCGCGACGGGATGACCCAGCAGGAACATGCACAGCGTGGCGAGGCCGATCAGGACCCGCCGCGCGAGCGCCGCCCGCCGCGCCGAGGCCAGCGCCGCTCCGAGCAGGACCGTCCAGAGCAGCGCCAGGAACGGCACGGTGAAGGGCTGCCGCGATGCGGCGGCGACGCGGCAGAAGGCGTAGTACAGCAGCTCCGACAGCGGACGCGGGCTCCAGCCGGTGATCCGCGTCTGCCACAGGAAGCGCAGCTTGCCGTCGCGGGCGAAGCCGGCGCAGAAGAACTCGTCCCCCTGCCAGTGCCCCTCGGGCAGCAGCGCGGCGTGCAGGCAGAGCACCGCGATCGCCACGCCGGACGCCAGCGCAACACCGCCCACGAAGCCGGCCAGCCTGGTGGCGAGTGTGGTGCCGAGTGCGATGCCGAGTCGGGCAAGCCGGGAAGCCGTCATGGCTGCCGCTTCTACAGCTCGATGGCGATGTCGGGCAGACGACGCTAGGCTCCAGCCATGCCTCATGCCGATTTCGTGCATCTACGCGTGCATTCCGCCTACTCGCTCAGCCAGGGCGCGATCCGGGTTCCGGAAATCGCTGCACTGGCCCGGGCGGCGCGGATGCCGGCGGTGGCGATCACCGATACCGGCAACCTGTTCGGGGCGCTGGAATTCTCGCAGTACTGCGCGGGCAAGGGCGTGCAGCCGATCATCGGCTGCCAGATCTCGCTGGCGGCGCGCGCTAGCAAGCCGGGCTCGCCGACCGAGCCGGTGGTGCTGCTGGCGCGCGACGGCCAGGGCCTGGACAACCTGCAGCGGCTGTCGTCGCTGGGCTTCCTGCGCAGCGATCCGGCCGATCCGTGCATCTCGCTCGACACCCTGTTCGGCCATGCCGGCGGGCTGGTGCTGCTGACCGGCGGCCTGCGCGGACCGGTCGGCCGGTTGCTGGCGGAGGGCCAGCAGGACGAGGCGCTGCGTTTGCTGGCGGCGATGAAGGAAGCGTTCGGCGACCTGACGCTGATGGAGCTGCAGCGCTTCGGCATGCCCGCGGAACGCGCGATCGAGCCGGGGATGATGGCACTCGCCGACCAGCTGGGCCTGCCGCTGGTGGCGACCAACGAGTGCTTCTTCGCCGACCCCTCGATGCACGAGGCGCACGACGCCCTGCTGTGCATCGCCCAGGGACGCACGCTGGCGGAGCGCGATCGCTGGCAGGTGACCGCAGAGCACTGGTTCAAGCCGGCGGACGCGATGCGCGCGCTGTTCGCCGACCTGCCGGAGGCCTGCGACAACACGCTGTCGGTGGCGCGGCTGTGCTGCGCGATGGTGGAGACGCGCAAGCCGCTGCTGCCGGCCTGTCCGAAGGTGCGCGTGGGCAGCACCGAGGCGGAGACGCTGCGCGCGATGGCGACCGAGGGCCTCGCGGTCCGGCTCGAGACGATGCGGGCGGACGCGGCGACGCGGGTGCAGTACGGCGAGCGGCTCGCCTTCGAGCTCGACGTGATCGCGAAGATGGGCTTCTCCGGCTACTTCATGATCGTCGCCGACTTCATCCAGTGGGCCAAGGCGCAGGGCATACCGGTCGGTCCCGGACGCGGATCGGGTGCCGGCTCGCTCGCCGCCTGGGCGCTGACCATCACCGACATCGACCCGATCCCGTTCGACCTGCTGTTCGAGCGCTTCCTCAACCCCGAGCGGGTATCGATGCCGGACTTCGACATCGATTTCTGCCAGGACCGGCGCGACGAGGTGATCGAGTACGTGCGCAGGGAGTACGGGCCGAGCCGGGTCGCGCAGATCATCACCTTCGGCAAGCTGCAGGCGCGCGCCGCGGTGCGCGACGTCGGGCGCGTGCAGGGCCTGCCGTTCGGCGTGGTCAACCGCGTCGCCGAGCTGATCCCGAATAACCCCGCGAAGCCGGTGACGCTGGCGCAGGCGATCGACGGCGAGCCGCGCCTGCAGGAGATGCGCGACGGCGATGAGGGGATAAGGCGGCTGCTGCAGACGGCGCTGCAGCTGGAGGGGCTGTACCGCCACGCCAGCACTCACGCCGCCGGCGTGGTGATCGGCGACCGCGACCTGGTCGAGCTGGTGCCGCTGTACCGCGACGTGAAGACCGACACGCTGGTCACGCAGTTCAACATGAAGTTCGTCGAGCAGGCGGGCTTGGTGAAGTTCGACTTCCTCGGCCTGACCACGCTGACCATCCTCGCCCGCGGCGTGCAGATGCTTCGCGAGCTCGGCACCGAGGTGGACCTGGCGATGCTGCCGCTGGACGACGCGCGCACCTACGAGATGCTGGCGCGCGGCGACACCGGCGGCGTGTTCCAGTTCGAGGGCGCGGGCATGCGCGACGTGCTCAAGCAGATGCGGCCCACCCGGATCGAGGACCTGATCGCGGCGGTGGCGCTGTTCCGGCCGGGGCCGATGGCGAACATCCCCGACTACTGCCGGCGCAAGCACGGGGAGAAATGGGAGGCGCCGCACGAGGAGCTGCGCGAGATCCTGCAGGAGACCTACGGCATCATGGTCTACCAGGAGCAGGTGATGCAGATCGCGCGCAAGATGGCGGGTTACAGCCTGAGCGGTGCGGATCTGCTGCGCCGCGCGATGGGCAAGAAGATACGCGCCGAGATGGACCAGCAGCGCGCGATCTTCACCGAGGGCGCGGTGCGCCGCGGCATCGAGCCCGGCAAGGCCGCCGAGGTGTTCGACCTGATGGCGAAGTTCGCAGATTACGGCTTCAACAAGTCGCACGCGGCGGCCTATGCCCTGGTCTCGTACCAGACGGCGTGGATGAAGGCGAACCACCCGGTCGCCTTTCTCGCCGCCTGCATGTCGCTGGCGCGCGAGAAGACCGACAAGCTGGCGGCGCTGCGTCAGGAGGCGGAACGGCTCGGGGTGCGCGTGCTGCCGCCGGACATCAACCGTTCGGCCGCCGCCTTCACCGTCGAGGTGGCCGACGCCGGAGAGGTCGGCGGCACGCAGTCGATCCGCTACGCGCTGGCGGCGGTCAAGCGCGTCGGGCTGGGTGCGATGCAGTCGGTGGTGGCGTCGCGTGGCGCGCGGCCGTTCGCCGACCTCGCGGATTTCGCGAGCCGTGCCGAGCCGCGCCAGCTCAACAAGATGCAGATCGAGAACCTGGCCCGCGCCGGCGCCTTCGACCGCCTCGACGGCAACCGGGCCCGGGTGTTCCTGGGTGCCGAGACCATCCTGCGTCGGGCGCAGGCGCAGGCGGAGGAGGCGGCGAGCGGCCAGATCGGGCTGTTCGGCGGCGCCGCCCGTCCGGAGACGCTGCGCCTGCCGGACGTGCCGGACTGGCCCGAGATCGAGCGCCTCGGGCTGGAGGCGGAAGCGGTGGGGTTCCACCTGACCGCGCATCCGCTGGACAGCTACGCGGGGTTGCTGCGACGGCTGGGTGCGACCCGGGCGACCGGGCTGGAGGCGGCGGCGCAGGCCGGCATCCTTCGGGTCCGCATCGCGGGATGCGTGGTCGACCGCAAGGAGCGTCCGACGCGCACCGGCGGCCGCATGGCCTGGGTGCGGATCTCCGACGCGTCCGGAGGCTGCGAGGTGACGCTGTTCTCCGAGGTGCTGGCGAAGACGCGCGACATCCTCACGGCCGGCCGCGCGGTGCTGGTGACCGCGGACCTGCGCATGGAGGGCGAGATGCTGCGCATCACCGGCCAGGACGTGGTCGAGCTCGACCGCGCCGCCGCGGAGGCGTCGGCGGAGATGCGTATCTGGCTCGACCGGGCCGAAGCGCTCGAGCCGATCCGGGCCATACTCGGTCGCGAGCGCGGCGGGCGCGGGCGGGTGGTGCTGCTGCCCTGCCTGGACGAGACGCAGGACCTGGAGGTGGCGCTGCCGGAGCCATACATGGTGACGCCGCGCCTGGCGCAGGCGCTCAAGCTGGTGGCGGGGGTGGCGCGGGTGGAGGAGCACTGAGCCGCGGGCAGCCTTCCCGCGCGCCTCACGCGGTCATCGGCACTCGCCCGGGCGGGCGGCGCGCATGCTCATGTCGAAGAGCCGGAACGACAGGTGGCGGGGCTCGGGCGACAGGCCGAGCTCGGCGAGCGAGCGGATCTCGGGCGTCCTGAAGCGTATCAGCACGTCGCCGGAGGCCTGCCGCGGGATGCAGAGCCGTGGCTCGGCAAAGTAGGAGGGCGGTGCGAGCGCCACCGTGATCGGCGGCCCGTCACCGGCGGCGATCGTCACCCGATGCAGCGGCGCGCCGCCCAGCCCGGCCAGGCGCAGCGACAGCACCGCGCCGCTTGATCTGATGGCGGGGTCGAGATGGATCGCCAGTGCGGAGTCGTGGCTGACCGCCCAGGTCCCGTCCGCCTCGGTGGGCTCGAAGCCGGCGATCTCGTAGATCAGGCCGTAGCCGCTCCTGGAGAACGAGACGGTGTCGCCGGGGCGCAGGTCGGAGGCCGCCTCCGCGCGTGGTCCGACGACGACGCCGCGGCAGAACACGGTGTCGATCCAGAACATGCTGGCGGCGCGCAGGCACGGCGGCGCCAGTGCCAGGCCGTGGATGCTCATCTCGGCCCGGATCTGGTTGTCGACAGGCTGCTCCAGGTTGAGCAGCCAGATCCGGTCCGGGGCGTCATGCAGGATGCGGTCGAGCCGGCGCTGCAGCGCGCCGCCGGACTCCATCAGCGTCGAGGTCAGGCCGAAGGCGTGGTCGGGTCGCGGCGGCACGACCACCCAGTACGACAGCGGCTGCGCGATCAGGCCGTAGCTGGCGTGCGCAGGGATCCCGTCCGGCAACCGTGGCTGCCACGCCTGCGACCAGGGCCGATGGAAATACTCGGCCGGCCGGGTGGTGGCGACCAGCAGCAGGGCGGCGGCGCCGCATGCGGCGGGCGGCCAGATCCGCCTCGGCAATCGGGCCAGCAGCAGGATCGCGAGCAGGCCGGCGAGGATCTCCAGCGCAGACGCGTAGCGCTCGATCGGGCACAGCACGAGCCAGCCGGCGAGGCCGAGCAGGAGGTAGGCGCTGAGGCCGGCCAGCGCGTCGGTCCGCCGACCGGCGGCCACCGACGGAAAGCCGAGCAGGCGGATCAGTGCCAGGCAGGCGGCGAGCGCCAGCCGGCCGTCCCGGATCGGCACCTCCCCGGTGGCCGCGGATCCGCCGGCGAGCGCGAAGGGGATCGCCAGCGCGTGCCGCCAGCCGGTGAAGTGAAAGCGCGGATCGCCGAAATCCACCAGGGCGGCGGCGTGCGAGCGGAACACCGTGTTCAGGAACGGGAACATCGGGCTGCCGTAGCTTCGCCAGAGCAGCCAGGCCCAGGCGCCGTCCGACAGGAGCGCACCGGCGACGACGCCGCCGAGGCACAGCAGGGCGCACCGGGCGGCTGCTGCCGAGCCGGGCTGTCGCAGCGCCGCGAGTGCCAGCAGCGGCGGCATCAGGAACAGGCTGGTCGGTTTCATGCCGATGGCGAGCCCGGTGAGCAGGCCGGCGAGCAGAGTGTTGCTTCGCACGCCAGCCCGGGATCCGGGCTTCGGCGGCCGCAGGGTCAGCAGGATGGAGGCGAGCGGCAGGGTTGCGAGGAGTAGGTCGGAGAAGCTGGTGCCGAGCTCGCTCAGTGTCACCGGGCCGGTGATCGCGGCCAGCGTCGCGGCTGCGGTCACCGCCGGACGGCGGTCCAGGGTGCGCGCGATCGACCAGGCGAGGACGAGGCAGGTTGCCTGGGTGACGGCGACCAGCAGCCCGGCGGCGAGCGGCGGCAGCAGGCGCCGCAGCGCGTAGACGGGCAGGTAGGGCAGCGGGTTGAGGAAGCTCTGGGGGCCGCCGGGTGCGACGTCACGCGCGTAGCGGTCGTGCAACAGGGCGAACGGGTCGTACTCGTGGTAGTTCTGCAGGTCCCAGTTGACGTCCTGGCCGCGCCAGGCGGTCCAGGCAAGTGCGGCAAGCAGGATCAGCAGGCACGCTGCCAGGTCCGGCCCGAGGCGCGTCGCCGGTCCTGGGCCGCGCGGGGCGGGGTTCATCGCGCTCATGGAACGGGGGGCTCGTGCCAGAGCGGCTGCATCAGCTGCTGGTTGATGAAGCCCTGCGAAAAGTCGTGGAACACGAACAGCAGGTCGTCGGGGCGGAAGCGGTCGAACAGCTGGTCGAGCAGCTCGGCGCGGCGGGCCGGCGTGAGAGCGGCGATGTTGTTGACCGCCACGTGCCAGACCTCGCCGTAATAGGCCGCGAACCAGGGCGCGATGGCTTGGCCGAAGCTGTCGGACAGGATCAGCAGCTTCGGCCCGCGGCCCGCTGTGCCGAGGGGGTCATGCCGGACGAAGCGGGAGACGTCGCCCAGGAGCGCGCCTGCGTCGCCGAGGTCGGCGATGCGCATGCTGGCCTCGATCCCGCCGGCGGCCAGATCGGGCTCGAAGGTGCGGAACGGCAGGCTCACGCCGGGCAGCAGGTGGGCGATGTCGGAGCGCTTTTCCTGCGCGAGCAGTGCCAGCCGAGCACGCTCGGGGCGGCCGAAGCGCAGCGCGACCGCGGCGGCGACATGGCGCAGCCCGGGGCCGTCCCAATGGAAGTTGAACTTCGGGTACGGCGCATCCGCGCCGCTGAGCCCCTGCATCAGCGGCAGCGGGTAGATCACGCGCGCGCGCAGATCCGGGCGGCGCGCCGCCAGCGACGCGAGCAGCGCCGGCAGCACCTCGCGGCCACCGACGCAGCGGGCGCGCATCCAGCCGGGCAGGTCGGCGCGATCGACGATGGTCTTGGTCGGGATCAGCAGGTCGATGGTGCGCGGATCACGCCGGATGGCGGCGTCCAGGAAGCCGGCGAGCGCCTCGGCCATGGCGCGGCTGGCGGCGTCGACGTCGCCGCCGCGGCAGAGGAACAGCAGCATCTGCTGCGGGTCGGCGGCGTCGTGCGAGGTCAGGAACAGCGCGCCGTGGCGGCCGAAGGCGATCTGTGGGTTGCCGGACTCGCCGAACAGCGCGAAGTGCCACGCATTGGACAGCGCCACCAGCGGACGGCGCAGGCCAAAATGGTCGTCGAGCCAGGAATTGGTTGCGCGCGGCAGGGCGGCGAGGCCGGCGAGGCTGGTCGGCAGGCGCGGCGGCGGCGTCAGGATGCGGTTCTCGGTGCCGCCACCCGGGTCCACGCCCCCGAGCTGGACCAGCATCGGCAGCGAGACCAGCAGGAAGAAGCCGGCGATGGCGGCGAGGCGGCGCATCGCTCAGAAGCGGAAGTAGATGAAGGGCCGGTAGGTCCCGGTGGCGAGGTCGGCCGCGCAGAGGATCAGCAGCATGGCCAGCGAGCCGGCGGCCGCGGTCGAGGTCAGCGCGGGCAACGCACCGGCGGTGGGCAGACGCACATGCAGGCGGGCGCGCAGGCCGTCCCAGG
>CAXTNV010000107.1:0-2902 GCA_964245755.1 uncultured Acetobacteraceae bacterium | reverse complement strand
AGGGCACGGAGATCGCAGCACCCACCGCCAGTGCCGCAAGCACGGAGGCGGGCACGTACTCGCCGAAGCCGGGCTGCGTGGGCGCTCCGGCGCCGGCCATCGCCCGCATCATGCCGCCCGCGTGGCGGAGGTCGGCGGCGCGGAACAGCACCCAGCCGAACAGCACCGCAAGCAGCGCGTAGCCGTGGCGCAGCGGGCGCCACAGCCGGGCCAGTGCCGCCGCCAGGCCCGCACGTTCCAGCACCAGGAAGCCGCCGTGCCAGGCGCCCCAGAGCACGAAGCTCCAGGCAGCGCCGTGCCAGAGGCCGCAGAGCAGGAACACGATCCAGAGGTTGAGGAGGGTGCGCACGCGCCCGCGCCGGTTGCCGCCGAGCGGGATGTAGAGGTAGTCGCGGAACCACGAGGACAGGCTGATGTGCCAGCGACGCCAGAACTCGGTGATCGACTGGCTGACATAGGGATGGCGGAAGTTGGTCGGCAGGGTGAGGCCCATCATCCGCGCGAGCCCGATCGCCATCAGCGAGTAGCCGGCGAAGTCGAGGTAGATCTGCAGCATGTAGCAGGCGGCGCCGAACCAGGCGGTGCGCGCGTCGAGCGACTGCGCCGGCAGGGCGAAGATCGCGTCGGCCGGCCTCGCCAGGGTGTCGGCGAGCAGGGTCTTCTGGGCGAGGCCGATGATCAGCAGGCGGATGCCGGCGCTGACGCCGGCCGGCGTCGCGCGGCGGTGCGCGATCTCGCCGGCGATGCTGGCGTAGCGCACGATCGGGCCGGCGACCAGCTGGGGGAACATCGACAGGTAGACGGCGAGCTGCAGCGGCGTCGCCGGCTGCGGCACGGTGCGGCGGTGGATGTCCATCACGTAGGAGATCGCGTGGAAGGTGAAGAACGAGATGCCGAGCGGCAGCGCAGGTGCTGCGATCGGGATCGCCAGCTGGGCGGCGAGGAAGGACGCGTACTTGAAGGTCGCGAGCAGCAGCAGCTGGGCACCGATGGCGGCGGCGAGGATGGCGCGATGCCCCTGGCCGCGGCCTCGCGCGGCGTGGATCGCCTGTCCGCCGAACCAGGCGATGGCGCCGACCAGGCATAGCAGCCACAGCGAGCGGGCCTCGCCCCAGGCGTAGAAGACCAAGCTGCCGACCAGCAGGACGGCGTTGCGGCAGTGCCACGTCGCGTAGAGGGCGAAGAACACAGGCAGAAAGTAGAACAGGAACACGATCGAGCTGAACAGCATCAGGGTGGATCAGACGCGGCACGCGCGATGCGGTCAACCGGGGACGCCGGATGAAAACATGGCCATGAAACCTCCCGCCGGTGCCGCGGCTATGTCTGCGGCGCGACGCAGGCCATAGGATGCGTCCGCAGGGCTTGCGAGGGTCATGGTGATGCGGCTGGCTGGTTTGATGCTTGGGGTGGCGCTGGTCGCGTCGGCGCGTGCGGCGGCGGCGCCGGTTGCCCACGACGTGCTGCGCGAGACGCTCCCGAACGGGCTGCGGGTGGTGATCGTGCGCGACCGGCTGGCGCCGGTGGTCACCTCGGAGGTCAGCTACCTGGTCGGCTCGAACCAGGCGCCGGACGGCTTCCCCGGCACCGCGCACGCACTCGAGCACATGATGTTCCGCGGCAGCGAGGGGCTGGACAAGAACCAGCTGGCCGAGGTCGGCGCGCGCCTCGGCGGCGGCTACAACGCCGAGACCACCGAGACGGTGACGCAGTACTACTACACCGCGCCGTCCGAGGACCTGTCGGTGATGCTGCGCATCGAGGCGCTGCGCATGCGTGCCCTCAGCCTGCACGCGCAGGACTGGGAGAAGGAGCGCGGCGCGATCGAGCAGGAGGTGTCGCGCGACCTGTCGAGCCCGTTCTACCTCTACATCTCGCAGGTGCAGGCGGCGATGTTCGCCGGCACGCCGTATGCGCACGACGCGCTGGGCACCCGGCCGTCGTTCGACAAGACCGAGGTCTCGCTGCTGCGCGGCTTCTACGACCGCTGGTATGCGCCCAACAACGCGATCCTGGTGATCGCGGGCGACGTCGATCCGCAGGCGGCGCTGGCGCAGGTACGCACGGCGTTCGACGCCATCCCGCGCAAGCAGCTGCCGGCGAAGCCGGAGTTCGCGCTCGGCGCGGTGACGGCGAAGACGCTGGCGCTGGGCACCGACTACCCGGTCGGCTTCGCGACCCTGGCCTACCGCATGCCGGGGCTGCAGGCGCGCGACTTCGCCGCCGCCGACGTGCTGTCGGACGTGCTGACCGACCAGCGCAGCCCGCTCTACGGGCTGGTGACGCAGGGCCGGGCGCTGGTGTCGGAGTTCGCCTTCCTGCCGAAGGCGGATGTCGGGTTCGGGGTGGCGGTGGCGGCGTTCCCCAAGGGGAGCGACGCGAAGCCTCTGCTCGACCAGATGCGCGGGATCATGGCGCAGGCGGCGCATGACGGGGTGCCGGCGGAGCTGGTGGAGGCGGCCAAGCGCAAGGAGCGGGCGCAGCTCGCGTTCACCAACAACAGCATCACCGGGCTCGCCAACAGCTGGGCGCGGGCGCTGGCGTTCCAGAACCTGTCCTCGCCGGACGCGATCGATGCCGCCTACAAGGCGGTCACGGTGGCGGACGTGAACCGGGTGGCGCGGCTGTGCCTGGATCCGCAGCACGCGATCAGCGCGGTGCTGACGCCGCGCGAGGCCGGGCACGCGGTGGCGGGAGGCGGCTTCGGCGGTGCTGAGTCCTTCGCCGCGCCGCCGGACAAGCCGGTGACGCTGCCGGACTGGGCGCGTGATGCGCTGCACGAGGCGCGCATCCCAGAGGCCGGGCCGGCGCCGGTGGTGAGCATGCTCGCCAACGGCATCCGGCTGATCGTGCGGCCGGTGCATGTCAGCCGCACCGTCTCAGTGTTCGGCCAGGTGCGCAA
>CAXTNV010000106.1:7456-12502 GCA_964245755.1 uncultured Acetobacteraceae bacterium | reverse complement strand
GGGCACGATCGGGGGCACGTGCACTGGCGCGAGCTGCACGCGCGCCTCGCCGGTTCCGAGTTGCCGCAGCCGGTGCGGGTGCAGGCGATCGGCATCTTCAGCATCCTCGCCGAAGCGGAAGCGCGCGTGCACGGCGTGGCTGCGGAGGAGGTGATGTTCCACGAGGTCGGCGCCGCCGATTCCGTGGCCGACATCGTTGCCGCGGCGTGGCTGATCGTCGGCGTCGGCGCCGCGAGCTGGAGCGTCGCCTCGCTGCCGATCGGCTCCGGCTGGATCCGCACCGCGCACGGGACGATGCCGGTGCCGGCGCCGGCCACCGCGCTGCTGCTGGAAGGGGCGGCGATGCACGACGACGGGGTGCCCGGCGAGCGGGTCACGCCGACCGGGGCAGCGATCCTGCGCCACCTCGACTGCTTCGCCTCCGCCAGGCCGCCCGGGGTGCTGCGCCGGTCCGGCCTCGGCTTCGGCACGCGTCGCCTCCCGGGCATGAGCAACTGCCTGCGCGTGCTGGTGTTCGAAACAGGGGCTTCCGCCCCGGTCGGGGAGCATCGGGAACTGGCGGTGATCACTTTCGAGGTCGATGACCAATCGGGCGAGGAGCTCGGCGCCGGGCTCGAGCGCGTCCGCGCCGCCGCGGGCGTGCATGACGTGATCCAGATGGCCGCCTACGGCAAGAAGGGACGGCTCGCCACCCACGTGCAGGTGCTGGCGCGGCCGGACGCACTCGACGCGGTGATCGGGCTCTGCTTCGAGGAGACGGCGACGATCGGCCTGCGCACGCAGCTCGTGCAGGCGCGGGCGCTGCCGCGGCGGCTGGTCGAGGTGCCGGTGCAGGGCCAGGCGGTGCGGGTCAAGCTGGTCGAACGCCCTGGCGGCGTCAGCGGCAAGGCGGAAGCCGACGACGTGCTCGGGCTGGCCGGGCAGGCGCCGCGCAAGCGGCTGCGCCGGGCGGCCGAGGCCGAGGCCGAAGCCAGGGCAGCGGCGGAGCGGGGTGCGCGCGGATGAACGTCACGGACGCACTCCAGCGGCTCGATGCTGAGCTGTCCGGGATCGATGCGGCGGCGGTCGCGGTCAGCGGCGGCATCGACAGCCTGACCCTCGCCACCGCCGCGCACCGGCTGCTCGGCCCGCGCGTGAGCATGCACCACGCCACCTCGCCGGCGGTGCCGGGCGAGGCGACGGCCCGCACCCGCGAGCTGGCAGACCGCCTGGGCTGGTCGCTGGACGTGTTCGATGCCGGCGAGTTCGACGACCCGCGCTACCTCGACAACCCGGTGGATCGCTGCTTCTTCTGCAAGACCAGCCTGTACGGGGCCCTCGCCGCACGCACCCACCGCACGATCCTGTCCGGCACCAACCTCGACGATCTCGGCGAGTACCGCCCCGGACTGGAGGCGGCGCGACGCAACGCGGTGCGTCATCCCTTCGTGCAGGCGCGGATCGACAAGCACGGGGTGCGCGCCCTGGCCGGCCGGCTCGGGCTCGGCGCGCTCTCCGAGCTGCCTTCCGCACCCTGCCTGTCGAGCCGGATCGAGACCGGCATTCGCATCGAGCCGGCCGTCCTGGCGATGGTGCACGCCGCCGAGCGGCACGTGACGGCGCTGCTCTCGCCGCGAACTGTGCGGTGCCGGGTGCGCGCCGGCCGCATCGTCGTCGAGCTCGACCCGGCAGCACTCGAAGCGCTGGATCACGAGCGGGCCGAGCGGCTCGGCGCGGAGCTCGCGGCTTTGGGTCGCGCCTCCGGGCTGCCAGGACCGGTGGAATTCGCGCCGTACCGCAACGGCAGCGCCTTCATCCGCCGCCTGCCGTGAGCGGGGTCGCACCGGAGCTGGCGGCGGAGTTCGTGCTCGACGGGGCGCGCACGCAGCGCATCGGCTTCGGCGAGGCGGTGTTCTGCGCCGGCAAGACCGTCTCCCAGATCGCGGCGATCCTGGAGCAGGCGGAGACGCCGCTGCTGCTGACCCGGCTCGATCCGGAGCGCTTCGCGGCACTGCCGGCTGCGACCCGGGGCCGGCTCGAGTACGACCCGCTCTCCCGGACCGCGTTCTGCGGTGCGCCGCAGCCGCTCCGCGGCCCGCCGCAGGTCGGGATCGTCACCGCCGGCACTTCGGACCTGGGGGTCGCGCGCGAGGCGGCGAGGACGCTTCGCTTCAACGGCCACAACACGACCCTGGTCGCCGACGTCGGCGTGGCCGGACTGTGGCGACTGATGCGCCGGCTCGAAGAGCTGCGGCGCATGCCGGTGCTGATCGTCGCCGCCGGCATGGACGCCGCCCTGCCCAGCGTGCTCGGCGGGCTGGTCGGCGGCGTCATCGTCGCGGTGCCCACCTCGGTCGGATACGGCGTCGCGGCCGGCGGCCACGCCGCCCTCAACGCGATCCTGGCCAGCTGCGCGCCGGGGATCGTCACCGTCAACATCGACAACGGCTACGGCGCCGGCTGTGCCGCGATGCGCGTGCTCGGCATGCCGCCGCCGGCTGCGACAGCCAGCTGAACCGCTGCGGAGGAGGAATCTCATGGAACGACGCACCTTCATCAAGGCCACCGCGGCCGGCATGGCCGCCGCGGCGGTTGCACCCGCCGCCCACGCACAGATCGAGACCAGCCAGGGCGGGGCGGTGCGCGCCACCGGTCCGGTCACCTCGGGGATCGCCGAGCATCCGGACATGAAGTACCGCCCGCTCGGACGCACCGGCGAGCGGGTCTCGCTGGTCGGTCTGGGCGGGTTCCACCTCGCCAAGCCGGGCGGCATGACCAACGCCGAAGCGATCCGCATGGTGCACGCCGCGATCGAGTCCGGGATCAATTTCTGCGACAACTGCTGGGACTACAATGGCGGCGCGAGCGAGGTCCGGCTCGGTCGGGCGCTGGCGCGCGGCTGGCGCTCCCGCACCTTCCTGATGACCAAGATCGACGGCCGCTCCGCCAAGGCGGCGATGCGCCAGATCGAGGAGTCGCTGACGCGGCTGCAGACCGATCACGTGGACCTGCTGCAGTTCCACGAGATCATCCGCATGGACGATCCGGAGCGGGTGTTCGCCGCCGGCGGCGCGCTGGAAGCGGTGCTGAAGGCGCGCGAGCAGGGCAAGCTGCGCTACATCGGATTCACCGGCCACAAGAGCCCGGCGATCCACAAGCACATGTTCGACGTCGCCGATCGGCACGGGTTCCATTTCGACACCGTGCAGATGCCGCTCAACGTGATGGACGCGCATTTCGACAGCTTCGAGCACGGGGTGCTGCCGGTGGCGGTCGCGCACGGCACCGCGGTGATGGGCATGAAGGCGTTCGGCGACCCGTTCATCCTGGACACCAAGGCGGTCTCGCCGATCGAGATGCTGCAGTACCCGATGAGCCTGCCGGTGGCGCTGCAGATCACCGGCATCGACAGCCCCGAGATCCTGCAGCAGGCGCTGCAGGCGGTGCGCAGCTTCGTGCCGCTCACCCCCGAGCAGCGCGCCTCGCTGCTGCAGCGCACCGCCGCCCTGGCGCAGGATGGCCACACCGAGAAGTATAAGGTGACGAACCACTTCGACGGGACGGTGCACAACCCGCAATGGCTCGGCTAGATGGGCCTCTGCCGGCCGGCCGGTCGCTACGCCGGCAGCTGGGCCTGTTGTGGATCGGGCTGATCGCGGCCAATCTGGCTGCCTGGAGCTGGGCGCTGGTCGCCTTCCATCACTACCCGGTGCTGCTGGGCACCGCGCTGCTGGCGTATGGCTTCGGGCTGCGCCACGCGGTCGATGCCGACCACATCGCGGCGATCGACAACGTCACCCGCACGCTGATGCAGGACGGGCAGCGCCCGCTGTGCGTCGGGCTGTTCTTCTCGCTGGGCCACTCCACGATCGTGGTCGCCGCCTCCGTCGCCATCGCCGCCACCGCGACCCGCTTCGGCGCCACCCTCGGCTTGCTGCACGGCATCGGCGGCATCGTCGGCACGCTGGTCTCGGCGCTGTTCCTGCTCACCATCGCGGCGATGAACGTCGGCATCCTGCTGTCGCTGCGACGCAGTTTCCGCAGGGTCTGCGCCGGCGAGCGCATGGAAGCCGATCAGCTCGGGCTGCTGCTTTGCGGCCGCGGCTGCTTCGCTCGCATCTTCCGCCCGCTGTTCCGCCGCATCGGCCGGAGCTGGCACATGTATCCGCTCGGCATGCTGTTCGGGCTCGGCTTCGACACCGCCACCGAGGTGAGCCTGCTCGGCATCTCCGCCGCCGGCGCCTCGCACGGCCTGCCGATCTGGTCGATCCTGGTGTTCCCGGCCCTGTTCACCGTCGGCATGTCGCTGGTCGACACCATCGACAGCGTGCTGATGCTCGGCGCCTATGGCTGGGCCTTCGTGCACCCGGTGCGCAAGCTGTACTACAACATGGCGATCACCTTGGTTTCGGTGGTGGTCGCGGTGCTGGTCGGAGGCATCGAGGCGCTCGGCCTGATGGGGCAGCAATTCGCGCTGCACGGCCGGTTCTGGGATGCGGTCGACGCGCTGAACCGCAACTTCGGGGTGATCGGCTACCTGATCGTGGGCGTGTTCGTGCTGGGCTGGCTGGGCGCCGCCATCGTCTATCGCGCGCGCGGTTACGACCGTGTGGGAGCGGACGTCTGACCGGCGCTTACATTTCTTAAACCAGGAGCGGTAGCCGGGCCGATCCGGCCACCCCATCTGTGCTGCGGCTGCCCGTCCCGCGGCAGCGTTATTGCATGAGCTCGGACATGGTACGCACCCGCACCCTCCTCGGTCTGACCCCAATCTCGCTGCTGCTCGGCCTGGGCGCCTGCGCGGTCTCCCCGCCAGCCGGCCCGAGCTTCGTCGCCCTCCCCTCGGACGGCAAGACGTTCGATCGCTTCCTCAGCGAGGACAACTACTGTCGGCAGTCCGCGCTGAGCCGCAGCGGCTACAATGGCGGCAACACCGGACGTTCCGCGGTCGGTGGGGCTGCGGTCGGCACCCTGGTCGGCGCCGGCGCCGGCGCGTTGCTCGGCGCGGCCGCGGGCAATCCGGGCATCGGCGCCGCCCCCCGGGCCGGCCCCCGCCAGCTCGCCGGC
>CAXTNV010000106.1:0-7446 GCA_964245755.1 uncultured Acetobacteraceae bacterium | reverse complement strand
GGGGGGGGGTGGGGGGGGGGGCGGGGGTCATGGGGGTGTGGGGCCCCGCGGCGGGGGCGGGCACGGGCCTGGTGGCGGGCACGGCGATCGGCGCCGACAACGGCGAGCTGTCGGACGCGGTGGTGCAGCACAACTACGACGCCACCTATGCCGCCTGCATGGCGTCCTACGGCAACAAGCTGCCGCAGCCGGGGCAACTCGGCACCGCCTATCCGGCCAGCTACGCCTACCCGTCCTACGCGTACGGCTACGGCTACCCATACGGCTTCGGGCCGGGCTTCGGCTTCGGCGGCTTCGGCTGGGACGGCTTCTACGGTCCCGGCTTCTTCGGCGGCGGCTTCTTCGGGCCGAGCTTCTATTTCGGGCGCGGCTATTACGGGCGCGGCTTCTACGGGCACGGCTACTACGGCGGCGGCTTCCACGGGCGTCGCTGACGCTCAGGACGTCCTAGGCTTCGGCTGAGGCCTCGTCCCGGTCGAACGCCTCGAGGGCGCGGCTGAAGAAGTCGTCGCCGCCGAAGTTGCCGGACTTCAGGGCCAGGGTGACGCCCGCCGGCTCGCCGCCGACCGCGTGCAGCACCGGCACGCCCGGCGCGATCGCTGCGCCGATCAGGAACGCTTCCAGGCCCAGGCGGTCGACCACGGCGCCCGAGGTCTCGCCGCCGGCGACCACCAGTCGCCCGACGCCGGCCCTGACCAGCGCCTGCGCCAGCCCGGCGATGCCCTGCTCGACCGCCTCGCCGACCGAGGCCGCACCGTGACGGTCCTGCAGCGCCCGCACCGCCTCCGGCGTGGCGCTGCTGGCGATCAGCATCGGGCCGGAAGCGAGCCGCTGCATCGCCCATGCCTCGGCGGCGGCGGCTTCCGCACGTCCTGCCAGCAGCGCCTCGACGTCGAGATGCCGGCACGGCATGGTCCGCTCGGCGGCCGCGATCTGCCGCAGCGTCGCGGCGGAACAGCTTCCGGCCAGGATCACGCTGCCGCCGCGCGACGCGGCGGAGGGCAGGCGCAGCGGCGCCGCCGCCGCACGTGCCGCCCCGCGCGAGGCCAGGGCACGCGCCAGGCTGGAGCCGAGACCCGATGCGCCCACGGAAAGCGGCAGGTCGAGCGCCGCCTCGGCGATGGCGTCGAGATGCCGCGCGGCCACGGAGTCCGCGATCGCAGCACCGCCGCCGCGCGCCGCCGCATCGGCGAGGGCGTTTCGCACGGCTGCACCACCGGCCTCCACCACGTCGAGCGGCACCAGCACCACCGGCTGGACGCTCTGCCGGCCCAGCACGCGGACCAGGTTGGAGTCGCGCATCGGGTTGAGCGGGTGGTCGCGCAGCGGGCTGTCCTGCAGCAGCGCGTCGCCGACGAACAGGTGGCCCTGGTAGACGGAGCGGCCGTTCTCCGGGAAGGACGGGTTCACCGGCACGATGCCACCGCCGGAACGCGCGCGAAGCGCCTCCAGCACCGGTCCGATGTTGCCGGCATCGGTCGAGTCGAAGGTCGAGCAGATCTTGAACAGGATGTGGCTCGCACCGCGGCCGCGTAGCCAATGTTCCGCCTCCAGCGACAGCGCGACCGCCCGTGCCGCCGGGATCGACCGGCTCTTCAGCGAGACCACGACCGCATCGGCCTGCGGCAGCTCCAGCGTGTCGCGCGGCACCCCGATCACCTGCACGGTGCGCAGCCCGTTCAGCGACAGCATGCTGGCCAGGTCGGAGGCGCCGGTATAGTCGTCGGCGATGCAGCCGAGCACGATCCTGCTGTCGGTGCCCGCGCTCACGCCTGCTCTCCTGGGGGAGCCGTTGGGCGGCGCACCGCGAACGGCTTGAACCAGCCAAGTCCCGGCACGGTGCCGGCACGGGGCCGGTACTCGCAGCCGACGAACCCCGCGTAGCCGAGGCGGTCGAGCTCGGCGAACAGGTAGGGCCAGTTCAGCTCCTCGCCGTCGGGCTCCGCCCGGCTCGGCACGCTCGCGACCTGGACGTGACCGATGCGCGGCAGCATGCGCCGCAGCGCCGTCGCCACGTCGCCATGCATGATCTGGCGGTGGTAGAGGTCGAACTGCAGCCTCAGGTTCGGCATGCCAAGCTCGGCGATCAGCCGGTCGGCCGCGTCGAAGTCATCAAGGAAGTAGCCCGGCATGTCGCGGCCGTTGATCGGCTCCAGCACCAGCTCGAGCCCGTGTTCCGCGAGCCGTCCTGCGCAGAAGCGCACGGCGTCGCGGTAGGCGGCGGCGGCCTGCGGGTCGCTCGGGGAGGCGAGGCCCGCCATCAGGTGCAGCCGCACCGCCCCGGTGGCGGCGGCGTAGTCCAGCGCCCTGGCGACGCCGTCGCGCATCTCGGCCGATCGTCCGGGCAGGGCGGCGAGCCCGCGCTCGCCCTCCGACCAGTTCCCGGGCGGCATGTTGAACAGCGCCACGGCGAGGCCGTTGCGCCGCACGCGCTCGCCCACCGCTTCCGGCGACGCCTCGTACGGGAACAGGAACTCGACCGCGTCGAACCCGGCATCCGCCGCCGCATCGAAGCGGTCCAGGAACGCGTGCTCGTTGAACATCATGGTGAGGTTGGCAGCAAAGTGCGGCATCTTGTGTTTCCTGCTGGAGGATGTCGGGGCGCTGTCCCCGACCCCGTCAGGGATCCGGTCGCGAGTGCTCCGCCTCCGGCAACGCGAGCCCTGCGACCCGGGCGTAGAGCCTTGCCACCGAGGCGTCGTCGTCGCCGCCCATGCCGGCGGCGGCGGTCATCAGGTACATCTGCAGCGCCGCTCCGGCGATCGGCACCGGAAACTGCGCTTGCCGCGCCATATCCAGGACGATGCCGAGATCCTTGACGAAGATGTTGATCGCACTTTTCGGAGCGTAGTCGCCCTCGAGCACGTGCGGGATGCGGTTCTCGAACATCCATGAGTTGCCCGCTGACTTCGTGATCACCTCGTAGATGCGCTCGAGATCCAGGCCCTGCTTGTGCGCGAACGCGATCGCCTCGCAGGCGGCGGCGATGTGCACGCCGGCCAGCAGCTGGTTCACGATCTTGAATGCGGCGCCCTGACCGGCCGCGTCGCCGAGCTCGTAGAGCGTGCCGGTCATCGCATCCAGCGCCGGGCGGGCGCGCGTGAAGGCGGCCGGACTGCCGGATGCCAGCATCGTCAGGCTGCCATCCGCAGCACGAGCGGCACCGCCGCTCATCGGTGCGTCGAGGTAGAGCCGCCCGGCGGCCTCGAGCCGCGCGGCCAGTCCGCGCGCCATCTCGGGCGCCATGGTCGCCGAGGAGATGAACACCGCACCCTCCGGCATGCGGCCGGCGCATCCTTCGGGACCGAACAGCACCGCCTCGGTCTGCGCGCCGTTGACCACCGCCGCGACCACCGCCTCCGCGTCCGCTGCCGCGTCCGCCGGGGTGGCGGCGATGCGGCCACCGGACTCCGCCAGTCGTTCCGCGGCCGCGCTCGACACGTCGAAGCCCGCGACCTCGAAGCCCGCGCGCAACAGCGACTGCGCCATGCCGAGCCCCATCGAGCCGAGCCCGATCACCGCCGCGCGTCGTCCGCGCGATGCACTCCTGCCAAGCTCCGGCCCGCCAGGCTCCGGCTGCGTCATGCTGCTATCCTTCGTGGGCTAGGTCCGGCCGGGCGATCATGCCATGGATCGGCCATAGGCGTTTTTTCCGGGGACGGCTCGAGATGAACGAGACCAGGCTGCGTGACCAGATCTGCATGTTCTCGCGCTCGCTGTTCGAGCGCGGCCTGACCGCCGGCTCTTCGGGCAATGTCAGCCTGCGCCTTGGGGATGGCGGCTGGCTGATGACGCCGACCAACGCCTCGCTGGGCTTCCTCGACCCGGCCCGGCTCTCCCGGCTGGACCCGCAGGGGCAGCTGCTGTCCGGCGATGCGCCCAGCAAGGAGATCCCGCTGCACCAGGCGCTCTACGACACCCGAACGGCCGGTGCGGTGGTGCACCTGCATTCGGCGCACTCGGTGGCGGTCTCGATGCTGCCCGAGATCGACCCTGCCGACGTGCTGCCGCCGTTGACCGCCTACTACGTCATGCGTGTGGGGGCCACCGCCCTCGTGCCGTACTACCGGCCCGGCGATCCCGCCGTGGCCGGCGCGATACGCGGCCTTGCCGGACGCTACGCCGCAGTGCTGCTGGCCAATCACGGCCCCGTCGTGGCCGGCGCCACGCTGGAGGCCGCGATCTACGCCACCGAGGAGCTGGAGGAGACGGCGCGGCTCTACCTGATGCTGCGCGGCCTCAACCCGCGGGTGCTGACGCAGGCGCAAGTCGACGACCTGGTCGCCCGCTTCGGTGTCGAACTGCCGAGGCATGATCAGGCCACCCATGACGAGGATCGTTGAGCAGCGTCAGCGCGCGCTCACGTACTGGCGCCAGTCGTGCTTCTCCCTGAAGCCGAGGATCTCGCGCACCTTGCGGTTCGAGAGCAGCCCCTCGCGCTCGCCCAGCGAGCCGCGCACCGGCACGTTCGGGTAGTAGCGGCGCAGCAGCTCCGCCGTCGGCAGGTCGGACGAGGTGGAGTCGTTGGCGGCGTTGAACAGCTGGAAGCCGAGCCCGTCCTTCTCGATGCCGAGGCGCACGATCTCGCCGAGGTCGCGCGCATCGATGTAGCTCCAGGCGATCTTCTTGCGGAAGTCCGGCTTGGCGAACCAGCTCGGGAACAGCTCGTACTCGTGCGGCTCGACGACGTTGCCGATGCGCAGCGCGTAGATGTCGGCACCGCTGCGCAGCTGGAAGCCGCGCGCGGTGCGCTCGTTGCAGATCTTGGAGATCGCGTAGCTGTCCATCGGGTCGACCGGATACTCCTCGTCGAGCGGGAAATACTCCGGCTCGCGCGGCGTGTTCGCGAACACGACGCCGTAGGTGGTCTCGCTCGAGGCGATGATCACCTTCGGAATGCCGAGCTTGGTGGCGGCGTCGAGCACGTTGTACGTGCCCATCACGTTGATGCGGTACACCTCGTTGTCCGGCACGAGCATGACCCGCGGGATGGCGGCAAAATGCACCACAGCGTCGATCTTCGGCGGACGCAGGTCGGGATCGAACTCGTGCAGCCCGGTGTAGGACGCGAAGGCGTTGAACAGCTGGCCGGCATCTGTGATGTCGGTGATCAGCGTGCGCACGCGGGGATGGTCGAGCGGCTTGGTGTCGATGTTGAGCACGTGATAGCCCTGCTCGACCAGGTACTGCACGACGTGACGCCCAGCCTTGCCGCTGCCGCCCGTGAACAGAATTTGCTTCATGCGAAGATCTTTCTCAGAAGTGGTAGTTGTCGATGTTGTCCTTGTCGAACACCAGCGGCTGGCTGAACACGATCACGCGGTTGTTGGCGGTGAAGCTGCCGAGGTCGCCGGCGCTGAAGCTGCCGTTCGGCTGGATCGCGTTGTTCGCCGCGAGGCGCGCGACGTACATCACCAGCATGCCCTCCTTGACCTCGTCCCACAGCGGGCTCTCGCGGATGATCCCCGACTTCACGTACTGACGGATCGAGTCCGGATCGCTGCAGCCGGTGACGAAAACCTTGCCGGTCATGCCGAGTTTCTCGACCGCGGCGGCAGCCCCCACTTCCGCGGCACCGTCCGGCGCGATGATCCCGGTGACGCCCGGGTTGGCCTGCAGGATGTTCAGGCCGGCGGTCAGCGACTGCGACGGGCTGGACTGGCCGTACTGGGTGGTGACGATCTTCATCTTCGGATACGCGCTGGTCATGTAGGCCTTCAGCGCGTTGATCCACTCGTTCTGGATGGTGGCGTCCGGTGTCGAGGACAGGATCGCAACCTGCGCGTTGGGGCCGGTGTATTTGGCGACCGCATCCACCAGCGCCTTGCCGTGCTTGGCATAGTCGGTGTTCTGGATGAAGAAGTCGCGTGCGTCGGCGGCCACGTCGCTGTCGTAGGAAACCACCTTGATGCCCTGCTTGCGGGCGCGGCGAAGCGCGGGAGCCAGCTGCGTCGGGTTGTTCGAGGTGGTGGTGATCACGGTGAAGCGGCGCGCGATCAGGCTGTTGAACACGTCGACCTGTCCCTGCGCCGAGGCGGTGACCGGACCGGTGTAGAGGAAATTGATGTTCAGCGTCTTCGCGGCCTGCTCGGCACCCTGTTGGTTGGCCTTGAACACCGACAAGCCGACGAGCTTGGGCACCATCGCCACCTTGATCGCGCGGCCGGTGTCGATGTCCGCGGCTCGCGCCGGCGCGAGGCCGAGCAGCAGCGAGGCGGCGGCGAGCCCGGCGCAGGCTTGCTTCACGTTGGTCATTTTCCTGTCCCTTCAGTTCGTGGTTGCGGCCGCGTCGCCGCGGCGCAGACGCAGCCGGCGCAGCAGCGGCGCGAAGCCGCCCCCGCCGCCGAGCATGTTCTTGATGGCGATGGCGCCGAGCAGGATGGCGCCGGTCAGCATCGTCGTCAGCATGTCGGAGAAGCCCGCGATCAGCATGCCCTGGCGCAGGAAGCCGAGCACCAGCACGGCGATCACCACGCCCACGATGCTGCCTTCGCCGCCGAAGATGCTGACGCCGCCGAGCACGACGATGGTGATGGTGGTGAGCAGCAGCACGTCGCCCATGTCGGCGCGCACCGCGCTGTAGTACGCCGCGAGCACGATCCCGGCGAGTGCTGCCATGGTGCCGGACAGAACGTAGGCGGCGATCAGGGTGCGGTCCACCCGGACGCCGGACCAGCGCGCCGCGTCCGGGTTGTAGCCGATCATGACGATCTTGCGGCCGAACTTGCTGCGCGACATCGTCAGACCGAACAGCAGGCTGAGCAGGCCGAACAGCACGATCTGGTACGGCAGCAGGTCGGCGATGGCGCCGGTGCCGAGCTGGGTGAACCCGTCAGGGAAGCCCGATGGCGGGGTGTCGCCGGCGAGTGCGGTGGCGAGGCTGCCGTAGATGAAGCTGGTGGCCAGGGTGGCGATCAGCGGCTCCACCCGCAGCCGGGTGATGATCAGGCCGTTCAACGCCCCGAGCGTCGCACCCGCGAGCACGCCGAGGCCGGCCGCGATCCAGATCGAGAGGTGCAGCCCGCTCCAGAGTTCCGCCATCACGATCGCCGAAAGCCCGGCGGTGGCGCCGACCGAGAGGTCGATTCCGCCGGTCAGGATGACGGTCGAGAGGCCGAGTGCGACCAGCCCGAACGGCAGGAAGTTCTCGCTCAGGGCCAGGAAGCTGCCGAAGCCCGAGTAGAAGCCGGGCACGGCGGCGATCAGCCCGGCTACCAGAAGCGCCAGCAGCACCAGCAGCGCCCGCTCCCAGCCGTCCAGCGGCAGCCGGGAGCGGCGCTGACGGGTGCGCGCCACATCGCGTGCGTCCGGATCGGGTCCGTCCATGTCAGGTGCCCCCCGCGGCGGCGCGGCGTCGCCCGGCCGCCACCGCGATCAGGATCATCAGTCCCTCGCCGGCCGAGTACCAGATCGGCGGCACGTGCACGAACACCAGCGCGGTCAGCA
>CAXTNV010000105.1:0-12801 GCA_964245755.1 uncultured Acetobacteraceae bacterium | reverse complement strand
CGCCGGCCCCGGCCCCGGCGCAGCACGCGGCCACGTCGAGCGCGGCTCCGGCACCGATGGACGCCTCGCAGGTCGCTCTCGTGAACAGAGGGCGCTACATCGCGATCGCATCGGATTGTGCCCCCTGCCACATGGCGATCGGCGGCACCGCGTTCGCGGGCGGACTGATCCTGAACACGCCGTTCGGCCAGATGGCCACGCCGAACATCACCCCCGACAAGGAGACCGGCATCGGCGACTGGAACGCCGACCAGTTCTACGGCGTGATCCACAACGGCATCGGTCCGGGACACCAGTACATCTACCCGACCATGACGTTCACCTCTTACACCAAGATGCCGCGGACGGACGTGGATGCGCTGTTCGCCTACCTGAAGTCGCTGCCGCCGGCGCACGCGCCGCGCCTGGCGGTGTCGCTGAACTTCCCGTTCAACATCCGCCTCAGCCTGCTCGGCTGGCGCATGCTGTTCTTCCGCGCCAGCACCTACCAGGCCGACGGGTCGAAGTCCGACCAGTGGAACCGCGGCGCCTACCTGGTGCAGGGCCCGGGCCACTGCGGCGAGTGCCACTCGCCGCGCAACGCGCTCGGCGGCGTCGTCAACAGCAGCAGCCTCGCCGGCGGGCAGGTCGACTCGTTCCTGGCACCCAACATATCCTCGGACCCGCGCTGGGGCATCGGCAGCTGGAGCGAGGACGAGATCGTCACCTTTCTGAGGACCGGCGCGATCCGCAAGGGCGTCGTGTTCGGGCCGATGATCGAGGTCGTGCATGAGAGCATGGCCAAGATGACGGACGACGACGTGCACGCCATCGCCGTCTACCTGAAGGGTACGCCGCCGCGCGTGAACCGGCCGCCGGCGACGCCGCCGCAGAGGCTGGCGGAGGCCTCGATCCACCGCGGCCAGGCGGTGTATGCCACCAACTGCTCGCAGTGCCACCAGGACAACGGCAACGGCGCCGCGGGCGCGATCCCCAACCTGGCCGAGAACGACGCCGTCCGTGCCTATGATCCGACCGACGCGATCACGCCGTTGCTCGCCGGGCTGGAAGGCCAGGGCAAGTACGGCGCGATGCCGCGCTTCGGCGGCTCGCTGAGCGACCAGGACATCGCCGACGCCGCCAACTACATCCGCACCGCCTGGAACAACGCCGCCCCGGCCAACGCCACCGCGGCGATGGTGCACGGCCTGCGCAGCACCGCCCCGGTGGGCATCGGCGGCAGCATCGCGGCGCGCGACTTCGGCTGCCCCAAGATCGGCGAGGGCACCGTCCCGGGGGCGCTGGCGACCGAGCAGGAAGTCGCGCGCCTCGCCGGGGCGGACCGCAGCAACCTGCAGAACGGCATCGCCGCGGTGATCGCGCTGGTCAAGAAGGACAACCCCGACGCCGCCAGCGGCGACGTGGTGACCGCCCTGAATTCCGCCTACTGCCCGGTGGTCGCCAACCGCACCGACCTGACCCGGGCGCAACAGCGCAGCGCCCTGATCGCGTTCTCCGACCTGGCCGGACAGCAATATGCCCGCACCAGCCCGGCGGACGTGTCCAAGGTGCTGGTCGACACGTCGCTCAGTCCGGACGCCGTCGCGCAGATCGATCAGGCGGCGGCCGCGGCCGGCCTCACGCCGAGCGCGTTCATCGCCAAGCAGCTCTCCGCGGGCGGCAAGGCGCCGTCCTCCAGCAACTAGCGGCGCGGCGGTCCGGGCGCGCCGCGAGCCTCGGGATCAGCCATCGAGCAGCGTGATCCATTGCCGCAGTCTCGCCGACGGGTCCGCATCCGACAGGATGTCCGACACCGCGGCGACGCAGTCGGCTCCGGCGGCGATGCAGCCCGGGGCCCGCTGCAGGGTGATCCCGCCGATGGCGACCAGCGGCAGCCCGGCGATGCGCTGCTTCCAGGCGCCGAGGCGCGGCAGCCCCTGCGGCGCGAACGGCATCTGCTTCAGCGTGGTCGGATAGATCGGCCCCAGCGCCACGTAGTCCGGCGCCGCGGACAGCGCGCGATCGAGCTCCGCCTCTGAGTGGGTGCTGACGCCGAGCCGCAGGCCGGCCCCGCGTATTGCTGCGAGATCAGCGTCTTGCAGATCCTCCTGGCCGAGATGGATGAAGCCCACCTGCTCCTCGATGGCCATCCGCCAGTGGTCGTTCAGCACCAGCGTTGCGCCGGCCGCCTGCCAGGCGCGTTTCGCCGCCCGAACCTCGTCGCGCAGATGGCCGGCCTCGGCCAGCTTGATGCGCAGCTGCACCAGCCTGGCGCCGCTTCCGACCAGCTGCGCCACCCGGGTCGCGCTGTCGAGTACCGGGTAGACGCGCGACGGCAGCGGCCGCATCACGCCAGCAGGGCCCGCCCGAACACCGGGGTGGAGGGCTGCGCCATGTCGCGGCGCTGCATCGGATCGGCCAGGAACGCCGCGCGGCCGGCCTCCACCGCGAGCGCGAAGGCGCGTGCCATCATCACCGGGTCGCCCGCCCTGGCCACCGCGGTGTTGAGCAGCACCGAGTCGTAGCCCAGTTCCATCGCTTCCGCGGCGTGCGACGGCAGCCCGATGCCGGCATCCACCACCAGCGGCACCTCGGGGAAGTGCGCCCGCAGGGCGCGTAGGCCGAAGCGGTTGTTCAATCCCTGCCCGGAGCCGATCGGCGCGCCCCAGGGCATCAGCACGCGGCAGCCCGCCTCCAGCAGCCGCTCCGCCACCACCAGGTCCTCGGTCGTGTATGGCAGCACCCTGAAGCCGTCCGCGCTCAGCAGCCGCGCGGCCTCGACCAGGCCGAACACGTCGGGCTGCAGCGTGTCGCTCTCGCCGATCACCTCCAGCTTGATCCAGTCGGTGCCGAACACCTCGCGCGCCATCTGCGCCGTGGTGACCGCCTCGCGCGCGGTGTGGCAGCCGGCCGTGTTCGGCAGCACCCGCACGCCGAGGCTGCGTATCAGCGACCAGAACCCTTCCCCCGCACGCTCCCCGGCGCTCTCGCGACGCAGCGACACGGTGACGATCTGCGCGCCCGAGGCGCGCACCGCCTCGGCGAGCACCGCCGGCGAGGGATACTGCGCCGTCCCCAGCATCAGGCGCGAACCGAACTCGACGTCGTACAGCAGCACCGCCTCAGCCCCCCTGCATCGGCGAGACGATCTCGACCGCGCAGTCCTCGCGCAGCGCCCGCGACGCACGGGCGCCGGCCGGCACGAAGGTGCCGTCGAGCGCGGTGGCGAGGCGCGGCTCGCGATAGCCCAGCTCCAGCAGCACGGTGTCTAGGGTGCGAGACGCGACGTCGTGCGACGCGCCGTTCACCAGGATGCGCATGTCTGGGCTTCCTCCGGATCGATCCGCCTCACCTATGCAGTCCGGCCGCCTCCGGCAAGCCGAGGCGTGCCGCCACGCGCTGCGCCAGCACCGGCGCCAGCAGGAAGCCGTGCCGGTGCACGCCGTTGACGCTGATCACGTGGCCGCGCTCCTGCACGCGGGGCATGTTGTCGTCGAAGGAGGGCCGCAGCCCGGCGCCGGTCTCGAGGATCTCGGCCTCCGCGAACGCCGGATGCAGCGCATAGGCCGCCCCCAGCAGCTCCATCGCCGCACGCGCGGTGATGCCGCCCTGCCGCTCGCTCTCCACCATGGTGGCCCCCACCATGAAGACGTGCGCCGCCCGCGGCACCACGTAGAGCGGAAAACGCGGGTGCAGCAGCCGCACCGGGCGCGACAGCGCCATCTCCGGACAGCGCAGCAGCAGCATCTCGCCGCGTACTCCGCGCAGGCCGGCGAGATCCGGCTGGGCGGCGAAGCCGCGGCAATCGACGATCCGCTCGAAGCGGCCTTCCGCCCGGTCAGTGCCGAGCAATACCTCGCCACCCAGCTCCGCCAGGCGCCGAGCCAGCGCCGGCAGCGCCATGCGCGGATCGAGATGCGCCTCGCGGCCGAAGAACAGCGCGCGGCCGAAGCGCCCGGCGAGGTCCGGCTCCAGTGCAGCGATGCCGTCGCGGTCCAGCCAAGCGTGCCCGCTGGTGCGCCTGGCATAGACTTCCAGCTCGCCCGCGTCGCGTGGCGGCGCCAGCACCAGGCTGCCGCTTCGCGCAGCGTCCGGGGCGTGCGAGAGCCACCAGACGATCGTCTCCTCGGCGCGCTCCAGGATCTCCCGCGGCGCGGTCTCCGCCTCGCACCAGGGTGCGAGCATGCCGCCCGCCTTCCAGGAGGCGCCGGCACCGATCCGCTCGCCCTGCTCGAGCAGCGTCACCGCGGCACCGCGCTCCGCGAGCAGCACCGCGGTCACCAGCCCGGTGACCCCGGCGCCGCGCACCAGGATGTGCTGCGCGCTCACCGCCGCATCCCCGCCGCCTCGCGGATCCGGTGCGGGTGGGTGCAGAGCTCGAAGCCGTCCTCCCGCGCCACCGCGATCAGGGTGATGCCGGCTTCCTCGGCGCGGTGCAGCGCGAGCGAAGTCGGCGCAGACATCGCGGCCAGGATCGTGACGCCCATGCGCTGTGCCTTCTGCACCAGCTCCACCGAGATCCGGCTGGTCAGCACCAGGATCCCGGCCGCCGCATCCTCGTCCGCGAACGCCAGCGCGCCGGCCAGCTTGTCGAGCGCGTTGTGCCGGCCGACATCCTCACGCAGCGCCACCAGTCCGCATTCCGGACGGAAGAAGCCGGCCGCGTGCACCGCCCGGGTCTGCCGGTTCAGGCTCTGCGCCGGCCGCATCGAGGCCATCGCGGCCATCACCGTGCCGGCATCCACCACCATGCCCTCCGGCACCGCCGGCGCCGGGTGTCCGAGCGCCTCCTGCAGGCTCTCCAGGCCGCACAGGCCGCACCCGGTCGGCCCAGCCAGCTGGCGACGCCGCGTCTCAAGCATCCCCAGCCGCCCGTGCCCGACCCACATGCGCAGCTCGACGCCGGCGGCGCGCGCACCGGCAGCGCCTTCCGGCATCACGATCTCGATCTCCTCGATCTCGGAGTGGTGCGCCACGATCCGCTCGTTGAGGCTGAAGCCGCGGGCAAAGTCCTCCAGGTCGGCGGGTGTGGCCATCATCACCGCGTGCGCCAGGCGATTGAAGGAGAACGCGATCGGTACCTCCTCGGCTACCAGGCGCGCGCCGTCGCTGAAGCCGCCCTCGCGCCACGCCAGGCGCGGCATCGACGTCAGCGGCCCGATCCCGGCCGGGCCGCCCCGAGCCGATGCTTCCGAGCCAGCAGCCACCCGCCCTCACCCTTTTCCGGTCGCGCCGTGCAATCGCGGCGGCGCGCGGGGACCGCGGCCGCGGCGACGCGTTGCGGAGAAAGTCTGTACGGGGACCCGGGATCATGAACAAGACCGCAAGCAACCTCCTGTCCATCGGCGCCGTCGCGGTTGCGGCGGTGATCGGACAGCGCGCCGGCCCGCAGCACCCGCGCGAGGCGATCTGGTACGCCCGGCTCGACAAGCCGGGCTTCACGCCGCCCGGTGCGGTGATCGGTGGCGCCTGGACGCTGCTCGACCTGCTTCTCGTGCTCTCCGGCGCCCGGCTGCTCGCGGCACCCCCGAGTCGGGAGCGCTCGAGCGCGCTGCTGTTCTGGTCGATCAACCTCGCCGGCATCGCCGGCTACCCGTGGGTGTTCTTCAAGCGCAAGGAGCTCGGCGCCAGCACCGCCGTGGTGGCCGGCATGCTGGCTTCGGCGCGTGCCGCCGCCTCGACCGCCGGGCGGGTGGACCGCGTCGCCGGGTTCGCCGCGATGCCGCTGGTCGGCTGGCTCGCCTTTGCCGGCCTGCTGAGCGAGGAACTATGGCGCCGTAACCGCTCGTGACGAGCCGGCTCCGGCCGGTGGCGCTCCTGGCCGCCCTGCTGATCAGCGCAGGCGGCTGCGCCGCCGGCGTCTCGCTGGAGCCACCGACGCCGCTCTCCAACGTCGAGCCCGCCGCACTGAACCCTGACGGCACTTTCAAGAACAACGGCTTGGCGCCGGTGGATCCGAGCGAGCAGTTCTGAGGCAACCGGTTGCAGAGGGTGCGGCTGTTACTCGACCGTCACCGACTTGGCGAGGTTGCGCGGCTGGTCGACGTCGGTGCCCTTGAGCAGCGCCACCTCGTAGGCCAGCATCTGCACCGCGATGCTGTGCAGGATCGGTGCGACGAAGTCATCCGCCTGCGGCAGCAGCACCGTCTCCTCGGCGATGCCGTGCAGCTTCGTCGCACCGGCGGCATCGGTGAACACCATCAGCCGGCCGCCGCGCGCGCGCGCCTCCTGCAGGTTCGAGGCGGTCTTGTCGAACAGCCTGCCGCTCGGCGCGATCGCCACCACCGGCACGGTGCGGTCGATCAGCGCGATCGGCCCGTGCTTCATCTCGCCGGCTGCGTACGCCTCGGCGTGGATGTAGGAGATCTCCTTGAGCTTCAGCGCCCCCTCCAGGGCGACCGGAAAAAAGGCGCCGCGTCCGAGATACAGCACGTCGCGCGCTTCGGCGACGATGCGGGCGACTCGCTGCACGCCCGCGGTCAGCGCGAACAGCTCCGCGGCCTTGCCCGGCAGGTCGAGCAGCGCGTCCACCAGCGCCACCTCGCGCGCCTCCGACAGGCAGCCGCGCGCGCGGCCCACCGCGATCGCGACACAGGCCAGCACCGACAGCTGCGCGGTGAACGCCTTGGTGCTTGCGACGCAGATCTCGGGGCCGGCCACCGTGTCGAGCACAACGTCGCTTTCGCGTGCCATCGTGCTCTCCGGCACGTTCAGCACCGACATCACGTACTGGCCGCCGGCGCGCAGCGCGCGCAACGCCGCCAGGGTATCGGCGGTCTCGCCCGACTGGCTGATCATCAGGGCCAGGCCGCCGGCGGTGACCGGCGCGTCGCGGTAGCGCAGCTCGCTGGCGACATCGGCGTCGGTCGGCAGGCGGGCCTCGCTCTCCAGCCAGTGACGTCCGAGCAGACCGGCATAGAACGCCGAGCCGCAGGCGGTGATGGTCACCCGCGGCAGGGCCGCGAGATCGAACGGCAGCGCCGGCATCACCACCCGGCGGGTGGCGGGATCGATCATGTGCAGCAGGGTCTGTCCGATCACCAGCGGGTGCTCGTGCAGCTCCTTCTCCATGTAGTGTCGGTAGCCGTCCTTGCCGATCGAGCCCGCGATCAGCGCGGTCTGCTTGATCTCGTAGGCGACCGGCTCGCCCTCGATGTCTAACATCTCCGCGCCGTCGCGGGTGACGACACACCAGTCGCCGTCGCGCAGGTAGGCGATGCGACGCGTCAGCGGCGACAACGCCAGGCTGTCCGAACCCAGGAACATCTCGTTGTCGCCGAAGCCCACCGCCAGCGGCGCGCCGTGGCGCGCACCGATCATCAGCTCGCTGTGGCCGGCAAAGATCATCGCGATCGCGTATGCGCCCTGCAGCCGGGTCAGGCAGGCATGCGCCGCCTCGCGTGGCGACAGGCCGCGCTTGAGGTTGCGGTCGATCATCTGCACGACCGTCTCGCTGTCGGTCTCGGTGCTGAACACCTGGCCGTCGCGCTCGAGCTCGGCGCGCAGCTCGACGTGGTTCTCGATGATGCCGTTGTGCACGATCGAGACCCGCGCGGTGCCGTGCGGGTGCGCGTTGCCTTCGGTGGGCGCCCCGTGCGTGGCCCAGCGCGTATGGCCGATGCCGGTGGTGCCGCCGAGAGGACGGCGTTCCAGCACCGCGCCGAGATGGCCGAGCTTGCCCTCGGCGCGTCGCCGCTCGATGTGGCCGTTGACCAGGGTGGCGACTCCCGCGGAATCGTAGCCGCGATATTCCAGCCGGCGCAGCGCCTCGAACAGCACCGGCGCCGCCGGCGCCGCGCCGATGACGCCCACGATCCCGCACATCAGCCGCGCTCCCCATCCCGTCTTGCCGCCGCCCGGGCGCGCAGCCGCGCCCGGAACGACGCCGCCAGCCCCGGCTTGTTCACTTGGCGCGACCGCCCCAGCGCCATGGCGTCGGCAGGCACGGCTTCGGTGATCACGCTGCCGGCGGCGACCAGCGCGCCGTCGCCGAGCGTCAGCGGCGCCACCAGGATCGCGTGCGAGCCCACGAACACGTCCGAGCCGATTACCGTGCGGTGCTTCGACACCCCGTCATAGTTGCAGGTGATCGTCCCGGCGCCGATGTTGCTGCCGGCACCGACGCTCGCGTCTCCCAGGTAGCTCAGATGGTTCGCCTTCGCGCCGGCGCCAAGCTCGGCGGCCTTCAGCTCGACGAAGTTGCCGACATGCGCGGCGTCGCCGACCCGGGTGCCGGGGCGCAGCCGCGCGTACGGCCCGATCATCGCCGCCTCGCCGACGACGCAGCCCTCGAGGTGGCTGAAGGCGCGTATCTCGCTGCGCGCGCCGATCCGCACGCCGGGACCGAACACCACGTGCGGATGCACCACCACGTCCGGCTCCAGCACCGTGTCGGCGCAGAGGAACACGGTCTCGGGCGCGATCAGGGTGGCGCCGCGCTGCATGGCGTCGGCGCGCAGCCGGCGCTGCATCTCGGCCTCCGCCTCGGCAAGCTCGGCGCGCGAGTTGATGCCGCGCAGCTCCGCCTCGGGCGCCTCGACGGCGCGCACCACGGCGCCCTGCAGCGCCGCCATCGCCACCACGTCGGTGAGGTAGAACTCCCGCTTCGCGTTGCGGTCGTCGACGCGCTCCAGCCAGCTTGCGAAGTCGGCGGCACCGGCGCACAGCACGCCCGCGTTGCACAGCTCGACCGCGCGCTCGGGCGCCGAGGCGTCCGCCCACTCGACGATCCGCTCGACCCGCCCGTCGCGCGCGATCACCCGGCCGTAGCGTCCCGGGTCGTGCGGCCGCATCGCCAGCAAGGCCAGCCCGGTGCCTTCGCCGCGACGTGTCCGGATCAGCCGGTGCAGCGTCGACGGCGAGATCAGCGGGTTGTCCGCGTACAGCACCGCGACGTCGCCGTCCCCGAACAGGTGCGCCGCCTGCCGCGCCGCGTGGGCGGTGCCGAGCCGCTCGCGCTGCACCACCACCGGATGCGGTGCGGCGAGCGCCGCCAGCGCCTGCATCTCCGGGCCGACCACCACCACGATGCGGTCGAACACCGCCTCGCAGCTCTCGATCAGGTGCCGCAGCATCGGGCGCCCGGCAAGCGGGTGCATCGCCTTGGGCTGCGAGGAGTTCATCCGGGTGCCGAGGCCGGCGGCGAGCAGTATGGCGGTAGCGTGCATTCCCGACCGCGCGTAGCGTCGCTCCGCGGCCGATGTCAAACCGCGGCGGCGGTGTCGGCGATCACTAATCGTTTCGGAGAAGTGGTCAATGCCCCGGCCTGCCGCCGCCTCCCGCGGGCTGATCGTGTTCGACCCCGACGGCACCATGGTCGACATCGTCGACGACCTCGCCGGCAACGTTGCGCGGCCGGTGCAGCGGGAAGCTCGGCCTCGGGTCGCTGCCGGCGGCGGCGACGGGTTTTCCGCTCGCGAGCCCGATCCCGGCCACCTGCCCGACACCACCCGGACCGCCGCCGTCAGCGGTGCCCGGGCGTTGCTGGTCGGCGATCACGCCGCCGCCGCCGCCGGAGTGGCCGGCATCCCCTGCCTCTCTGCGCTCCGGGCCTCTCCGCGCTCCGGGGCTTCGGCCAGCCGGCCGAAGCGCAGCACTGCTCGCGGGCGGCAACCATCACGCGGGTTCCAGGCCTCGCCGCAGCGCTGCTGCCGTCGCCCGGCGGCTGAAGCGAGCCTCAGCCGCCGGCACCGACCGGAGCGGGCTCGATCTTGGTCAGGAACATCGTCGCCAGGCCAAGCTTCGGGTTCTCGAAGGTGATGCGCACCGGCAGCGCCGGCAGGCCCTCGCCGACCGACGCCACCCAGGCGGTGCCATGCTGCGGCTCGCGCAGCCGCGCCTCCTCGTCGTTGTGCAGGAACCCGCCCGTCTGCAGGCTGACGAAGTCGCAGCGCAGCGCGGCGCCACCGAAGGGCGAGCGTGCGTCCTGCGGCACCGTCTGCCGCCCCGCCGTGTTGGCGCTCACCTGGCTCAGCCGCAGCCCGTCGAACACCAGGGCGTGGCCGTCGCAGCGTCCGTCCTGCTGCACCTGGTGCACCAAGTCGGCCATGGCGCTGAGGGTGTCTATGCTGCCGATGCTCTGCGCCGGATCGACGCGGTCGCGGCGGGGCTCGCTCGGCGTAAGCACGCGCACCGTCGGGTTGCCGTCGGGGTAGTCCAGCACCGTCCGGCGCTGCGCGCCACGCGAGTAGCCCGCGCTCTCGAAGTGCGACGGCCGCACGCCGCCGGCAGCGAAGCGACCGGTCACGGTCGAGGTGACGTCGGTGTGCAGCATGAGGCCGAGGAAGCCCGCGGTGCGGTCGTTCAGCCGCACCGCGTAGTCCTGGCCCGAAAGCCGCAGATCGACCACCACGTTGAGCACGTGGAAGCCGTGGCTGTACAGCGTGTAGCTGAGCCGGATCGCCCTCGACGCCTCGCTGCCGGCCGACTGTGCGGAAGCCGCGGGGGCCGCGGCGGCGAGCGTCAGCGCGAGCAGGCCCGGGCGAAGGTGTCTGCGACTCATGCACCGATCGTGCCGAGGCGCTCGATGATGTCAAGCAACAGCGCGTTACCGCGACGCACGGACGGCGCGCCGCCGGCGGGGCGTGCGCGGCGTGAAGCGAAAGGTTACGGCGATTGCGCCTCCGGCGCCCGCTTGCTTTCATCGCGTCATGGATAGAGCACCATCGCTGTCTGCCGAACCGGTCCCGGCGCCTTCCGGCGGCGGCGTCGCCGGGTTGCGCGCCCTCGCCGTGATGCTGGCACTGCTGGTCGCGGTCGGCGGCTGGTTACGTTTCTCCGAGCGGATCGGGGGGTGGATCCCGGCGCTGGCTCCGCTCGCCGCGGCTGGCGGCGCGGTGAGCCACGATCAGGTCCGCGCCCTGCTCGAGCTGGGCCTGATCCCGGCGGGCGCCGAGCAGCCGGCGCTGCAGGCGATCGGCCTGCCCACGCAGGACGCGTCGGCGCTGGCCCGGGCGGTCGAGCGGCGGCGGCTGCGGCTGGTGCGCGTGCCCCTGTTCGAGCGTGACGGCGGCAGCGGCGCCGTGGTGCAGGTCGACGCCAACGGCCTGACCCAGATCGTCCACCTCGCCGCGCAGCCGATCGTGCTGACCATGCCGATCGCCGAGGTCGGCAGCCTGCGCTTCCGCCTGCTCGCTGGCTCGCCCGGCGCCGCTCCGGGAGCCCCTGCGGGCAGCGTCGGCATCGGCGCGATCACCCTGACCGGGCCGCTGGCGCTGCCGACGCTGCAGGCAGTCAAGGAGATGGATGTGGGAGTGTTAGATCAATGAAGGGCTTGCTGCCTGCCGCGACCCGGCTGATGCCGCTGATGATGCTGGCGTTCCTGACGCTGGCGAGCGTGCAGATCGCCATGCAGCTGCACCTTTCGCCGAGCGGCATCTGGAGCGGCCTGCTGTCCTGGCTCACCCGGCTCGGCTGGGTCTATGCTGCCGCCGCCGCGGGTGCCTGGACGCTCGTGCTGGCGGCGGTCGGCTTCGAGTGGCGTGCCGGCCCGGTCGGTCGCAGCCTGCACACGCAGCGACGCAAGCGACGAGGGTGGATGATGGATATTCTGGCCCGGCTGACCAATCGCGCGGCACTCGAGCAGCTGCTCTCGCAGCAGGAGCGCGCGACCTTCATCGACGCCCAGGCGCTGGCGCAGACGCTGCGCGACCAGGTGATCGGCCAGGACCAGGTCTGCGAGGACGTGGCGCAGCAACTGCGGCGCCGTCTGGCACTGCAGGTGCGCGGCAAGCCGGTCGGCATCTTCCTGCTCGCCGGACCTCCCGGCACCGGCAAGACCTACCTGAGCAAGCGGCTGGCGGCAGCACTCGGCCGCAAGCTGCTGCACTTCGACATGACCCAGATGAGCTCGCCGCACGCCGCGACGCAGCTGTTCGGCTCGCCCAAGGGCTATGTCGGCTCGGACAGCTACGGCAAGCTCACCGGCGGGCTGAAGGAGACGCCCGACGCCGTGGTGCTGCTCGACGAGATCGAGAAGGCGCATCCCGACGTGTTCAAGAAGTTCCTCACCGCCTGGAACGACGGCCACGTCACCGAGGCCTCTAACGGACAGGCGGTGTCGACCACGCGCGCGATCTTCATGCTGACCTCGAACATCGCCACCGACATGCTCGGCGAGATCGAGAGCCGGCTCGGCCACGACCCGGAGGCGATGCGCGGAGCCTCGGTGGAGGCGCTCAAGCTCGCCGGCTTCGCCCCGGAGGTGCTCAACCGCATCGACCGCATCTTCGTGTTCCGCAAGCTCGAGGGTCTAGACATCGCCCGCGTCGCGGCACTCGAGATCGAGGCGATGATCGCCCAGTACGGCCTGGAGATCGCGCCGGGCGGCATCGACGCGGCTCTGCTGTTCGAGGTGATGCAGAAGCAGGACCGGCTCGGGCACGGCGCCAGCGCCCGCGACCTGGTGCGCTCGATCGAGGAGATGGTCAGCGACGGGCTGATCGAGGCGAGGCAGCAGGGCGCGCGGCGGGTGCGGCTCGAACAGGCGGAGTCCGGCGTCGTCACCCGGATCGCCGACCTGCGCGCGATCGAACCGCAGGAACGTGCGCTCTAGCGCGGCGCCCCGCCGCGGGGGCGTCGGCGGATCCTGGCCGTGCTCGCGTGCGCCGGAGGGCGCGCGATGACCGCCTTCGGACGCCTGTGGCGGCGAGCCCCGGCCTGGCGCTTCCTGCTATTCCTCGCGCTCGCCGGCACCGCGCTCGCCGCGATGTTCCCGCCCCCGGCGCCCTCGCTCGACGGCCTGTGGCCCGCCCGCCGGCACGCCGTGCTCGACCCGCGCCCGCGTTACGCGCCGCCGCCGGACGCGGCGCCGCTGGATTACAG
>CAXTNV010000104.1:11296-12826 GCA_964245755.1 uncultured Acetobacteraceae bacterium | reverse complement strand
TCGACGCGGGTCAGCGCCTGCTCGTAGGGCAGCAGCAGCGCCTCGTGGCTGGTGTGGAACTCGGTCTCGTTGATCTGCGGGGCCGAGCCGAGGCCGCAGGCGCCCATGAAGCCGAGCGTCTCGTCGATGCGCTGCGCGAGATCCTGGTAGCGGGCGGCCAGCGGCGAACGCGCGACGAAGCCCAGGTTCCAGCGATGCACCTGGTGCAGGTTGGCATAGCCGCCGGAGGCGAAGGCGCGCAGCAGGTTCAAGGTGCCGGCGGACTGGAAGTAGCCGGTCTCCATGCGCACCGGGTCGGCGATGCGCGAGGCCGCGGTGAACGCAGCACCGTTGATGATGTCGCCACGATACGCCGGCAGGCTGCGGCCGCTCACGGTCTCGCTGTCCGACGAGCGCGGCTTGGCGAACTGGCCGGCCATGCGGCCCAGCTTCACCACCGGCACCTTGGCGCCGAAGGTCAGGACCACCGACATCTGAAGCAGCACGCGGAAGGTGTCGCGTATGATGTCGGCGGTGAATTCGCCGAAGCTTTCGGCGCAGGCGCCGCCCTGCAGCACGAAGGCCCGACCCTCCCCGGCCAGCGCCAGCTGCTGCTTCAGGCGACGCGCCTCGCCCGCGAACACCAGCGGCGGATAGCCGCGCAGGCGCGCCTCGACTTCCTGCGCCGCCGCCGCATCCGGATAGGCCGGCGCCTGCTGGATCGGGCAGCCGCGCCAGCTGGACGGGGTCCAGCCGGGCAGGTTCTGGGTCTGGACGATCCTGTGGGCGGGCGACGCGTTCATCGAAGGGGTCCGGACTGCCTGAAGGCGCGCGGCCCTCGCCGCGGGGGCGCCTTTATCCACCCATTCGGGCCCGAGAGAAAGCAGCAGAGGACGCAGGGGGAAAAGCTTCGCGCGCTAGGCGCGGCCCGCGGTGCGCAGGGTCAGGTTGATCCGCCACGGCCCGGTCGCCGGATGCTCGCCCGCCGGCACCGGCGCCACCCCGTGAAAGGCGAGGCGGGACGCACCGCCCCACACCACGACGTCGCCATGATCGAGCCGGCAGCGCCGCACCGGATCGCCGCGGCTCGCGGCTCCGAACAGGAAGATCGCGGGCAGCCCGAGCGAGACCGAGACGATCGGCGCCGAAAGGTCGGGCTCGTCGCGATCCTGATGCAGCGAGAGCCGGTCGCCGGGCGCGTAGCGGTTGATCAGGCAGACGTCGGCGGCGGCCGGCGCGAGACCCGCGGCCAGGCTGGCGCGGGCCGCCAGCGCCGCGAACCGCTCCGGCAGCGGCGGCCAGGGCCGGCCGGTAAGCGGATCCAGCGCCTCGTAGCGGTAGCCGCTCCGGTCCGACACCCATCCGAGGCCGCCGCAGTTGGTCATCGCCACCGCCATGGTGCCGCCGCGGCGGGTGAGCATGTGCCGGAACGGCGCGTGGTGCTCGACCTCCCGCACCGCCTCGAGCAGTGCCGGCGCCTCGTGTTCGCACAGGCCGCGCAGCAGCCAGGCATCGTCTGCGATCGCCTCCGGGGCCGTCGAAGGCGGGCGG
>CAXTNV010000104.1:2338-11196 GCA_964245755.1 uncultured Acetobacteraceae bacterium | reverse complement strand
ACGCCGGCGACACGGGTCAGCGTGCGCAGGGTGACGAACTCCTCGGCTGAACTCGGGTGGATGCCGATGGTGCGGTCGAAGTCGCTCTTCTTCAGTCCGGCGATGACGGCGATCGCCAGCCCCTGCATGATCTCTGGCGCGTCCTCGCCGAGCATGTGCGCCCCCAGCACCACCTGGCTGTCGTGATCGACCACCAGCTTGATGGTGTTGCTTCGGCTGCGGCCGCTCATGGTGTGGCGCATCGACTTGTAGCGGCCGCAATAGATGTCGGCTGGACCGCGTGCCGCCGCCTCCTCCTCGCTCATGCCCACGCTGGCCAGCGGTGGGGTGAAGAAGACCGCCTTCGGCACGGTGTCGAAGCGCCACTCGCGGGTCGTGCCGGAGAACAGGCTGTCGGCCAGCATGTGGCCCTCGGCGATCGCGACGGGGGTCAGGTTCAGCCGGTTGGTGACGTCGCCGATGGCGTAGATGCCGGGCTCGTCGGTCTCGCCGCCCTGGTGCACCTCGTCGCGGACGATCACCCGTCCTGCATCGGTGGTGCGCACCCGCGTGGTCTCGAGCCCGAGCCCGGCCACGTCCGGGACGCGCCCGACCGCGAAGAACACGAGGTCGGTCTCGAGCTCCCTGCCGTCGACCAGGGTGAGCCGCAGCGCGCCGCGGTCGCGCTCGATGCGGTGCAGCAGGGTGCTGCGATGGCGCGTGATGCCGCGCTCCCCCATCGCGTCGTCCAGCGCCACCCGCAGATCCTGGTCGAAGCCGCGCAACGGCAGCTGCTGGCGGAACAGCACGCTGACCTCGGAACCCAGGCCGGCGAAGATGCCGGAGAACTCGACCCCGATATAGCCCGAGCCCACGATCACCAGCCGTTCCGGACGCCGCTCCAGGTGGAACGCCTGGTCCGAGGTGATGCCCAGTTCCTGGCCCTCGATGTTCGGCTGCACCGCCGGCATCCCGCCGGTCGCGATCACCACCCGCTCGGCGCTGACGCGGCGCGTCTCGGCGTGCGGATCGAGCGGCCCGGGCTCGATGACCACCGTGCGCGGCCCGTCAAAGCGGGCACGGCCCTCGAACAGGGTGACGCCGGCATTCTCCAGCAGCCGGACATAGATCGCGTTCAGGCGGCCGATCTCGCGGTCCTTGTGCGCGATCATGTGCTGCCAGTCGTGGCGCCCCGGTTCGATGTCCCAGCCAAAGCCGCGCGAGTCCGCCGCGTAGTCGTTGTACTCGCTTGCCTGCACCATGATCTTCTTCGGCACGCAGCCGAGGTTGACGCAGGTGCCGCCCCAGTGCCGCGCCTCCACCACCGCCACCCTCGCGCCGTGGCCGGCGGCGATGCGCGCGCAGCGCACCCCGCCCGAGCCGCCCCCGATCACCAGCAGGTCGAAATCGTATTGCATCACGGCATCGCCGGGTGCTGCGCCGCCGGCGCCTCAGCGCGCGACGAACGCCTTCTCCACCACGTAGCTGCCCGGGTTCGCATTGTTGCCCTCGTCGAAGCCGCGCGCGAGCAGCAGGCGCTCGGTGTCGGCGAGCATCTCGTTGCTGCCGCAGATCATCACCCGGTCGAGGGCGGCATCCAGCACCGGCAGCGACAAGTCGGCGAAGATCCTGCCGCTCTCGATCAGGGCGGTGATCCGGCCGCGGGTCATGAACGCCTCGCGGGTCACGCTCGGGTAGTAGCTCAGCTTGGCGGCGATGTCCTCGCCCAGGAACTCGTGCTTCGGCAGCTCGTGCCGGATGTGGTTGACGTAGGCGAGCTCGGCCGAGAGGCGCACGGTATGGGTCAGGATCACGCGCTCGAACCGCTCGTAGACCGCCGGATCCTTGATCAGGCTCATGAACGGCGCGAGGCCGGTTCCGGTCGCCAGCAGGTAGAGGTTGCGGCCCGGGCGCAGGTTGTCCAGCAGCAGCGTCCCGGTCGGCTTGCGCCCGACCAGCACGCTGTCGCCGACCTGCAGGTGCGCCAGCAGCGAGGTCAGCGGGCCCTCCGCGACCTTGATGCTGAGGAACTCGAGCTGATCCTCGTAGTTGGCGCTGGCCATGCTGTAGGCGCGCAGCAGCGGCTTGCCCGCGACCTCGAGCCCGATCATGGCGAACTGTCCGTTCTCGAACCGCAGGCTGACGTCGCGCGTGCAGGTGAAGGAGAACAGCCGGTCGGTCCAGTGATGCACGCTCAGCACGCGCTCCTGGCTGAGGTGCGGGTAGCTCCTGCTCGGCGGCGTGATCAGGCGGCTCTCCCCGTGGCCGAGCCCCATGCCGTCGGGCGCGCGGTTGCCGTGCGCCTGGAGGCTTCGTGCTTGGTTGGTCACCGGGTCGGACATAGGCTGCACTTCTCCCATCGGCCGCAAGCGGGTTCCGGCGCTGCGGCACGCGTGATCTATGCCGGCCACCCGTCCCGTTCCAGGGCAAACCGCGCTCCGGCCGCGCCGGAGCGCCAGATAAGTCGCAATGCAGCAGATCCGCCACCACCTCGCCCGGGGCCGCGCCGCCCCTGCCGCCCCCGCCGGGGCAGACCGTACGTGACCGCCCGGGATGACGTCCGCACCGCGTCGGCCGCGCCGGACCCGCGCTACGGCGCCGCGGTCGGACTGCTGCTCGGTGGCACCTGCCCGGTCATGCGGCCGGGTCACGTCTGGCTGGCCGGTGCCGGGCCCGGCGATCGCGGACACCTGACGCTGCACGCGCTGTGCGGCCTGATCCAGGCCGACGTGATCGTCTACGACGCGCTGGTCGATCCCGGCGTGCTAGAGCTGGCGCCGCCGGACGCGGTGCGCGAGTTCGCCGGCAAGCGCGGCGGCCGTCCCTCGATCCACCAGGCCGACATCACCGCCCGGCTGGTCGCCTTGGCACGGCAGCACAAGCGGGTGCTGCGGCTGAAGGGGGGCGATCCCTACGTGTTCGGCCGCGGCGCCGAGGAGGCGCTCGGGCTGATACGGGCCGGCATCCCGTTCCGGGTGATCCCCGGCCTGACCTCCGGCCTGAGCGGACTGGCCGCGGCGGGCATCCCGGCGACGGTGCGAGGCATCAACCAGGCGATCGTGCTCGCCACCGGCCACAGCGCCGAGGGAGAGCCGGACGCGATCGCCTCGCTCGACTGGGAGGCGCTGGCCCGCCTCGGCCAGCCGATCGTGCTCTACATGGCGGTGCGCACCTTGGGCGAGATCAGCAGGCGGCTGATCGAGGGCGGTATGCCGGCCGAGACGCCGGCGGCGGCGATCTCGCAGGCGGCGAGCGATGCACAGCAGGTGCGCGCGGGGACACTGGGCACGCTTGCGGCACTGCTGCGCGGCGACCCGCCGCCGACGCCGGCGATCATCGTGATCGGCGAGATCGTCGCCCTGCGCGACATCCTGGTCGGCGCCGAACCGCCGGGCGAAAGCTGAGCGGAGTTCGGACAGAGCCTCGGCGCCCCCCGGATCAGCTCTCCGCGGCGCCGCCGCGCACCCACAGCACGTCCGCCCGCCCGTCATCGTTGAGGTGGCGGCTGAGCACGAACAGGTAGTCTGAGAGGCGGTTGAGCAGCTGGATCACCGCCGGCGTCACCGGCTCGGCGCCGGCCAGCGTGACCACTCGACGCTCGGCGCGGCGCACGATGGTGCGCGCGACGTGAGCCTGCGACGCCGCGTGGCTTCCCGCCGGCAGCACGAAGCTGTCGAGCGGCGCCTGGCGCTGCAGCAGCCGCGCGATCTCCGCCTCGACCGCCTCGACCGGCGCGTCGCCGAGACGCAGCGTGGCGCCGGCGCTGCCGGGCACGCAGAGGTCGGCGCCGACATCGAACAGCATGCTCTGCACCCGTCGCACGAAGCTCTCCGACACGCTGCCCGCCTGCATCGTCGCGCGCAGCACGCCGAGCGACGCGTTGGCCTCGTCCACCGCGCCATAGGCCTCGACGCGGGCCACATCCTTGCTGACCCGGGTGCCGTCGCCGAGGCTGGTCAGCCCGAGATCGCCGCCGCGGGTGACCACGCGGTCGATGCGTATGCTCACGCGACGGCCTCAACCGGGCCGACCGTCTGCAGCACCGAGAAGCCCTCGAACTGCGGCGGACCCAGGTAGAGCGAGGGCCCGGAGCGCTGACCGGCGCCGCGGTGCGACTCGCGAAAGGCGTCGGAACGCGTCCAGGCCTCGAAGTCCTGGTACGAGCGCCAGATCGTGTGCGACGCGTAGAGCACGTAGTCCTCATGCTCGGGGCCGCGCAGCAGGTGGAACACCTCGAAGCCCGCCACCGTGCGAAGATGCACGTCGCGCGACAGCCAGACCTGCTCGAACTCGGTCTCGGAACCGCGCGCCACGCGGAACCGGTTCATGGCGATATACAAGGCGGCGATCTCCCTGCCGTGGGCGCCGGAGAGTGCAGGCAAGCGCTCCCGCTGCAAAGCGAAACCGCCGTCCCGACGCTGCAGGACGGCGGCTTGAGGCACCCGGCGCGGCTACGACGCGCTGGTCTGGTGGTGGTGCCTCATCATCCGGTGATGCATCGGCGCCGCGGCCAGCTTCTGCGCCTCGGCGAGGTGCTGCTGGATCGTGGGCACGGTCTGGGCGGCAAAGCTCTTCAGGTCCGGGTCGGTTCCGGATGCGGCCTCGGTCTGGAAGGTGCTGAGCATGTCGCTGTGGCCCTGCACCTGGGCCGCGGCGTAGTCGCGGTCGAACTTGCGGCCCTTCTCGCCCTGCAGCATGGTCAGGGTCTTGTTCTGGTCGTCGCTCAGGCCGGTCGGCAGGGTCGCGCCCTTGGCGGTGGCGAGCTGCTTGAGCTGCTCGTTGGCCGGGGTGTGGTCCTTGACCATCTGCTCGGCGAACATCTTGACCTTGCTGCTCTTCGACGTCTGATCGGCGAGTTCGCCCATCTGCACTTCCGCCATGCCGCCCTGTGCCGCGACCTGCACGAAGCTGGCGGCGCCGCTGGCCAGCGGTGGTGGCGCGGGAGGCGCCGCGGGGGCTGCGGGCGGCGGGTTGGAGGCGCAGGCGGCGAGCGGTGCGAGCGCCAGGACTAGGCCCCAGCGGGTGAGACGGTTCATTGACAAAGATCCTCGGCAGTAGGTGGACGACGGCGTTGCAACGTCGCACCCCGCGGTATGTTCATGGTCGTGCGCGGGCTTCGTTTATTTGTCCGATCCGCCACAGCGCCGGCTCAGCGGTCGAGGCGGAACCCCTCCACCGCGGCGACGAGCGCGCGCCGCACGCCGGGCTCGAGCGCCGAGTGACCGGCGTCGGGAACGATGCTTAGCCGGGCGCCGGGCCAGTGGCGCGCCAGCTGGAAGGCGCTCCGCGCCGGGCAGATCATGTCGTAGCGGCCCTGTACGATCTCGGCGCGCAGATGCGCGATCCGGGGCATTCGCGACAACAGGCCCTCGGCGGGCAGGAACAGCCGGTTGGCGAAGTAGTGCGCCTCGATCCGTGCCAGCCCGAGGCTCGCCCGGTCGCGCGAGAAGCCGGCGACGATGGCCGGCGTCGGCAGCAGGGTGGAGCAGGTGCCCTCGTAGGTCGACCAGGCGCGCGAGGCCGGCAGGTGTATCGCGGGGTCCGGATCGGTGAGGCGCGACAGGTAGGAGCCCAGCAGGTCGTCGCGTTCGCTTTCCGGCAGATGACCGGCGAAGGCGGCGTGAGCGTCGGGAAATATCTGCGCCAGGCCGTACAGGAACCAGTGCAGCTCCTCCGGGCGGCCCAGGAACACGCCGCGCAGCACCAGACCCGTCACCCGCTCCACATGCGCCTGCGCGTAGCACAGGCTCAGCGTCGAGCCCCAGGAGCCGCCGAACAGCAGCCAGCTCTCGATGCCGAGCGCGTGGCGCAGCGCCTCGATGTCGCCGACCAGCAGCGGCGTGGTGTTGCCGGCGATGCTGCCCTGCGGGCGCGATCGCCCGGCGCCGCGCTGGTCGAACACCACCACGCGCCAGTACGACGGATCGAAGAAGCGCCGATGCACCGCACCCGCTCCGGCTCCGGGGCCGCCATGGACGAACAGCACCGGTCGCCCTTGCGGATTACCGACCTGTTCCCAGTAGATCGAGTGGCCGCCCTCGACCGGCAGGTAGCCGGTCGCGTAGGGCTCGATTTCGCCGAACAGGTCACCGTGAGCCATGCCGCGACTATACCCATCTTCATCCGCACAGCCAGGATCGACCGGACCCGCGCCTGCATCGGCGGCCTCGACCGCGGCCGGCGCGTGGTTCGCCTGCGGCGCCCTGGTCGGGCTGCTCGCGGTCGCGCTGGCGGCGCTCGCCGCGCACCTGCCGGATCGCATGCTGGTCGCCGGCGGCCGCGAGTCGCTGCGCGCCGCGGTGCAGATGCTGGGCTGGCACGCCGCGGCGCTGCTGTCGGCAGCGCTGTGGCTGCGCGACAGCGGCCGTCCCCGCCTGGTACAGCTGTCGGCCGCGTGCTTCCTGCTCGGCACGACCTGCTTCTGCGCCGGTGTCGTGCCGCCGGCCTTCGGCGGCCCGCATCTCGGCCGGGTGGCCCCGACCGGGGGCACCCTGCTGATGCTCGGCTGGGCGCTGCTCGCCGTCTCCGCCTGGCCGCTGCGGCGGCGCGCGTGACGCAGGACCCGTCGATCTGTGCGGCCTACCTCGCCGATGCGGCGACGCAGCCGGCGCTGGCCGGGGAGCTGGCGCGGCTCGGGGTGCGCGTATCCGGCTGGCACGGGCTGCTGGCGCTGTCGCCGGACCCGCCCCGGCCTTGCGCGTGGGCGCTCGACGTGTGGACCGCGCCGGAGCTGCACGCCTGCGCGTCGGTCGGCGCGGCGGCACGGCTGCTGCGCGACCGCCAACGCAACTGGAGCCTGCACGCGGAGATGCATCGCGGCCGCTGCGGCCTGATCGAGGCGAAGCTGCCGCCGGTGAAGGCGGCGCCGCTGCATTTCCCGCAGCCCGCGCCCAGGGCGCCGCTCGGCGCCTGGACGCTGCTGGCGCCGGACCGGCTGCTGCTCAGCACCAGCAAGACCAGCCCGTTCGTCGGCGGCGTCTGCCGCTTCGTCGAGGACCACGTTGGGCCGCCCTCGCGCGCCTACCTCAAGCTCTGGGAAGCCTGCACCCGGCTCGGCGTGACGCCCCTGCCGGGACAGGTTTGCCTGGATCTCGGAGCGGCACCCGGCGGCTGGAGCTGGGCGCTGGCGCAGCTCGGCGCACGCGTCGTCGCCGTCGACAAGGCCGCGCTCGCGCCTTCGGTCGCGGCACACCCGCTGGTGACGCATCGGTGGCAGAGCGCCTTCGGCATCGACCCACGCCTGGAGCCGGCGGTGGACTGGCTGTGCAGCGACATCATCGCCTATCCGGCACGTCTGCTCGCGCTCGTCGGGCGCTGGATCGAGGCCGGCCGCGCGGCGCGCATCCTGTGCACGATCAAGTTCCAGGGCGAGACCGACCACGACGTCGCCGACCGGTTCGCGGCCATACCCGGCGCCCGCCTGATGCATCTCGCGCACAACCGGCACGAGCTGACTTTCTTCTGGAGCGCCGCGACGTCCATGCCCGGTTGATCGGCGACGCCGCGCCTCAGCCGGCGAGCCGGGCCAGCCGTTCGGTCGCCTCGCGCATGTCCGCCTCGCCGCCGCAGTAGGAGAAGCGCAGGAAGCGATGCCCGTGGCGGGCATCGAAATCCACCCCGGGCGTCACAGCGACGCCGACCTCGTCGAGGATGCGCGCGGCGAAGCCGACGCTGTCGGTGCTGCGCGACGAGACATCGGCGTAGAGGTAGAACGCGCCCTGCGCCGGCGACAGATCCGCGAACCCCGCCTGCGGCAGCGCGTGCAGCAGGTGCGCGCGTGCCCGCCGGTAGCGCTGCAGGTTCTCCTCGATCTCCTCGCCGCAGTCGAACGCGGCCTCCGCCGCCAGCTGCGAGATGTGCGGCGCGCTGATGAACATGTTCTGGCCCAGCCGCTCGGCCGGCCGCATCAGGTCCTGCGGCAGCACCATCCAGCCGACCCGCCAGCCGGTCATGCTCCAGTATTTCGAGAAGCTGTTGATGACCACGGCGCTGTCGCTGAACGCCGCGGCGGTGGCCGGCGGCGCCTCCCAGTTCAGCCCATGATAGATCTCGTCGCTGATCAGCCGCACGCCGTGCCCGTCGCACCATCGCGCCAGCGCGGCGAGTTCGCCGGCATCCAGGGTGGTGCCCGTCGGATTGCCCGGCGAGGCCACGATCAGACCTTCCGGCAGCCCTCCCGGTGCGTGTGCCATCGCCTCCAGCATCGCGACGCTGGGCTGGAAGCGGCTCTCGCGGCCGGTCGGCAGCGCCAGCGGCACCATGCCGAGCGCCTTGAGGATGTTCACGTAGGGCGGGTAGTACGGGGTGGCGAGGGCGACGCGGTCGCCGGCGTCGAAGGCGGCCAGGAAGGCCAGCAGGAAGCCGCCGGACGCGCCGGTGGTCACCGCGATGCGCTCGGCCGCGATGCGGCCGCCGGCCGCGGCGATGCCGTAGAACGCTTCGTAGTGCCGGGCGATGCGCTCGCGCAGGGAGCGCCGCCCGAATGCCTCCGTGTATCCGAGCGCGGCGCCACCTCGCAGTGCCCGCACCGCCGCCTCGACCGCGCCGCGCGGAGCACCGGTGGCGGGCTGGCCCACCTCCATGCGGATGACGCCCGCCGCACCCGGCGGCAGCGCGGCCTGCCTGGCGTTCGCCCGGGCGATCACGTCCATCACCAGGAAGGGCTCGATCATGCCGGCCTTGCCCTGCTTGAGCCCCCCCTGACTGGGCACGGCGCGCGCTAGTTGCTGCCGACCGCGAGCCCGGCGCCGCGCGGATCGGTGGCGCTGGCGCAGCTCCCGGCGTCGCCCGGCAGGCCACGGGTGCAGGAGATCGCATTGACACGGCCGGTGCTGGTGACCGCACGCCCGAGCGCCCCGCCATGCAGCGCGGCGCGCAGC
>CAXTNV010000104.1:0-2328 GCA_964245755.1 uncultured Acetobacteraceae bacterium | reverse complement strand
CGATCAAGCACGACGAAGCTGGTCGAGGCAGGCAGCCGGTCCAATGCCGGACCGGCCGGCGCACCACTCGCCGGACCTGCACGCAGCGCAGCCTGCGCGTCTGCGGCCAGCTGCGACGCATCGGCCGGCTGCGGATGCGAGGCACGCCAGGCCGCCGCGGCCGCCTCCGAACGCTGGATCGCCTCGCCGTCACCCTCCTGCAGGGCGCGATACGCCACTGCCGCGGCCAGACCGCCATCCGCCGGCGGCGGCAGGAAGCCGATCCGCACCGTGCCGTCCTCCAGCTGCAGCGGCGCGCGTGCCACGGGCAGCGCCGCACGCAGCGTCGGCAGGTCGAGGCCGCCGCCTGCGGCCGCCGCACCCGCCACCAGCGCGCCGGCGAGGGCGCCGGTGTAGAGGTCGCCCACGCCCACCAGCGCCAGGCGATCGAGGGTGGCCGCGAGCTGCGGCTGCAGCAGCCGGTCGCCCGATACGGGCGGCGCGCCGCCGCCACCGCCGAAGATGTCGCGAGCGTGCGGATCGGCGAGCAGCGGCTCGCGCACCTGTGCCAGATCCTCGGCGAATGCCCGCGAGACCGTGATGCCGTTGCGCGCGAGCTCGGCCGCCGGGCGGATCAGCTCGTCGAAGCCGACGCTGCCGTGACGTACCTGCAGCAGGAACAGCCCGCGTGCCAGCATCGGCACCGAGGCCGGCCGATCCAAAGGCGGCCGGTCCGGTGCCACGCTTCCGGCCTCCGCAGCCGAGCTGCCCGCGACGGGGGTGAACAGGATCGCCTCCGGCGCCGAGCGTTCCGCCGCGTCGAAGGCGAGGCAGCCTCCCCCGGCGCCGAGCGAAGCGCGCGAGGGCAGGGTGACCGCCAGGCTGAGCCCGAGGGCAGCCGCGGCGTCCGCCGCGTTGCCGCCGCGCGCCAGCACGTCGCGTGCCACCAGGGCCGCCCGCGGCTCGTCGGCGACCACCTCGCCGATATAGCCGGTCAGATAGGGCGAGGAAGGACCCGTCACCAGCGCCTTCACCTGCTGCACGCTGGAGCAGCCGGTCAGCAGGCAGAGACCGACGACGGCAGGGAGCGCACGCGAAGTGCCCAGCATCCGCAGCGACCGTCTCGACCTGCGCAAGGATCCGCTCTCCACCAGCTGCCGTATCGGCCGCAGCCATTAGACGGCTTCGGGTTGAGCGGCAACCTGTGCGCCGTGTAGTCGGCGTGCTAGAGCCAGCGCATGCTGTGCACCCGCAACGCCGCCCTGGCCGGGATCCTCTCGCTCGGCCTGCTCGGGGCCGAGCCGCCTTCCGCGCGCGCCGACGGCTTCACGCCGTCGCAACGCGACGAGATCATCGCAATCGTGCGACAGGCGCTGAAGACCGATCCCTCGATCCTCAGCGACGCGATCCTGTCGCTGCGCGCGCAGGCGGAGAAGAGCCAGGCCGCGGACAGCGGCGAGGCGGTGCGGCGCAATCAGGCGGCGCTCTCCGGGGTGCCGGGCGACTACATCGCGGGCAACCCGCGCGGCGACATCACCCTGGTCGCGTTCTACGACCCGCGCTGCCCGTACTGCCGCAAGGCGCTGCCCGACCTGGACGCGCTGGTCGCCGGTGACCACAGGATCAGGCTGGTGGAGAAGCTGATCCCGATCCTGGGTGCGGCCAGCGTGCTGCAGTCGCGTGCAATCGCGGCCGCCGGCCTGCAGGATCGATACGCTGACCTGCAGCACGCGCTGATGCGCGATCAGGGGCAGCCTGGGCCGGGGCAGATCCGCGCTGCGGCGTCCCAGCAGGGCCTGGATCTCGCGCGGTTCGACCGCGACATGGCCGATCCGGCACTCGACGCACGCCTGCAGGCGGCGGTGGCGCTGGCGCGTCAGCTCGGCATCACCGGCACGCCGAGCTTCGTGATCGGCGGCAAGGTGATCGAGGGCGACGTGGGACTGGACGGACTGCGACGGGCGGTCGCCGAGGCGCGCGCCGGCTGAGGACGCTCAGACGACGGCCAGGCCACCTTCCGGATCGAGTCGATAGCCGCCCCCCTCCGTGACCAGCAGGCATGCGTTTGCGGGATCAGGCTCGATCTTCTGCCGCAGCCGGTAGATATGGGTCTCCAGCGTGTGCGTGGTCACCGCCGCGTTGTAGCCCCAGACCTCGTTCAGCAGCACCTGCCGCGGCACCGGGCGGGTGCCGGCGCGATACAGGAATTTCAGGATCGCCGCCTCCTTCTCGGTCAGCCGGATGCGACGGTTGCGCACCGCCTCCTGCAGCAGCTTCGCCGACGGCCGGAAGGTGTACGGCCCGATGGTGAACACCGCATCCTCGCTGTTCTCGAAGATGCGCATCTGC